>DASWRQ010000137.1:0-45753 GCA_036403095.1 Kutzneria sp. | reverse complement strand
GCCGCACGCCGAGGGCCTGGCCGTGCACCCGTGGGCCGACGTGCTGCTGCCGGAGCCGGCGCACGACGCCGTGTCGATGGCCCCGGCCGGCCAGTTGTGGTCGACGCTGACCGACCTGTCGCGCTGGGCCCGGTTCGTCGGCGGCGACACGGGCGGCCTGCTGCGCCCGGACACCGTGGCCGAGATGCGCGAGCCGGCCGTCGTCGAGGACGGCGAGCAGTGGACCGGCGGCTACGGCCTCGGTTTCCAGCTGGCCCGCAACCGCAACCGCAAGCTGGCCGGGCACACCGGTTCGATGCCGGGCTTCCTGGCCACGGTGTGGACGCACGCCGAGTCCGGCACGGCGGCGATCGCCATGACCAACACCACCACCGGCGTCGACGTCCCGTCGCTGTGCGCGGACCTGATCGACATCCTGGCGACGCTGGAGCCGCCGATCCCGGTCGAGTGGGCGCCGCTGCCCGCGGCCGATCCGGAACTGCTGGCCCTGACCGGCACCTGGTACTGGGGTCCGGCGCCGCGGGCGCTGCGGCTGATGCATGACGGCTGGATCAGCCTCACGCCGATCACCGGCGGGGGCGGTCGCGCGTCGCGGTTCCGGCCGACCGGCAAGGACACCTGGATCGGCCTGGACGGCTACTACGCGGGCGAGACGCTGCGGGTGGTACGCCGCGTCGACGGCTCCGTCAGCCACCTGGACCTGGCGACGTTCATCTTCAGCCGGGAGCCGTACGAGGCGGCGGCCGAGATTCCCGGCGGTGTCGACCCGAACGGGTGGCAGGCGCTGTAATATCCGGCCGAGAATCCGATCTAGGGGTGGAGAAAACCGTGTTCTTCCTGATTTGGGGTACCCGCAGAACCGTGCAGCAGCTGCTGATGACCATGCTGGTGTGCAACAACTGCCACAACCCGGCGGCGCACGCGCTGCGCAAGTTCACCACGAAGTTCACGCTGTTCTTCATCCCGCTGTTCCCGATCAGCAGCCGCTATCAGCTGCAGTGCACGTACTGCGGCTTCGCGAGCGAGCTGTCCAAGGAGCAGTCGCAGGCCCTGCAGGCGCAGCACGAGACCGCCGCCCAGCAGCCGGCGCAGCAGCAGCTGCCGCAGAACCAGGGCTGAGAGCCGACGAAGACGGCCCGTTCCCCGCAGGGGAACGGGCCGTCGCTCACTTCACGTGCTCGGCGATGACCTTGGCCATGACCTTGTCGAGGTCGTGCAGCTTGCTGACGTCGGCCACCGCGTCCTCGTTGCTGCCGCGCGGCGGGTCGGCCTTGGCCAGCCCGGCGATCATGCCCGGCTGGTTGATGTCGTTGTGCGGCGACACATAGACGTCGTACTCGTCGTAGGCCGGGTGCCCGGGCTTGGCGGTGTGGATGGTGTTGGTGAACGACTTGGCCTGCTTGCCCGACACCGACACCGTCTGCACGTTGGAGTACAGGTCTTCCCGGGCCCCGTACTTGGCCGGCGCGTAGGTGGTGGCCACGTCGATGGTGATGGTCGTCGAATGTGTCGGTTCGACGAAGAAGCAGTGTTGGCCCCACACCACGGGTTTGAAGGTGTCGCCGAACACCTCCTTGACCGCGTCCACGGCCAACGCGCAGCCGATGGCCGGCTGGCTGTCGGTGCTGGGGAACCAGGCGGCGAACGAGGCCGGCAGCGTGAACGGCTGGTACGGCGCGCAGTTGCCGTCGTCCTGGGAGAAGTCGATGCAGGCGCCGACGGCGTCGGTGTCGGGCTCGTCGGGCTTGTACGGCAGCGGCCGCTGCGGCTTGGCGTTGCCGGGGGTCGGCCCGGCCAGCGCCTTCTGGACCTTCACGGCCAGCGCGGTCGCGTTGTCGCAGCCCTTCAGCTTCACCTCGACGACCACCGTGTCGTACAGCTTGTCGGCCGAGCCGGACGGGCCGAGGCCCCATTCGACGTAGCACGAGGTGCTCATGTCGGAGACGTTGGCGGTCTTGTCGCCGACCTGCTTGGGCGTGCGATTGGCCCCGGACAACGGATCCGAGTCGTACTTGACTTCCAGGTCGCCGAGCTCGGTCGACTTGCCGTTGCCGTCGTCCTGGCGGGCCGAGCAGCTGTCGTACGGCGACTGCGCCGAGTACAGGTCCAGCGCGACCTTCTTGGGGTCCAGGTCGGGCAGTGCCGCGGTGAGCAGCGAGCAGCCGTCCCAGTTGGCCAGCGGTCGCGACGCCGGCACGGTGACCGCGTCCGGGTTGCCCAGCTTGGCGATCACGCCCGCGGCCGCCGCCTTGGCCTGCTCGCAGGCATTGGTCTTGGACTCGTAGCCGGGTTCGGAGCGGACCGCCACCGACATGACGAAGCTGACCGGGATGTCGACGGAGCAGTCCTGGTGCCCGCTCAGCGCCCGGTCGTCCACATACGCCTTGGCCCCGGCGATGGTCACCGGCAGCTCGTGGTACTTGTTGCCGAACAAGGTCTTCTCGCCGACCAGCACGTCGACGGTGTCGCCGAGGATCCGGTCCACGCTGAACGAGCAGGAGTGCGGCCCGCGCGCGATCGGGTGCGCGTTGCCGGGCAGGCCGGCGGCGGCCATGCCCGGGCCGTCCAGCAGCGCGCACGCGTCCAGCACCCGCAGCGCGTTGAGCACGGCGTCGCCGTCCCGGTCCGGCGGACCCTTCACCTTGCTCTGCGCGCCGAGAATCGGCTCCGCCTGTCCTTCGATCGCGTTGGCGCAGCCGGCCAACGTCAGAACCGCCAGCGCGGCGGCGGCCCCCCGAATCCACGACATGAATCGGACCCTAACACCGGACTTGTCCTATGTGGCCGGTTCCAGGAACTGGGCCACCAGATCGGGGACGACCTCGTCGGCGAAGGCCAGCGCCTGGCTCGTGCCGGCGTCGGTCACGTGGTAGCCGCCCCGCCCGGCCGCGGTCGTCGCGACCAGCGTGACCAGCCCGGCCCGGCGCTGGAAGTACGAGGCGTGCAACCGCCAGCCGATCACGCCGTCGGACCGCAGGGCCACCGTTTCCCGCACCAGCGAGCCCGACCGGCTGACCAGATAACCGTGGCGCAGCGTGTGCCCGAGGCTGCGGTACCGGTCGTGGCCCAGCCACGCGGAGAACGGCGTCAGCACGAGGAACACGATCCACACCCAGAACGGCAGGATGTCCAGCTGGTAGCCGATCCACGCGATCAGGGCCAGCGCGAGCACCGACACCACGGCCCGCGTGAGCCGGCGTCGCAGCGCCGCCCGCGGGTGCGGCGTGAGGTCCGCGGTCGTCGGATCCGTGGGCTCCCGCAACACTTTCGCCGCCACGAGGTGGGCCTCGGCGATCGGGGCCGCCGGCAGCAGCAGGCCGCCGCCGCGCTCGTCGCCACGGCCGGTGCGCAGGCCGCTGACCACCGCGGTGGCGCGGCCGCCCTGCACCAGGCGCAGCGGCAGCGTCTCCTTCACCTCGACGCCGCGCAGCCGGGCTTCCTCGATCGACACGGACCGGGTGTTGAGCAGGCCGTGCCGGATGTGCAGGGTGCCGTTCTGCTCGCGGGTCACGCTGAAGTTCCAGTAGGACAGGATGTAGCCCAGCACCGAGGCGATCGTCGCGACGAGCAGCAGCACCACGATCGCCGCCGGGATCAGCACCCACGGCGACTCGGTGCCGATCAGGTCCAGCCCGTCGTGCAGGATGGTGATGTCGTCCGGCCGGATGCGCAGATCGTTGGCGAAGTGCCAGGCCGCGCCGAACGCCGCCGCGACCACGGCGATGCCGGACAGCGTGAACGGGGCGTACCAGGTCCAGCGCCGGTCCACCCGCACCAGCTCGGACTCCGACGCTGGCGCACTGTCCACAGCGGACGGTGTCGGAACCACGGTTGTCTTGGTCAGCAGCAGGGTCCGCAGCCGCTCGGCCTCGGTCTTGGTGATGGCGTCCAGCGTCAGCTCGTCGTCCTTGCCCTTGTCCTGACGGCCGGTGCCGATCTTCAGGGCACTCAGCCCGAACAGCCGGTGCTGCCATTCCGAGGTGATGTCCACGGTGCGGATCCGGTCCCGCGGCACCGCCCGCGTCTTGCGGTTGAACAGGCCCGAGCGCAGCTCGACCTGCTCGTCGGTGATGCGGTAGCGGGCGGTCGCCCAGTGCGTGACGCCGCGCGCGATCAGCACCGCGACGCCGGCCAGGCTCAGCCACTGGCCCCAGCTGTGCGCGCCGCCACCGGCGAAGAACACCGCGACCAGCGGGATCGCGGCCCGCACGATCTCCTTGAGCGGGCTGACGATCACCATCAACCCGTTGAGCCGCAACCACTCCGGCGGCTCGTTGAGCGGCGGCGCGGGCGCGATGTCCAGCTGGTGCTCGCTCACGTCGCGTCGCCCTTGCTGGCCTCGGTGGCCGCGGTGAGCTCGTCCACCAGCCCGCGGGCCACGTCCAGGTCGAGGCCGTGGATGTGCAGCGGGCCGGCCGCCGACGCGGTCGTCACGGTGACCTTGGCCAAGCCGAACACCTGCTCCCACGGACCGCGCTCGGTGTCCACGGTCTGGATCCGGCTCAGCGGCGCGACCCGCCACTCCTGGTCCAGCCAGCCGGACTGGGTGTAGACGGCGGTCGGCGTGACCTCCCAGCGGTGCACCCGGTAGCGCCAGCTCGGCATCACCGCCAGGTGCACCAGCGCCAGCGCCGCGGTCACGATGATCACGATCAGCAGCCACGGGCCGGGCGGGTCGTCCGGCAGCACCTTGAACAGCACCTCGCCGACCAGCAGCACCAGCCACCCTGGCAGCGCGCGCACGGTCCAGTACGGAATCGCCTTCCGGCTGATCCGATGCCGCGGCGCCCGCAGCCGCACCCCCGTCGTCTCACTCACGTCCACGAGCAAACCATGCCCCACCGGCGGTCCGTTCGCCCGGGACAGATGTCACGTTCGCCCCGTGACCGACGGCTCCCGTGGGTGAGCGGTTCGTCACTCTGCTACAAACGGCGTAATCCGCGGCCGAAAGGACCCCATGTCGCACACCTCGGAGACCGTCGCCGTGGACGACGGCGACGCCGGCTACCACAAGGGCCTCAAGAGCCGTCAGGTGCAGATGATCGCCATGGGCGGGGCCATCGGCACCGGCCTGTTCCTCGGGGCCGGCGGGCGGCTGGTCACCGCGGGGCCGTCGCTGGCCATCGTCTACGCCATCGCCGGCGTGTTCGCCTTCTTCGTGGTGCGGGCCATGGGCGAGCTGGTCATGCACCGCCCCAGCTCCGGCTCTTTCGTGTCGTACTCGCGGGAGTTCCTCGGCGAGCGGTCGGCGTTCTTCGTCGGCTGGATGTACTTCCTGAACTGGGCGTGCAGCGGCGTCGCCGACGTGACGGCGGCGGCCAAGTACGTGCAGTTCTTCTGGCCGAGCGTGCCGCAGTGGATCCCGGCGCTGTGCGCGCTGGTGCTCGTGCTCGCGGTGAACATGGTGTCGGTGACCCTGTTCGGGGAGCTGGAGTTCTGGTTCGCCGCGATCAAGGTCCTGGCGCTCGTGGCGTTCATGGTGATCGCCATCGTGGTGTTGGTCGGCCGCACGCCGGTCGACGGCCACGTGACCGGGCCGCAGCTGATCGCCGAGCAGGGCGGCTTCTTCCCGCACGGGCTGCTGCCGGCGGTGCTGATCCTGCAGGGCGTGGTGTTCGCGTACGCGGCGATCGAGATGGTCGGCGTGGCCGCCGGCGAGACCGCCGAGCCGCGCAAGGTGATCCCCAAGGCGGTGAACTCGGTCGGCTGGCGGATCGCGATCTTCTACGTCGGCTCGGTGCTGCTGCTGGTGATGCTCATGCCGTCCAGCTCGTACAACAAGGACGTCAGCCCGTTCGTGACGTTCCTGTCCTCGCTGGGCGTGCCCGGGGCCGCCGGCATCATGGACATCGTCGTGCTGACCGCGGCCCTGTCCAGCGTCAACTCGGGGCTGTACTCGACCGGCCGGATCCTGCGGTCGTTGTCCTCGGCCGGCTCCGCGCCGAGGTTCCTGGGCGTGATGAGCCGGGGCGGCGTGCCGTACGGGGGAGTGCTGTTGACCGCCTGCGTGTACGTGCTCGGCGTGGTGCTCAACCTGTTCGTGCCGGGGGAGTCGTTCGAGATCGCGCTCAACTTCTCGGCGTTGGGCATCCTGAGCATGTGGTCGATGATCATGATCTGCAACCTGGCGTTGCAGCGCAAGGCCCGGCGCGGCGAGATCGAGCGGCCGGCCTACCGGCTGCCGTGGGCCCCGTTCACCAACTATCTGACGCTCGGCTTCCTGGTGCTGGTGCTGGCCCTGAGCTACTTCGACGTGCCGGCCGGCCGGATCATGATCTACAGCATCCCCGGTGTGGTGCTGCTGCTGGTGCTCGGCTGGTACGCCGTGCGCAAGCGCGTCCGGGCCCAGTCCGCGGCCGCCGAACCCGGCCACCTGCCCTGACCCCCGGCCGCCCCTCAGCGCCGAACACGCCCAGTAACCACCCGCCCTGCTCTTTTGTTGGGAAGGGACCATTCCTCCACTCGGAGTGGAGGAATGGTCCCTTCCCAACATCGGGGTGGTTACTGAACGTCAGCGGTGGTGAGGGGGGCGGGGACCTCGGTGATCCACTTGCCGCGGGACATCACGCCGGCCACGGTGAGCCGGTCGTCCAGCACGACGAGGTCGGCCCGCTTGCCGACCTCCAGCGAGCCGACGAGGTCGTCGATGCCGAGCACCCGGGCCGGGGTGCCGGAGGCGGCGACCGAGGCCCGGTCCAGCGGGATCTGGTTGACCAGCACGGCCCGGCGGAAAGCGTTGTCCATGGTCAGTGTGGAGCCGGCGATGGAGCCGTTGTCGGCCAGCCGGGCCACGCCGTCCACCACGTTCACGGCCAGCGGGCCGAGCTCGTAGCTGCCGTCGCCGGCGCCGGCGGCGCTCATCGCGTCGGTGATCAGACAGACGCGGGAGTGGCCGGCGGCCTGGAAAGCCAGCTCCACGGCGGCGTCGTGCAGGTGGTGGCCGTCGTTGACCAGCTCGACCGCGACGGTCTCCGACTCCAGCATCGCGGCGATCGGACCGGGCTCGCGGTGGTGCAGGCCACGCATGGCGTTGAACAGATGCGTGGCCACGGCGACGCCGGCGTCGATGGCCTCGCGGGCCTGCTCGTAGCTGGAATCGGTGTGCCCCAACGCGGCGATCACGCCGTTGTCGGTCAGCTGCCGCACGGCCCGCAGGCCGCCGTTGAGCTCGGTCGCCAGCGTCACCATCTTCACCGCGCCGTGCCCGCGTTCCAACAGCTTGGCCACGACGTGCTCGTCGGGCTCCCGCAGCAGCGCCGGATCGTGCGCGCCGCAGCGGGCCTTGCTGATGAACGGGCCCTCCAGGTGGATGCCGGCGAGCAGGCCGTCCTGCACCAGGCCGGACAACGCCTCGACGGCCCGTTCCAGTTCGGGCAGCGCCATCGTGACGGTGCTGCCGATGGTCGTGGTCGTGCCGTGGGAGCGGTGGAACTCCACGACCTTGCGCGACTGCGCCAGGTCCTCGCCGAACGAGCCGCCGCCGCCGCCGTGGACGTGCATGTCCACGAAGCCGGGCACCACCACGTATCCGGTGAGGTCGACGACCTCGGTGCCGGCATGCGGGCCGCCGTTGGCGCCGGTGCCCAGCTCGGTGATCCATTCGCCGTCGACGGCGAGGCGGCCGTCGTCGACCACTCCTCCCGGCAACACGAGCCGGGCGTGGCGCAGCAGGTACACGGGTGCCTCCTGGACTAGGCGTCAGGGTCCGACTGCCGCCACGGCAGCTTGGCGGTATTGGTATAGACCTTATCGGAAGCAGTGCCGTGCACACGACCGCCGGGCCGATCGGCCCGTCATCCGGGACCGACCAGCCGCAGCGTCGCCTCCCGGTGGCCGATCAAGGCCGTGGACCTCGTGCGCTCCAGCAGCACCGCGCCGGCCAGGCCGAGCTCGGGGCCGGTCAGGGCCGAGCACAGGCCGGTCACGATGGCCCGATCCCGGCAGGCCAGCTGCCAGTGCCGGCCACGGCCCCACAACGACCGCAGCGGCGAAGCAGTGCCGCGCTGGTGCGCGCGGGCCAGCGTCGCGCCCACGTGCCAGCGGCCGTCCGGCTCGTCAGACCCCAACCGGACCAGCAATCCGGCCAGCAACTGCTCGGCGTCCACGTGCATCGGCGGCACCGATCGCAGCGCCACGTCCTCCTCGGGCAGGATCTCCCAGCTGCGGCTGGCGATCTCCCACGCGATCGGCACCTGCGGATGCACCACCGTGCCCTCGGATTCGACGGCTTCGATACGCAGCAGCGTGCGCGTCGGCACGTGCCGCAGCCGGAACCACAACCCGTCCGGATGGGCGTTGAGCGGCCGCAGCCCCGGCAAACCCTGACGCCGCACCGGATCCGGATGCACCAGCGCGGCCGAGGCCAGCAGGTGCGGAATCGGCGTCAGCACGACGAGGGCGTGTTGCTCCGGCGAGTAGATGATGCGGCCGGCGACCGACCAGTCGAGTTGCCATCGCGTCAACTGGTTCTCGGCGCCGTCGGAATTGCACGCCAGCAGGGCGAGCAGCGTGCGGAACCGGCGCTGGCCGGCCGAGCAGAAGTCGAGTCCGTGGCCGGCCAGATCACCGACCGCGGTGCTGGCCCGACCCAACGGCTCACCGGTGTACGCGGACCGCCGGGCCGAGACGGACACCCACCCGGACACGGCACACCTCCCTGGACTTCTCACGACTTCAGTGGTGATCCGCCAGGGTCCGGAGCGGTGCGATGGGCGAGTGCCGGCGACAATGCGCGGTGAATTCGGCCATTCAGGGTCAACGATGCACCCCGTGAATTAACGTCGCAACCCATCAGGACGAAGATCACTTCGATGCCGGCGGCAGCGGTGGCACCTGCTCCGATCCGGCGACCACGGCGTTCGCGAGCTCGGACAGGCGCAGGTTGCGCCGCCTGGCGTACTCGCGAAGAGCGCCGAATGCGCCGTCCACCGAGCTGCCGTGCCGTTCGGCCAGGACGCCTTTGGCTTGTTCGATCACTATTCGGCTGCTGAACGCGGTCTGGAGCTGCGCGGCGAGCGTTTGCGCCTGCGTCAGCTCCTCAAGTCTGCGCACGCCGGCGGCGGCGGTCAGCGCCATCGCCTCGACGATTCGACTGTCCTGATCCGACAGCGTTCCGCGCTCGGCCCGCAGCACTGTCAAGGCTCCGATCGTGGTTTCCCGCACGCGTAACGGCACCGCGGTCAGCGAGCCGAAGCCGGCCGCCCTCGCCTCCGCGAGGAAACGGTTCCATCGGTTGTTTCGCTGGTCGGTGTCCGGCACCACGATCGCAGTTCCGGTGCGGTGGCACTCCATGCTCGGCCCGTCGCCGCGCAGCAGCGGCCACAATGGCGAACCGGCCAGCCGATCGGGCGCGGAGTGTCCGATGTGGGGTTGTCCGCGATGGTCGACGAGAACAGCGCCAACGGCGGGCACGAGCAACGTTTCCCGCGCGCGGGCGGCCAGAAATCGAGCGAACTCAACATGGTCCAAGTCGTCGACGAGGGTATCGGCGATGCGGGCGAACGTTTCCGCCAGCCGCGCCGGGGACATCGCGGTCATCGTTGAACCGTACCGGTGTCGTCGGCGGCGGCCGCAGGTTATCAGGCCAAATGGGTTCCGGTTGTTCCGGTCGGCCCAGAGCACGCTCTACCTTTCGGCGGCTGCATCCTTGATTTACCCGGTGAACGAGGCTCGTGCGGTACCCGATTGGACGCGGCGGTCTCCCTGTCCGCCGCCGCCATTCGGTTTTATCCTTGGTCGGGGTCACGGGCGAGAATTCGACGTGGAGGCCGCCATGAATTCAGCAGGAGGAGACGCCTGATGCGCGACGGGGAACCGCGCAACTTCGTCCAACCATGCCTGCTGCTGTTGCTCGACGAGCGGCCGGACCACGGCTACGAGCTCATCGAGCGGCTGCGCCTGCTGTGCGGCGTGGACAACGACGCCAGCGGCATCTATCGCGCGCTGCGCAACCTGGAGCGGGCCGGGCTGGTGTGTTCCAGCTGGACCACTGCCACGCCGGGACCGGCGCGGCGGATGTACCACCTGACCGCCAACGGGGCCACGGTGCTCGCCGAGTCGGCGGCCGCGCTGACCCGCACCCGCGCGTCCATCGACTCGTTCCTGAGCCGATACGCGCGGCGGGCCGAGAACTCGCGCGGCGCGGCGGTCTACCGGTTCCAGAGATGAACCGATCGGCTTAGCCCGTACGGCGGGCCTGGCTGAAGCCCGCTGCCGCAACGTGATCTTCTTCGACAGAAAGGGATCGCGTGCTCGGTCCATTGTGGAGTTGAGCGCGGCGGCGGCGGATCAGTGCGCTCCGTCGACCGAAGAACACTGTACGTGGCGATCTTCTTGTGGCACGCAAGGACTTTTCCGCATCGTTACGTGACCGACCACACTAGACAGAAGCGGTGACCTGGGCTTTTCCCAAGATCCGCTGGTCGGCCGCAGTGGTTCGCCCAATGTGACGACAGGTGCATCCATTCGGGGCGGATACGATTTTCGGACGTTGTCTTGTCGTGCCCACCGGGGAGCCGTGCGTGTACGCCCGAAGTGTGATCGCCGACACCTGCGCGTCAGTCGCGCCGGTCGCGCTGCCGCGCGCCCGCGGGGTCGCGAAGCGCCCGCTCGGTCGCACCATCGCCGAGCTCGACCACATGAATGTGGCCGACCGCCTGGACTTCCTGCGCGACACCCAGTCGGAGTGGGCCGGCCGACTGGGTATCGACCCATGTCGATGGCGCAACATCGAAGGTGTGCTCGAATTCTTCCGGGACAACGACCTGGCCCGCCCGGGCAGCTGGATGTCCATTGTGGACGCGTCCATTCTGGAGGGTCTCGAGCGCGGCACGGCCATCGCGCTCGGCCTGTCCGAGGACACGTTCGGCAATCCTGGCTCGACCGAATGGGCTACCTACTTACGTCGGCTCAGTGACGGCGAGCTGGACCGGCGCAGCGTGCACGACGCCGCCTGGAGCCGGGCCGAGCAGGCCGCCACCGAGCACGGACTGGCCCTGGCCCGCGCCATCGGCGTGCCGCCGACCGCCGCCGAATGGCGGTTCTTCCAGTTCTCCCAGGTGTACCGCTGGGGCATGCGCAACGAGCCGACCGCGCTGCTGGCGCTGGGCGGACCGCTGGTCAATCCGCGCATCCGCGAGCTGCGCATGCCGTTCCTGAGCTGGTTCACCGATGTCACCACGCCCGTGCCGGCCTATCGCGGCTGCGCCTTCGCGTGGGCGCTGTCTCGGCTCAACCCGGTCGGCGGCGCCTTCTCAGCGCTGGGACTGCTGGTGGCCTACCTGCCCAACCTGTTCGACGACTTCCTCGTCGACACCGGCCGGTCGGCGCGCTGACAGCGCGTTGTCGGTGGCCTGACAGCGGGCCGGGGCACGGTGTCGGTCATGGACACCGACATTCTCATCATCGGAGCCGGTCCGACCGGGCTCACCCTGGCCGTCGACCTCGCGCGGCGGGGCGTGGCGCATCGCATCGTCGACCGTGACACCGACTTCGCCGGCTCCCGTGGCAAGGGCATCCAGCCCCGGACGCTCGAGGTGTTCGCCGACCTCGGCGTGATCGACGCCGCTCATGAGCACGGCGGTCCTTATCCGCCGATGCGGGGCTATCAGGACGGGCAGGTCGCGTGGGAGCGCGTGATGGCCCCCAGTGTCGACCCGCGGCCCGATGTCCCGTACCCGAATCCCTTGATGCTGCCGCAGTGGCGCACGACGGCCATCCTGCGTGCGCGGTTGGCGGAGCTCGGCGGACGGGTCGAGAGCGGCGTCGAGTTCCAGGGCTTCACCCAGGATGCCGCCGGCGTCACCGCGGTTCTGGACGGGCAGCCCGTGCGGGCCCGCTACCTCGTCGGCGCGGACGGCGGCCGTAGCGTCGTGCGCAAGACCACCGGGGTCGACTTCGCCGGCGAAACCCTGGAGCAGCACCGGCTCCGGATCGCCGACGTTCGCGTCGAGGGCCTCGACCGCGACCACTGGCACATCTGGACCAACGCCGAGGGTCCCGTGCTGGCGCTGTGCCCGATGGCCGGCACCGACACCTTCCAGCTCACCACTTCCCGGGTCGACACGGACGACCTGGCCGGGCTGGTTCGGTCGGTCAGCGGTTTCACCGTCACCGACGTCGGCTGGTCCAGCCAGTGGCGGGCCAACGTTCGCATGGTCGACCGCTACCGCGTCGGTCGCGTCTTCCTGGCCGGCGACGCCGCCCACGTGCACACTCCCGCCGGTGGGCAGGGGCTCAACACCGGCGTGCAGGACGCTTACAACCTGGGGTGGAAGCTCGCCCTCGGGTCCGAGGAGCTGCTCGACAGCTACGAGGCCGAGCGCCTGCCCGTCGCCGCCGAGGTGCTGGGCATCAGCCAGAAGCTGTTCAACCGTGGCGTCGATCGGCGGACCGATGCCATGGACCGCAGCGATCCGGTGCTGCGGCAGCTCGGCCTGCACTACCGGGATTCCGAGCTCTCCGTCGACACCCGGCCGGTTGTCGGCTCCTTGACCGCCGGCGACCGCGCCCCCGACGGTCTCGCCGGCTCCGTTCGCATCCACGAGGCCCTTCGCGGTCCCGGGTTCACCGTGCTGACCTTCGGCGTCTCCTACCCCGGTGGCATCGCCGTCACCGACGCCCCCGCGTACGACATCGAGGACGCCTACGTCGTTGTGCGGCCCGACGGCTACATCGGCATGATCGCCACCGATGCGGCGGACGTCCGGCAGTACCTCGACCGTTGGTAGCGGGGCCAGGCCTCGACGGGCGATCCGGCTCGCGCCGCAGGCCGAAACGAGCTGCCCCCGAATCAATCCAACCAGATCAACCTGGGAACGCGGGGCGGGTGAGGTCGACCAAGATCGCGGCGAGGCCGGTTGCCAGGTTCGGGGTCTAGGCTGGATTCGGGGGCTGCTCGGCACCGGCGGCTTTCCTCACCCGCGGAGCTCGGCGGCCCTGGCCCTCAGCTCGGCCGCCTTCGCCGGCTCGCCGCCCTCCTCGAACCACGCGGCCTGCGCCTCCAGGATCACGGCCCGCGCGGGGGCGTCCTTGGTCCGCATGGCGAACTCCACGGCGATCTCGTGCTGGCGGCCGGCTTCCGCCCGTTCCCCCATCGCCGTGAGGGTCAGGGCGTAGTTCATCCGCAGCAGGGCCAAGAACTGCGAGGGCGCGGCGTCGTGATCCACATCCAACGCCGAGCGATGCCAGGCGACGGCCTGGGGGAGCTGCCCGTCGAGGCGGGCAAGCTCGGCGAGGGCGTTGCGGATCCGCGCCACGGAAACGGAATCGTCGGCGGGAGTGTTGCGTTCGGCCCGCTCGAGCACCTGCCGCGCGCCCGCGATGTCACCGGTGCGGGCCTGGAGTTGCGCGGACTGGACGTGCAGCAGCGTCGGCACGTGCGCGCCGATCGACAGTGCCTCGGTGACGGACGTCAGCGCGGCTTCGTTGGCTCCGCGACTGGACTGCGCGATGGATAGGAACGTCAGGGCGTAGGTGAGCCCGATCTGATCACCGAGTGCGCGGAAAGCCGTTGCGGCCCGGGCGAAATGCCGCTCGGCTCGGGGCACGCCGCCGTCGCTGATCTCCGACGCCACGTAACCGTGCAGCAGCTCGCCGGCGGCCCGCCGCCACGGGTCGCCGGAGGCGCTGAGCCGGGTGGCGATGCCGCCCAGCCGCTGAGGATTCGCGCCGCTGCGAACGACGACGAGCACCAGCGTCGCCGGGCCGTCCTCGAGGGCGAGCCGGTCCAGCAGCTCCTCGGTCGGCGCGCGGAGCAGCCGGGCCTCGTCGGTGTCGACGGTTTCGGCCCAGCGCAAGGGATCCTGCAACCGGGCCAGCAGCAGCCAGAGCCAGAGCCGGGCGGTGAACATGCGTGGTGACATCGCCAGGTCCAGGTTGGCCCGCTCGGCGGTGAGCCGGGCCAGCCACACCGCCTGCTCGGGCCCCCGCAGCAACGGCTCGGCCCGCTCGACCAGCTCCGTGTAGTAGATCGCGTGCCGCTGCCGGGTCTCGTCACCGTCCAATTTGGACGAAGCGTACTCGCGAATCGTCTCCAGCAGCCGGTATCGCTCCTCACTCGCCAAGACCAGTGATTTGTCCACAAGGGACGTCAGCTGGTCGAGGGTGCCGTCGGTGACCTGCTCGATCGCGCCCAGCGTCGCCCCGCCGGCGAACACCGACAGTCGGCCCAACAGCGTGCGCTCGCTGTTGTCGAGCAGGTCCCAGCTCCAGTCGATCACAGCCCGGAGGGTGCGATGCCGCTGCGGCGCCGCCCGCGTTTCCTTGTCCAGCAAGCCGATCCGGTCGCCGAGTCGGGCCACGAGCTGCGCCGGCGTGAGCGACCGCAGCCTGGCTGCGGCCAACTCGATCGCCAGCGGCAGGCCGTCCAGCGCCCGACAGACGTCCACAATGGACTCGTCGGCGCGAAAGTCCGGGCTGACCGCGCGAGCTCGGTCCGTGAACAGAGCCACGGCTTGGCTGTCGGCCAGCGGTCGCAGCGGGCACAGCGTCTCGCCGGTGATGCTCAGCGGCTCACGGCTTGTGGCCAGGACCTTCAACCGCGGGCATGCTGTCAGCAGGTCGGCGGCGAAGTCCGCGGCCGCATCGATCACGTGCTCGCAATTGTCCAGCACCAGCAGGGAATTCCGGGTCGCCAGGTAGTCGCGGGGATGGTCCGCCGTGCGCAGCGCCTCCCGCGTCGCGACCGTGACGTCCGTGGTCGACGTGAGATCGACGAGCCAGACGCCGTCCGGGAAATCGGCCAGCAACCGTTCCGCCGCCTCGACAGCCAGCCGTGTCTTGCCCGCGCCGCCGGTCCCGGTCAGCGTCACGAGCCGCGCGCCGGCCAACGCCCGCGTCACCTGGGTCAACTCCAGGTCACGGCCGACGAAGCTGGTCAGCCGGGCCGGCAGGTTCGACCGGGTCGACGTTGTCCGCAACGCCTGGAGATGCGCCTCCTGGAGCTCCGGCCCGGGATCCACGCCGAGCTGGTCGGCCAGCAGCTTGCGCACCCGGTCGTACACCGCGAGGGCGTCGGCCTGGCGGCCCTTCGCCGTCAGGGCCCGCATCAGCCGGGCGTGCAGGCCCTCGCGCAGCGGCTGCGCCGCCGTCAACTCCTCGACCTCGGCGATGACGTCCTGCCGTGCGGCGATGTCAGCATCGATCCGCGCCTCGATCGCCGTCGCCCGGAGCTCCTCCAGCCGGGCGATCGGCGCGCGGGCGAACTCCGCGTCGCCGACGTCGGCCAGCGGGCTGCCCCGCCACAACTCCAGCGCCTCGCGCGGACGTCCGTCCACGATCGCCCGTTCGAACTGCCGCGTGTCGACCTCGGCGTTCAGCCGGTAGCCGGTGGGCTGCGAGTCGATCGACTCCCGCCCGATCGCCCGCCGCAGCCGGGCCACCAGTGACTGCAACGCCGCTCCGGGCTCGGCCGGCGCCGACTCCGGCCACAGGTCGGCGATCAGCCGGTCCGTCGTGACGATCCGCCCCGCGTCCACGGCCAGCCGCACCAGCAGCGTCCGGAGCATCGCCCCGCCCACCTCAAGCCGCTCACCGTCCGCCCCGCGGACTTCGAGCTCCCCCAACACCCCGACCCACACCGGCCCAGTCAACTCCTCGGCACGGCCAGCGTCTCGGCTTCGGCGCGCATGCCGAGCACGATCGTGCGCACCGACGCGGCGAAGGTCTCGGCGCTGCTGGGATGCCCGCCGGTGAAGAAGTCCTGCACATCGGGGGCGGCCGCGCTGACGTCGACCGGCACCGGTGCGGGGCTGCTCTGCTCCTGCAGCACGTACCCCGTGACGTAGCTGGCCATGATGTCGCCCCAGCGGGCCGCGACGGGCAGCGGAATTCCCTGCCGGGTGTACCGGGCGAGGGCGTTCTCCAGCAGCTCCACCCCGGACCGGGTCATCGTCACGTGCGCGGCGACGAGTCGGGCGCCGTCGCGGTGGGCGAGCATGGCGGCGCGCAGCCGGTGGGCGAACTCCACCAGGTCGTCGGCCCAGTCGCCGTTGTCGTCGCCGGTGTCGGCGAACACCGGCGCGACCACCAGCTCGGTGACCGCGGCCAGCAGCTCCTGCTTGCTCTTGACGTGCCAGTACAGCGCGCCGCGCTGCACGCCGAGCCGGTCGGTGAGTGCCCGCGTGGTGAAGGCATCCAGCCCCACCTCGTCCAGCAGCTCCAGCGCGGCCTCGACCACCTGGTCCCGTCGCAGCGGCATCCGCGCCCCCTCTCGCTCTTGACGGGAGCAGTCTAGCGGCACTAGCTTGAGCAGCGCTCAATTGAGCGCTGCTCAAGATGATCAAGGGGGAGGGGCGATGAGGGTTGTCTGCACGGCCGTGCCCGGGTCGGGGCTTTTCCTGCCGACGGTGCCGCTGGCCTGGGCTTTGAGGGCCGCCGGTCACGAGGTGCTGCTGCTCAACAACGGGGACGGGGCTCGCGCGGCGGCCGGCGCCGGCCTGCCGGTGGTCGATCCGCTGCCGGAGCGCGACCTATGGGCGGAGTTCATGGCCGCGGTCGCCGGCCTGCTCAAGGGCGGCGGCCGCCAACCCGATCGGGGCGGTTTCGGCTGGTTCGGCGAGCAGATGATCGAGGGCATGCTGCCCGTGGCCCGGGCGTTCCGGCCGGACGTGGTGCTCAGCACGCTGGAGCAGGGGGCCGGTCGGCTGATCGCCGGCGAGTTGGGCGTGCCGCTGATCGAGCCGGGCATCCGGCTGGGCTGGGCCGGTCTGGACGAGCACGCCGTCGGCGCACGCCAGGACATCGCCGACTACCTGGAGCCGACTCGTACGCGGCTCGGCCTCCCGGATGCTCCGATCATCCCGATGGCGACCATCGACGTCCGCCCGCCGAGCATGGGCGGCGTCGCCACCGACACCCAGTTCCTCATGCGGTACATCCCGTACAACGAGTCCCGCGTGATCCCGGGCTGGGTGACGCTGCCGCCGAGCCGGCCCCGCGTCTGCGTCACCATCGGCAGCGTGCTGCCGGCGCTCGGCGGCATCGGCGCGCTGCGCGGCATGCTGGCCTCGTTGTCCACAATGGACATCGAGATCCTGTTGGCAGCGGGCGACATCGACCTGTCGGAGCTGGGGGAGCTGCCGGCCAACGTGCGGCCGCTGGGCTGGATGCCGCTCAACGCCCTGATGCCGACCTGCGCCGCGATCGTGCATCACGGCGGGTCGGCCACGGTCATGACGCCACTGGCCTACGGCGTGCCGCAGGTGGCGCTGCCCAAGTTCGCCGACCAGCCGCTCAACGCCGGGGCCATGGCCGCGCGCGGCGTCGGCGTCACCGTGAGCGAGCCCGAGGAGGTCGGCCCGGCGCTGGCCCGGGTCCTCGACGACCCGAGTTTCGCCAAGGCCGCCGCCGAGGTGCGCGACGAGATGGCCGAGCAGCCCAGCCCGGCCGCGGTCGTGGCCCGGATCCAGCGGCTCGCCGGCTGATCCATGCCACCCCGGCGCGGGCTACGCTGGCCGCCGTGACCGGCTACTACACGCTGCGCGAGACCGAGAAGGCCGTCGGCGAGCGCCTCAACGGCCTGCCGATCGACGTCGAGTCGATGATGGCGCTGTCCAACCTGCACCGGACGGCCCTGGTGGTGCGCAACCACTTCGAGCAGTCCGTGCTGCGGGACGTGGATCTCTCGTGGACCGGTTTCGTGGTGCTGTGGGTGGTGTGGATCTGGGGCGACATCGAGACCCGCCATGTGGCCGAGGAGAGCGGCATCTCCAAGGGCACGCTCACCGGCGTCGCGCGGACCCTGTCCAACCGGGGGCTGCTCAACCGCACCACCCCGGCCGACGACCGGCGGCTGAGCGTGTTGTCGCTGACCGACCGCGGCAAGGCGCTGATGTGCGAGCTGTTCCCGCGCTTCAACGCCGAGGAGGTGTACAGCCTCGAGGGGCTGTCGCAGCGGCGGATCGCCGAGCTGACCCGGGTGCTGCGGCACATGCTCAACCACTTCGAGCAGACCTCGGCCGACCGCCAGGCCGAGGTCCGCAAGCAGGTCCAGGCCGGCCCGCTCCCCGCCCTGGCCGCCGGCGACACACCGTAGCCGTAGCCAGGTGCGGAAGGGACCATTCCTCCACTCCGAGTGGAGGAATGGTCCTTTCCCAACTTCGGGGGTCACGCAGGGTCAGCGTTGGGGTGGGCGGATGCCGCGGAACTCCCAGTCGCCGCCGAGCGCGGTGGAGCGGACCTCCTCGGACTCCGTGGGCTGCGCACCCACATCCGTGCGGATCGCCGTCGGTCCGCTGACGATGTAGTTGCGCAGCACGCCGAGTCCGTCCACCTCGACCTCGACGACGTCACCGGGCTGCACCGGGCGGGAGTTGGCCGGCGTGCCCGACAGCAGCACGTCGCCGGGGAACAGGGTGATCGTGCGGGCGATGTCGGCGACGAGGTAGTGCATGTCCCACTGCATCTCGTCGGTGCTGCCGTGCTGTCTCACCTCGCCGTTGACACGGGTGGTCAGCGTGCGGCCGTGGAAGTCCCAGTCGGTCACGAGGCCGGGACCCAAGGGGCACAACGTGTCCGAGCCCTTGACCCGCAGCATGGAACCGGCGTCGGTGTCCCGGAAGTCGTGCAGGCCGTAGTCGTTGGCGATGGTGTAGCCGCGGATGAAGTTCTTTGCATCTTCCGGTGCGATGTTGCGGCAGGTCCGGCCGATCACGATGGCGACCTCGCCCTCGTAGTTCAGCCATCGGCAGCCCTCGGGCCGCACGACCGCGCCCTGATGGGCGTTCAGGGACGAGGTGGGCTTGTGGAAGTAGGTCGGGGCCGACGGCAGCGTCACCTGGAACTCGTCGACCCGGCTGCGGTGGTTCAGGTGCACCGCGATGATCTTCGACGGCTCGGTCGGGGGCAGATGAACCGCACCGTCCAGTTCGACGGTGCGGCCGTCGGCCGCGCGCAGCCGGTCGCCGTCTTTGATCATCTCGACGACGGCGCCGTCGAGCAGGACCCTGCGGTACTCGGTCACGTCCATCCCTGCGCCGGGCGGTCGAACCAGATGTGCACCTGTCCGGTGCCGACCGCGTTCTCGTACTCGCTGAACAGCCGGCCCGGCGCCCGCCAGGCCCGCTCGCCGAGCGCGCCGGCCATCATCAGGTAGTGGCCGAAACCCGCCTCCGGCTTGAACTTCGCGAACTCCGGCATGGTGTCGAGCACCCGCGCGTGATCACCGCGGCGGAACCAGTCGATGCGCTGCAGATCGGCCTGCGCCGCCTCGGGGGTCCGAATGTGCTCGATGCCGCCGGCCTCGTGCTGGCGCAGCTCACGCAGCGGCCAGAAGGTGTGGCTGAGTGCCCCGGACGCAACCAGAAGCACCTTTCGTTCGCTGTCGGCGATGCCGGCGGCCAGCGCCCGTCCGAGGCGCAGGTTGTCCTCCATGTCGGCGGTCTGGCAGACGCCGATCGACACCCAGCGCTTGCCCTCGATCCCCAGATATCGCCACAGGTTCACGGTGGCGTAGTAGATCGGCAGATACTGGTCGTCGATCGGGGTGATCCAGGTGCCCTGCTTCTCGCCGTGCGCGGCGATTGCCCGGGCCAACTCCGGGTCGCCCTCGAAGTCGTACGGAATGCGGCACATGCCGCGCGGCAGCTCCTCGGACGTGAACAGCCCGGCCCGCCGGTGGTGTGCCGTGACAACAAACTCCACAGTGGTGGCCCAGTGCGAGTCCAGCACCACAACCGTGTCGTAGTCCAGCGCCTCGAACACCTCTTCGCGCAGCCGTTCCAGGCCGGCGACCAGCGTGAAGTCCCGGCCGCCGTTCAGCTCCCGCCGTTCGGCCGCGGGCAGCATGATCGTCGGCACATGGGAGAGCAGACCCGCGCCGACAACCTCACCCATGCCGCCACCCCTGTTCCGCCGTGACCGTGTTCTTGATGTCGCAATAGAAATCGAAGCTCCAATTGCCGCCCTCGCGGCCGACGCCGGACTCTCGGCTGCCGCCGAACGGCGCTCGCAGGTCCCGCACGAAGAAGCAGTTCACCCACACCGTGCCGGCGACGAGCTGCGCGGTGACCCGCCTCGCACGTTCGCGGTCGCCCGTGACCAGCGTCGCCGAAAGGCCGAAGCGGGTGTCGTTGGCCATCGTGACGGCTTCCTCCTCGCGGCGGAAGGTCTGGACCGTCAGCACCGGGCCGAATACCTCCTCGGTGAGGATCTCGCTGCCCGGCGGGATATCCGTGAGCAGCGTCGGACGATAGTAGAGGCCGCCCAGCTCGGTGTCGGGGCCGCCGCCGAGCAGCACGCGCGCCCCGTCGGCCGTGGCCCGCTGCACGAACGCGTCCACCCGCTCGAACTGGCGGCGATGGACCAGCGGGCCGATGTCCGTGGCGGGATCCCGTGGATCGCCCTGCTTGAGGGCGTCCGCCCTGGTCAGGAAGCCGGCCATGAACTCGGCGGCGACGGACTCCTCGACCAGCAGCCGGACCCCGGCCAGGCACACCTGCCCGGCGTTGTCGTACTGCTCGATGGCCAACTGAACCGCCAAGTCCAGATCGGCGTCGGCGAACACGATCAGCGGCGACTTGCCGCCGAGCTCCAGCGAGGCCGGCACGAGGTTGGCCGCGGCGGCCCGGGCGATGGCACGGCCGGTCGGGACCGAGCCGGTGAAGCTGATCCGGCGCAGCTTCTGGTGGTTGACCAGGTGCTGGCCGGTTTCCACGCCGTAGCCGTTGACCACGTTGAACACGCCGGGCGGCAGCTCCGCCTCGGCGGTGATGTCGGCCAGCAGCGACGCCGTAAGCGGTGACCACTCGGCCGGCTTGAGCACCACGGTGTTGCCCGCGGCCAACGCCGGCGCGATCTTCCAACTGGCCAGCATCAGCGGGGCGTTCCACGGCGTGATCAGCGCGCACACGCCGGCCGGGTCCCAGCTGACGTGGTTGGTGTGGCCGCGCGTGTCGAAGTCTGGGTGGCTCACCTCGCCGACCAGCCAGTCGGCGAAGAAGCGGAAGTTGTGCACCACTCGGGGCATTACGCCGCGCAGGTGCGACCGCAGCAGCGCGCCGTTGTCGGCGGTCTCGGTCGCGGCGAGCTCGTCGATGCGCTTCTCCACGCCGTCGGCGATCTTGTGCAGGTACTCGGCGCGTTGTTCGCGGGTGGTGTGGCGCCAGTGCTTCTGCCACGCCTGCTCCGCCGCGTCGACGGCCAGGTCGACCTCGTACGGGCAGGCCCGGGCGACGTGCGCCAGCACCGTGCCGTCGATGGGGGAGATGTCGTCGAAGCGGACCGACGACGTGACCCGCCGGCCCCCGATCCAGTGGTCGACCATGGTGTCTCCCGTAGTATCGTTTGTATCCAAACGTACGTGGCCCGGTCGGGTCGGTCAAGACGTTCGGAGGTCGCCGTGCAGGTGCTTTCACCCCGTGACGGCAAGGTCATCGCGTCGGTCGACGAGGCTGGTCCGGAGGACGTCGACCGGGCCGTGCGCGCCGCCCGGGCGGCCTTCGACACCGGGCCGTGGCCGCGGATGTCGGCCCGGGAGCGGGCGTCCATTCTGTTCCGGCTGGCCGATCTGGTCGAGGGCTCGGCCGAGCAGCTGGCCCGGACCATCTCGTTGGAGATGGGCAAACCGCTGCGTGACTCGCTCGGCATCGAGGTGCCCGCGGTGGCCAGGACCTTCCGCTGGTACGCCGAGTTGGCCGACAAGGTGTCGGGCGAGGTCACCCAGTCCTCTTCTTCGGCTTTGTCCTTGGTCACGCGCGAGCCCGCCGGCGTGGTCGCGGCCGTTGTGCCGTGGAACTTCCCGTTGACCATGGCCGCATGGAAACTCGCGCCCGCCTTGATCGCCGGCTGCGCGGTTGTTCTCAAGCCGGCCGAGCAGTCGCCGCTGTCGGCCCTGCTACTGGCCGAACTCGCCAGCAACGCGGGATTGCCGGCAGACGTGCTGACCGTCGTGAACGGTCCCGGCCCGGTCACCGGCCGGGCCCTCGGGCTGCACCCCGGCGTCGATGTCGTCACCTTCACCGGCTCCACCGCCGTCGGTCGCGAATTTCTGCGCTATTCGGCCGATTCCAACCTCAAGCGGGTGTGGCTGGAGCTCGGCGGCAAGTCGCCCAACATCGTCTTCCCCGATGCGTACGACCTCGACGCCGCCGCCGACATGGCCGCCTGGGGCATCTTCTTCAACTCCGGCGAGATGTGCACTGCCGCGTCCAGGCTGCTGGTGCACCGCGACATCGCCGACGACTTCGTCGCCCGCGTGGTTTCCCGTGCCGCCACCTACTTTCCCGGCGACCCGCTCGATCCCGCCACCCGGATGGGGCCGCTGGTCAGCTCCTCGCACCTGTCTTCCGTGCTCGGCCACGTCTCTCGCGCTGTGTCGTCCGGCGCCCGTCTGCTCACCGGCGGCCGCCCGTGTCTGCCCGAAACCGGTGGTTACTACCTGGAGCCCACCGTTCTCGACCGCGTCGACCCGGCCATGCCCGTCGCCCAGGACGAGATCTTCGGGCCGGTCCTCTCCGTGCTCACCTTCTCTTCCGTCGCCGAGGCCCTCTCCCTCGCCGGCGACACCGCCTACGGTCTCGCCGCCGGAGTCTGGACCAGCGACCTCGCCACCGCCCACCACGTCTCCCGGTCGCTGAAGACCGGCACCGTGTGGGTCAACTGTTACGAGGAGGGCGACCTCGCCGTTCCGTTCGGCGGTACCAAGCTTTCCGGCCACGGCCGTGACAAGTCCGTGCACGCGCTGGACAAGTTCACCGACCTGAAGACCACCTGGCTGGCCTTCCCTTAATTCGCATGCGGTTCCTTTGCCTGGGCTTTCTTTCGATGCACGCCCACATGGTCTTCCACAACCCGCCCGCGCTGCCCCACCCCGAGGTGGTCGCGATCTTGGAGCGCGCCCTCCGGGAGCCCAGCGCGTCGCACGAGAGCGCCGCTGCCGATGCCCTGATCGGCAGCGCCCTGGCCGACGAGGACGGTGATTTCGTCGAGCACTGGTGCGTCCAGGTCGGCACTCGTGCCGCCGGCAGCAACCTGCTCGGTCTCGCCGCCCTGTGCCTCGGCCACACCGCCCGCCGGTTCCGCCACCTCAGCCCCGCGGCCATCGCCTTGGCCATGTCGCTGGCCGCTCGCGCCGAGTGCGATCCCGCAAGCGTCGGCGCCCAGGCCCTGGACGGCCGCGACGACATCCTGGGCTACCTCGACCCGGCCGCCACCGATTGCCGTTGTGGATCAGGCCGCATCTGCCCGTGTCACGGCGGCGCCCATGATCGAGATGAGCAGCCCCCGAATCCAGCCTAGACCCCGAGCCTGGCAACCGGCCTCGCCGCGATCTTGGTCGACCTCACCCGTCCCGCGTTCCCAGGTTGATCTGGTTGGATTGATTCGGGGGCAGCTCAAGACGATCTCCCTCAGGCCAGCACCTTTCCGCCGTTCCACGTGACGCCGACCTGCCGGTAGTAGGCCCCGATGTACTCGTCCACGGTCAGCTCGGCCAGCTCCTCGGTGGGCGACTCGAACAGCCGCAGGTCGGCCCGCGCGGCCCAGGGCCGGCCGCCCTCGAAGGAGGCCGCCCCCGACTCCACCAACTCCGCGTAGCTGTCCGGTTTGCCCGGCTCGATGCTGGGCTGGGCGCGGTGGTGGGCCATCGGGTGCGCGTTGACGAAGCCGTTGTGCGGGCTGGGTTCGGTGAGCTCGATGACGGCCTCGGCCAGTCGCCGGTCGCCGGCGGCCAGGGTGGCGCCGAAGCGGGCGCCGGCCTCGATGCGGGGCGCGGGGCCGTAGGGGTGCGGCCGGGTCTGGTGGATGGAGCCGAACTTCTTGGGATAGCCCTGGTGCAGCCCGCGGGCGAGGGAGAAGTCCTTGTCCACCCAGATGAACACGCAGCGCGAGTAGGTCCGGCCGGCGAACCGGCAGCGCACGACGACAAAACATTCCTTGTACTGCGAGCGTACGGGGTCGAGCAGCTCGGCGCCGCCGTCCGTGCAGGCCTGCCAGTCGGCCCAGATCAGGGCGACGGCGCCAGGGTCGTCATCGGCCGGCGCGAGGGGCTCGGGCAGCAGGGCGGCGATCTTCCCGGGATCCGTGCGGTACTCGATGGTGATCAGGTCGCCGGCGTAGTGCCAGGGCGGCGGGGCCGTCACGGACGCCCGTCCGGTGGGTGTGCGCGGGTGCAGAAAGCCCGTCATGTGCCGCCTCCCCGGTATTCGTTTGGGTACGTACGATATCGCCCTTGTTGCCGGCTTGTCACGGCGCTATGGTTCGGCATCAAACGACGGAGGGTGGGGAGGATGGCAGCGCAGGCCGACCGCGTGGTGGCCGAACTGACCGCCAAGGGAGTCGACGTGGTCCGCGTCGCCTTCCCCGACCTGATGGGCACCGAGCGCTCCAAGGAGCTGCTCGTCGAGCAACTGCCCGCCGCCGTCGAGCGGGGCGTCGCGTTCTGTCGCGCCGTCTACCACACCAGCCCCCGCGGCGACACGGTCCCGGTGCCCGGCGGCCTCGATGCCGGCCTGCCGGACATGGAGATCATCCCCGATCTGGACACGCTCGTGGTGGTGCCGTGGGAACCGGGAGTGGCGACGTGCATCGGCGACCAGCGTGACGGCGGCGAGTCGCCCCGGGCGGTGCTCGGCCGAGTCGTCGCCGGCCTCGCCGAGTCCGGCCTGCGCCCGCTGGTCGGCCCCGAGCTGGAGTACTACCTCTGCGTGCCGGACGGGACGGGTTTCGCGCCGTACTCCCCGGAGCCGGGCAACGTCTACGTCAGCGGCACCCGCGGCGACCCCGACCTGCACCTGATCCGCACGGTCCGGCACCTGCGCGACCTCGGGCTGGGCGTGCTCGGCGGCAACCACGAGTACTGCCCGGGCCAGTTCGAGATCAACCTCGCGTACTCCGGCGCGTTGGACTCGGCTGACCGGGCCTTCCGGTTCAAGGCCGCGGTCAAGGACCTGGCCCGCCGCGAGGGCAAGCTCGCCACGTTCATGGCCAAGCCGTTCAACGGGCACGGGGCGTCCGGCTTCCACGTCCACGTGTCTTTCGTCGACGCGGCCGGCGAGAACCTCGGCGTCGACGAGTCGGCCGAGTACGGCCTGAGCCCGCTGCTGCGGCACGCCTTGGCCGGCGTGCTCCGGCACGCGCCCGCGCTCACCGCCCTGACCAACCCAACCATCAACTCCTACAAGCGTTTCGGCCCCGACACGCTCGCGCCGTGGCTGATCGACTGGGGGCTGGACAACCGCAGCGCGATGGTCCGTGTGCCGCCCGAGCGTGGTGCCGGGACGCGTGTCGAGGTCCGGCTGCCGGATGCCTCGGCGAACCCGTATCTGGTGCACGCGGGCGTGTTGGCGGCGATGCGGCTCGGCGTCGAGGACGGGCTGGAACCCCCTGCGCCGCTTGATGGTTACGGCTACGACGCCGACCGCACCGCCGTGCTACCCATGTCCCTGACCGCCGCGTTGGACGCGCTTGACGACGACTCCGCGCTGCAAGCCGTGCTGGGCAAGGACTTCGTGAGCTCGTTCAGCGTGCTCAAGCGGGCCGAGGTCGCCCGGTTCGAGCAGTGGGTGACCGATTGGGAGTTCCGCGAGTATGCCTACCACATCTGAGCAGTTGCGCCCCTGGCTGGACCGCGTGCTGGCCAACCACGAGGCCTGGGCGGCCGAGTTCGGCGCGTACTCACGGCACGATTCGTTGGCGCTCAGGGACAGCGACGTCGAGGCCGCGCTCGACGAGCTGGCTTCTCGACTGCGCGACAACTATCCGTTCTTCCATCCCCGCTATGCCGGTCAGATGCTCAAGCCGCCGCACCCGGTGGCCATCGCCGGCTACGCCGCCGCGATGCTGATCAACCCCAACAACCACGCCCTCGATGGCGGTCCCGCCACCGCGAAGATGGAGCGTGAGGTCGTCCGCCAGCTGGCCGAGATGTTCGGCTATGGCGAGCACCTCGGGCACCTGACCACCAGTGGCACCATCGCCAACCTGGAAGCTCTCTACGTGGCCAGGGAAATCCATCCCGAGCTCGGCATCGCGTACAGTGTGGACAGTCACTACACGCATTCCCGGATGTGCAAGCTCATCGGCGTGGCCGGTCATGCCGTTCCGGTCGACAGCACCGGCAAGATGGATCTGGACGCGCTGGAGTCGTTGCTGCGTACCGGCAAGGTCGGCACCGTCGTCGTCACCGCCGGCACCACCGGGCTCGGCGTCGTCGATCCCGTGCACGAGGTCGTGGCGCTGCGGTCCCGTTACGACTTCCGGATTCACGTCGACGCCGCCTATGGCGGCTTCTTCAGCCTGATCGCCGGCAGTGAAGGCATCGATCCTTTGCCGTGGCAGGCCATTCGGCACTGTGACTCCATTGTGGTCGATCCACACAAGCACGGCCTCCAGCCTTACGGTTGCGGCGCGGTGCTTTTCGCCGACCCGTCGGTCGGCCGCTTCTACGTGCACGACTCCCCGTACACCTACTTCACCTCCGACGAGCTGCACCTCGGCGAGATCAGCCTGGAGTGCTCCCGTCCCGGTGCTGCTGCCGCCGCCCTGTGGCTGACGCTCAAGTTGTTGCCGCTACGGGCCGACGGCCTCGGCGCCGTGCTCGCCGCCGGCCGCCGCGCCGCCGTCCGGTGGCACGAGCTGATCGACCAGTCCGATCGACTCGTCCCGTACCAGCCGCCCGAGCTCGACATCGTCACCTACTTTCCGGCCGAGTCCACGCTGTCCGCGATCGACGCCGCCTCCGAGCGGATCCTGCGGGCCGGCATGGCTGACCAGGACGACCCCGTCTACCTCAGCACGTTGCGGGCCGGCGCCGACTCGTTCGGCCGGCGGGGCATCGCCGCCGTGGCCGACGTCGACGGCGCGCGGGTGCTGCGCAGTGTGCTGATGAAGCCCGAGTCCGAGGGCTATCTGGATAGGCTGCACGAGAGGGTTGTGGCGCTGGCCGGACCGGAGTCGCCCAGATAGGATCATCTCGTGGACGTCGTCATCGTCGGTGGTGGGCACAACGGTCTGGTGGCCGCGGCCTATTTGGCCCGGGCCGGAAAGTCCGTGCAGGTGTTGGAGCGGCTCGACGCCGTCGGCGGCGCGGCCGTGTCCTTCCAGGCCTTCCCCGGCGTCGACGTCCGGCTGTCGCGCTACTCGTATCTGGTGAGCTTGTTGCCGCGCAAGGTGATCACCGACCTCGACCTGCCGATCACCTTGCTTCGCCGCCGGATGTCCTCCTACACCCCCGTCGGCGACCATGGTCTGCTCATCGATACCGAGGACCCGTCCCGCACTTCTGGGTCCTTTGTGGATCCCGCAGACTTCGTTGCGTGGCAACGCTTCTACGCCATGACCGCCCGTGTCGCCGAGCGCGTGTTCCCTACGCTGACCGAACCCTTGCCGAGCAAGGCTTCCCTTCGCGCTCTCGTCGACGACGATGAGGCTTGGTCGGCGCTGTTCGAGGAGCCCCTCAGTCACGTCATCGAGCGCACCTTCCGTGACGACACCGTTCGCGGCGTTGTGCTCACCGATGCGCTCATCGGCACCTTCGCCGCCGCCGACGCTCCTTCGCTCCGTCAGAATCGCTGTTTCCTTTACCACGTCATCGGAAACGGCACCGGCGATTGGGATGTCCCCGTCGGTGGCATGGGTTCCGTCACCGCCGCCTTGGAGCACGCCGCTCGCTCCGCCGGCGCTCAGATCCTCACCGGCGCCACCGTCACCTCCATCACCCCCGACGGTGAAGTCCATTACGTGGCAGACGATTCCGCCCATGTAATCCACGGCGCCCGTGTCCTCGTCAACGCCCCGCCCGCCGAGCTCTCCCGCCTCCTCGGCGACGTCCCCGAGCCCGCCGAGGGCGCCCAGCTCAAGGTCAACATGATCCTCCGCCGCCTACCCCGCCTTCGCGACTCCGCCGTCGATCCCCGCGACGCCTTCGGCGGCACCTTCCACGTCAACGAGTCCTATTCCCAGCTCTCCCAGGCATTCTCCGAGGCCGCCGCCGGTCAGATCCCTTCGCTTCCCCCTTGCGAGATCTACTGCCATTCCCTCACCGACCCCTCCATCATCGGGGAGCCCGGCGCCCACACCCTCACCCTGTTCGGGCTCCACATGCCCGCCCGCCTCTTCACCGCCGACAACCCCTCCGCCCGCGCCTCAGCCCTCGCCGCCACCCTCGCTTCCCTCAACCACGTCCTCGCCGAGCCCATCGAGGACTGCCTCTGGCTCGACCCCTCCGGCCGTCCTTGCATCGAGGCCAAGACCCCTCTCGACCTCCAGGACTCCCTCGGCCTCCCCGGCGGCCACATCTTCCACCGTGACCTCACTTGGCCCTACAGCGACGATTCCCCCGGCTCCTGGGGCGTCGAAACCGCCCACCCCCGCATCCTCCTCTGCGGCGCCGGCGCCCACCGCGGCGGCGGCGTCTCCGGCATCCCCGGCCACAACGCCGCCATGAAAATCCTCACCGGCCAGGGATAGTCCCGCTAGTCTGGCCCGCTGACCCACAAACAACGAGGGGGGAGCAGGGTGGATTGGTCGAGCGAGGTCGACTCCATCAAGGTAACCACGCCGAGTGGAAAACCCGACCGCTCGGCGGCGTTGGTGCTGCTCTGGTCGATCAGTCGCGCCCGGTTCGAGGAACCACGCTTGGTGCAGTGGCCGGCGGTTCGTGACGAACTGACCAGCCTCTTTACCCGACATGGGGTGCCGGTGTCGACGGCGCCGTTTGCCGGGCTGACGGAATCGGCGTGGTGGGAGGTATCGGCACCGTCGGAAGGTGGTCTACCCGAAGAGGTTCACGAGACCCTCGGCAACGACGTTGACCAGCGCAAAGAAGCGGTCGCTGCGCTCATCGGCCGGTTCTTTGCCGGCGTGCCGGTTGCGCTGCTGCTTGACGAGTTGGGGCTGAGCTCGTCCTGGGATAACTACGGGCCCGTACCGGGTGTCAAGGTGGGCGACTGGTTCCCCAAGCGGGTGGATGCCTACCGGGCCAAGGTTCATCGACAGCTGCAAGCGGGCATCGTTGGCACTCAGGCGCTGGGTTGCGAGTCGATCGCCATCGTCGGCGGTTACGAGGATGACGTCGACCACGGCCACGTCATCATCTACACCGGCGAGGGTGGACGCGACGCTAAGACCGGCAAACAGATCGGTCCCCAGCGGCTAACCAAGGGCAACGCCGCGCTGGTAACCAGCAAGATGGAGCGCAAACCGGTTCGGGTGCTGCGAGGCTCGACCTCGGCCGGGTACACCTACGGCGGACTGTATATGGTTGAGGACTACTGGCAGGCCATTGGGAAGTCTGGTTTCCCGATCTGGCAGTACAAGCTCGTTGCCATTGACTCGGTGCCATCAACGGAACCGTTGACGCCGCAAGGCAACGAGCAACCAGGCCGGCGGAGTAGCCATGCGGAGCGGCTGCTGCGGTCGGCCGTTATTGCCCGCTGGGTGAAGGAAATCAACGACTTCACCTGCCAGTTCTGTGGCAATCGCTACGACTCGCCGGTCGGGCCGTACGCCGAAACCGCACATATCAAGCCGCTCGGTGGCAAGCATGCCGGCCCGGACACGGTAGAGAACGCTCTCTGCCTCTGCCCGACCCACCACAAGTTGTTTGACCTCGGGGCCTTTGTCATCGATGACGACCGTTTTGTGGTCGACGTGATGGCTGGTGTGCGGCTGGGGCCGCTCACCGAAGTGTCTCCGCATCGTATCGACATCCAGTTTGCGGCCTATCACCGGGATCTTCGCCCGAAGTAAGGGGTGGCTCCTGCTCGACGGCAGGGGTGTCGGGCAGGAGCCACTGCCGGCGTCAGAAGGTGACGTCGGCGCAGGAGTAGAACGCGTTGCTGGTGTCGGCGATGTCCCAGACACCGAGGATGAGGTGGTGGCCCTTCTTGCCGGCGGGCAGGGTGCCGGGGATGGAGACGTCACCGGAGGGGCGCTGGCCGCCCCAGTTGGAGACGAGGAACGGGGTGAGGGTGAGCTGGGCCCGGGTGAGGGGCTTGGTGGGGTCCCAGCCGTCCTTGGTGACGAAGTAGCGGAACGACGTGGTGGCGTGGATGGCGGTGAAGTGCCAGGTGAAGTTGTAGGCGGCGCCGGAGGTGAGCTTGGTGGCGGGCCAGGCGCCGCCGCGGGGGTCGTCGAGCTGGGCGAAGCGGGCGATGCCGCCGGCGCAGATCTTGCCGTCGGCGGGGCCGGCGGCGGGGAAGTTCTTGGGGCCCTCGACGGACTGGGGCTCGTACTGGATGTCGCCGCAACCGGTCACCTTGCCCTGAGCGCACAGGGAAGAGCGGCTGACGGGGTTGGTGGTGTAGCCGTGCGCCTGGGCGACCCCGGCGAACAGCACGGGCAGGGTGACGGCCAGCACGGCGAGCAGCGGTAAGGCGAACCTGGTGCGCATGAAGCAACCCCCAAGGGTCGGCAGGGAATCAGGCGCGGCGGCCGAAGTGGTATAGACCACTTGCCGAGGTTCAGTATGGTGGCGCGGCGAAAACGACCGCAACGTCCGATTGGGCTACCGGGTTCGCAACCCGTCGAAGGCGATTGTGCACACAGCGTCAGCGATTGAGCCGCCGGATCGGGGGCGGTACCACTCGATCAGCGAGTTGACCATGCCGAACAGCAGCCGGGCGGTCACGGCGGGGTCAACATCAGGCCGGACGTCGCCCTCGGCCTCGGCCTGCTTGACGAGGTCGGTGACGAGCCGGTCGAACTCCTTGCGCCGCGTGACGGCGGCACGCTCGATGCGCGTGTTGCCGCGGGCCCGCAGCAGGAGTGTGACGAAGGGCAACCGGTCGAGCAGCACGCCCACGCTGCCGCGCACGAGGTGTTCGAGCCGGTCGATGGCCCGCCCGTCCATCGAGTGGGCCTCGTCGGCCACGGCGAACAAGCCGTCCAGCGCACGGTCCATGGCCAACCGGAGCAGCTCCTCCTTGCTGCTGACGTGGTGATAGATGGCGGATTTGGTGATGCCGAGCTTGCGCGACAGCTCCTCCATCGAGGTGGCCTCGTACCCGCGCTCGTTGAACACCTTCACCGCGACGGCCAGCAGCGACTCCTGGTCGTAGCCGGGCCGCCCCCGGCGTGGCGCTGGCTCCACGGTGCCTCCCACTCTTGCGAACTGACCGAATGGCCGGTTAATAATAGCGTGCAGACGCCCGAAGGAGAGCCGCCATGCCGGAAGTGTTCCTGGTCGATGGAGTGCGCACCGCACAGGGTCGCTACGGCGGTGCGCTGGCCAAGGAGCGCCCGGACGACCTGGCCGCGCTGACCGTGGCCGAGGCGGTGCGACGCGCGAAGATTCCGGCGGACGTGATCGACGAGGTGATCCTCGGCGCGGCCAACCAGGCGGGCGAGGACAACCGCAACGTGGCCCGGATGGCGGTTCTGCTGGCCGGCCTGCCCGACCACGTCCCCGGCTACACGGTGAACCGCCTGTGCGCCAGCGGGTTGACGGCCATCGCCTCGGCGGCGCAGGCGATCCGATCCGGCGAGGCGGACGTGATCGTCGCCGGCGGCGTGGAGTCGATGACCCGGGCTCCATGGGTGATGGCCAAGCCGGGAACGCCGTGGGCCCGTCCGGGTGAGGTGAGCGACACCTCCTTGGGCTGGCGGTTCACGAATCCCCGCTACGACAAGCAGACCACGCTGTCGATGGGGGAGACGGCCGAGGAGGTCGCCGCCCTGGACGGCATCAGCCGCGAGGACAGCGACGTTTTTGCCCTGCGCAGCCACCGAAAAGCCGTGCAAGCCATCGAAAAAGGCCACTTCACCAACGAGATCGTGCCGGTCGGCGACTTCGCCACGGACGAGGGCCCGCGCCCGTCGACCACAATGGACAAACTGGCCGCGCTGAAGACGGTGTTCCGCAAGGACGGCGTCGTCACGGCCGGCTCGTCGTCGCCGCTGTCCGACGGCGCGGCGGCGCTGGTCCTGGCCAGCGAGGAAGCGGTCAAGACCCACAACCTCACCCCGCGAGCGAGGGTGATCGCCAGTGCCTCGGCCGGTGTCGCCCCGCACGTGATGGGTCTCGGCCCGGTCCCGGCGACGGAGAAGCTGTTGTCCCGCACCGGACTCCGTGTCGACGACCTGGACGCGGTCGAGCTGAACGAGGCGTTCGCGGTGCAGAGCCTGGCGGTCATGCGCCGGCTCAAGCTGGACGAGGAGAAGGTCAACGCCGACGGCGGCGCGATCGCGCTGGGGCATCCGCTGGGTTGCTCGGGAGCGCGGCTGGTCGTCACCCTGTTGGGGCGGCTGGAACGCGAGCGCGGCCGGCGCGGCCTGGCTACGTTGTGCGTCGGGGTCGGTCAGGGCGTGGCAATGCTCGTGGAAAGGGTCTGACGTGCAGATCGGTGTGGTGGGCGGCGGCCGGATGGGGTCCGGCATCGCCCAGGTGTTCGCGGCGGCCGGCGCCGACGTGACGGTGGTGGAGAGCGACACGATCGCCGCCAAGGCCGCGTTGACGCGGGTGGAGACGGGCCTGCGGCGGGCCGCCGAGCGCGGCAAGCTGGACGGCACGCCGGCCCATGTGCTCTCGCGCATCGAGTTCGTCACGGACATCCCGTCGCTGCCGACGAACGCGGACCTGGTGGTCGAGGCGGTGCCGGAGGCCCCGGAGCTGAAGGTCCGCGTGCTCACGGCGGTCGAGCTGGCGGTCTCCACGAGCACCGTGGTGGCCACGAACACCAGCTCGCTGTCGGTCGGCGAGCTGGGTGCCGTGCTGGTGCATCCGGACCGGTTCCTGGGCATGCACTTCTTCAACCCGGTGCCGGTGTCCAAGCTGGTGGAGATCGTGCTGGGCCCCAACACCCGTGACGACGTGCGGGACAAGGCCCTGGACTGGGTGCGGCTGCTGGGCAAGGCGGACGTGGTCGTGAGCGACTCGCCCGGCTTCGCCACCAGCCGGCTGGGCGTGATGCTCGGCCTGGAGGCGATCCGGATGCTGGAGGAGGGCGTCACCGACGCCGAGTCCATCGACCGGGCGATGGAGCTGGGTTACGGCCACCCGATGGGCCCGCTGCGCTCGACCGATCTGGTCGGCCTGGACGTGCGGCTGGCCATCGCCGAGTACCTGGAGCGCACGCTGGGCGACCGGTTCGCCCCGCCGAAGCTGTTGCGGGACAAGGTGGAGCGGGGCGAACTGGGCCGCAAGTCGGGGCAGGGATTCTACCCCTGGAACTGATTACCTGCCGTGGAACACGACGGGCTGCTTGGCCAGGAAGGACTCCACGGCGCCCTGGTGGTCGGCGGTCAGACCGAGCCGGGTCTGGGCCGCCGCCTCCGCGGCCAGCACTTCGGCCAGCGGTGGCTGGAAGCTTGCCGCCAAAGCCGCTTTCGCTGCGGCGAACGCAACGGTCGGCCCGTTCGCCAGCTTGGCCGCCAGTTCCTTCACGGCCGAGTCGAACGAATCGGCCGGCACGACCCGCCCGACGACACCCCATTCCAGCGCCTGAGCAGCGGTGAACGGCTGCCCGAGCAGCACGAGCTCGCTGGCCCGGGCGGCGCCGACGGCCCGCGCGAGCGTTGCCGACAGGCCGGAGTCGCAGGCCAGGCCGATGCCGGTGAAGGCGGTGGCGAACTTGGCCGACTCGGCGGCGATCCGCAGGTCACAGGCCAGCGCCAGGCCCAGCCCGGCGCCCACGCAGGTGCCGTTCACGGCGGCGAGCACCGGCTTGGCCATGCCGGTCAGCGCCAGCACGAGCGGGTTGTAGTGATCACCGACCGTGTCGAGCGCGGTGGCGGGGTCGGCCCGCAGCGCCGCGGCGTGCTCGGAAAGGTCCTGACCTGCGCAAAAGGCGCGTCCTGAACCGGTGAGTACAACTGCGCGGACCGAGTCGTCGGCGGCGACCTGCCGCACCGCGGACAGCAACGCCTCCTTCATCGGCACGGTCAGCGCGTTGCGTGTGGCCGGCGCGTCCAGCGTGATGGTCGCGACAGCTCCGTCTACGTCGAGCGACACGGTTTCCCCAACCATGCGCACACGCTAGCATGTGAACGAACGGACGGTCAGTAATTCGGTCGCGAGAGGTGCTTCAGATGGCTCTGCTGCGCAGCTATGTCAACGGCCGGTGGCACACGCCGACGGTCGACGGCCAGCCGTTGTACGACGCGGTGACCGGCGAGGAGGTGTGCACGGTCTCCTCGGCCGGCGTCGACTTCGCCGCCGCGCTGGAGCACGGCCGCCGGGTGGGCGGCCCGGCGCTGCGCGAGCTGACGTTCCACCAGCGGGCCGCCCTGCTCAAGGCCACCGCCTCCATGCTGCGCGAGCACCGCGAGGAGCTTTACGCGCTGTCGGCGCGCACCGGCGCCACCAAGACCGACTCGATGGTCGACATCGACGGCGGCATCGGCGTGCTGTTCAGCTACTCCAGCAAGGGCCGCCGCGAGCTGCCCAACGCCAAGGTCCACGTGGACGGCGACCTCGAGCCGCTCGGCAAGACCGGCGCCTTCGTGGGCCAGCACATCCACACCCCGCTGCGCGGCGTGGCCGTGCAGATCAACGCGTTCAACTTCCCGATGTGGGGCCCGCTGGAGAAGTTCGCGCCGGCCTTCATCGCCGGCGTGCCGTCGCTGATCAAGCCGGCCAGCCAGACCGCCTACCTGACCGCCCGCATGGTCGAGCTGATCATCGAGTCCGGACTGCTGCCGGCGGGCTCGCTCCAGTTCGTCGCGGGCAGCGCCGGCGACCTGCTCGACCACCTCACCGAACAGGACCTGGTCGGCTTCACCGGCTCCGCCTCGACGGCGCAGCGGCTGCGCACGCACCCGGTCGTGGTGAACCGGTCGGTACGGTTCAACGCCGAGGCCGACTCCCTGAACTGCTCGATCCTCGGCCCGGACGCCCAACCCGGCACGACCGAGTTCGACCTGTACGTGAAGCAGCTGGTCAGCGAGATGACCGTGAAGGCCGGCCAGAAGTGCACGGCCATCCGCCGCGCCTTCGTGCCGGCCGACCTGATCGACGCGGTCGGCGAGGCGGCGTCGGAGCGGCTGGCCAAGGTCAAGATCGGCAACCCGCTGGCCGAGGGCGTGCGGATGGGCGCGCTGGCCAGCCTCGAGCAGCGCGAGGAGGTCCGGCGGTCGCTGAAGGGCCTGCTGGAGGCCGGCCGCGTGGTGTTCGGGGACGCCGACACTGTGGAGTTGGTGGACGCGGACGCCACCAAGGGCGCTTTCATGTCACCGGTCCTGCTTCGCGCCGACGACGCCGACCTGCCCCAGCCGCACGAGGTGGAGGCGTTCGGCCCGGTCAGTACGCTGCTGCCGTACACGTCGACCGAGCAGGTCATCGCCCTGGCGGCGCGCGGCCAGGGCAGCCTGGTCGGCTCGATCGTCACCGGCGACGCCGAGTTCGCGCGGGACGTGGTGCTGGGCGTCGCCCCGTGGCACGGCCGCCTGCTCGTGTTGGATGCCGACGACGCCAAGGAGTCCACCGGCCACGGCTCGCCGCTGCCGATGCTCGTGCACGGCGGCCCCGGCCGGGCCGGTGGCGGCGAGGAGATGGGCGGCATCCGCGGCGTGCTGCACCACATGCAGCGCACCGCCATCCAGGCCAGCCCCAAGGTGCTCAGCGCGATCACCGGCCGCTGGGTGCCGGGCGCCGAGCGGACCGTCGACGGCGTGCACCCGTTCCGGAAGTCGTTGGCGGAGCTGAGGATCGGCGACACGGTGGTGGCCGGCCCGCGGGCGGTGTCCCTGGCGGACATCGAGCACTTCGCCGAGTTCACCGGCGACACCTTCTACGCCCACATGGACGAGGAAGCGGCCAAGGCCAACCCGTTCTTCGACGGCCGGGTGGCCCACGGCTACCTGATCGTCTCGTTCGCGGCGGGCCTGTTCGTCTCGCCCGAGCCCGGCCCGGTGCTGGCCAACTACGGGCTGGAGAACCTGCGCTTCCTGACGCCGGTCTACCCCGGCGACGAGCTGACCGTGACGTTGACCGCCAAGCAGATCACCCCGCGTGAGGCCAACGACTACGGCGAGGTCCGCTGGGACGCGGACGTGACCAAGCAGAGCGGCGAATCGGTCGCCAAGTACGACGTGTTGACGCTGGTGGCGAAATGAGCGAGTTGCAGCGACACTTCGAGGCGACCATCGCGGCCGATCACCGGATCGAGCCGCGGGACTGGGTGCCCGAGGGCTACCGCAAGACGATGATCCGGCAGATCGCACAGCACGCGCACTCCGAGATCATCGGCATGCAGCCGGAGGGCAACTGGATCACCCGCGCGCCTTCCTTGCGGCGCAAGGCGATTCTGCTGGCCAAGGTGCAGGACGAGGCCGGGCACGGGCTGTACCTGTACTCGGCGGCCGAGACGCTGGGCGCGGACCGCGGCGAGCTGACCGAGATGCTGATCTCCGGCCGGCAGAAGTACTCGTCGATCTTCAACTACCCCACGCCGACCTTCGCCGACGTCGGCGTGATCGGCTGGCTGGTCGACGGCGCCGCGATCTGCAACCAGGTTCCGTTGTGCCGCAGTTCGTACGGGCCGTACGCGCGGGGCATGATCCGCATCTGCAAGGAGGAGTCGTTCCACCAGCGGCAGGGCTACGAGCTGCTGCTCACGCTGATGCGCGGCACCCAGGCCCAGCGGGACATGGTGCAGGACGCGGTGAACCGGTGGTGGTGGCCGTCGCTGATGATGTTCGGCCCGCCGGACGACGCCTCGCCCAACACCGCGCAGTCGATGGCGTGGAAGATCAAGCGGCACACCAATGACGAGCTGCGCCAGCGGTTCGTGGACATGAGTGTTCCTCAGGCCGAGAAGCTCGGCGTCACGTTCCCGGATCCTGAGCTGAAGTGGAACGCGGAGCGGGAGCACTACGACTTCGGGCCGATCGACTGGAGCGAGCTCAAGCGCGTGATCTCCGGCGACGGGCCGTGCAACGCCGAGCGGATCGAGAACCGACGCCGGGCCCACGAGGACGGCGACTGGGTCCGCGAAGCAGCGATCGCCCACGCGGCAAAGCACTCGAGTAAGGCGGCGGTGGCATGAGCAGGAACAGTTGGCCGCTGTACGAGGTTTTCGTGCGCGGCAAGCGCGGTCTGAACCACGTGCACGTCGGTTCGCTGCACGCGGCCGACGACGAGATGGCCGTGCACCACGCCCGGGATCTGTACACCCGGCGTAACGAGGGCGTCAGCATCTGGGTCGTGAAGGCCGCGGACATCACCGCGTCCAGCCCGGACGAGAAGGACCCGTTCTTCGCGCCCAGCGGCGACAAGGTGTACCGGCACCCGACGTTCTACGAGATCCCCGACGACGTCCCCCACATGTGAGCAGGCGGCCATGTTCGACAACGCTTACGAGGCCCTGAATTCCGAGGTCGATGCGCACGGGTTCGATCGAAACTGGGCCTTCGGCACCGGCTTCGCCGATCCGCTGTCCGGTGTGGACACCACGGTGCCGTCCGATGTGGACGCCGAGGCGCTGGCCGCGTACTGCCTGATGCTGGCCGACGACGCCCTGGTGCTGTCCCACCGGTTGCAGGAGTGGTGCACGCGGGCGCCGGAGCTGGAGGACGAGGTCGCCCTGGCCAACATCGGCCTGGACCTGTTGGGGCAGGCCCGGTTGCTGCTGACCCGGGCCGGCAAGGCCGACGGCACCGAGCGGTCCGACGACGACTTCGCGTTCCTGCGGGACGCGCCGGAGTTCCGCAATGTACGGCTGGTGGAGCTGGCCAACGGCGACTTCGCCTTCTCCATGGCTCGGCTGCTGGTGTTCAGCACGTGGCGGCTGGCCGTGTTGCAGCGCCTGGTGTTGTCGGCCGATCCGGTGCTGGCGGCGATCGCGGCCAAGGGCGTCAAGGAGGTCACCTATCACCGTGACTACTCGGCGCAGTGGGTCGTGCGGCTGGGCGACGGCACGGAGTTGTCGCACCGGCGCATGCAGGACGGGTTGGACGCCGTGTGGCCGTACGTCGGCGAGTTGTTCGCCGCGCACCGGTTCGACCTGGTCGATCCGTTGTCGGTCCGTGACGAGTTCGATGCCGTGATCGCCCAGGTGTTGGACGCGTCGGGTCTTAAGAGCCCTGAATCTGTTGGCCCTGTTGAGGTATCGGGCCGCGACGGCTCGCACACCGAGGCTCTGCCGGCGCTGCTGGCCGAGATGCAGAGCGTGGCGCGGGCTCATCCGGGTGCGACATGGTGACCGCGCAGGCCGTCGCCGAGACCGTGACGGATCCCGAGCTGCCGATGCTGACGTTGGCCGAGCTCGGCGTGCTGCGGTCCGTCGAGGACAGCGGTGATCGGGTCGTCGTGGCCATCACGCCGACCTACACCGGCTGCCCGGCAATGGATGCCATGCGGGACGACCTCGATCGGCGACTGCATGACGCCGGCTATCGGGACGTGGAGATCAAGGTCGTGCTGGAGCCGGCGTGGACCACCGACTGGATCACCGAGTCCGGCCGGCGCAAGCTCGCCGAGGCCGGCATCACCCCGCCCGGGCCCGCGCCGCGTAAGCACACTGGCCCGATTCCGTTGAACCTAGGCCCTTCCGTGCGGTCCGTGTCCTGCCCGCGATGCGGAAGTTCCGACACCGTCGAGATTTCCGGGTTCAGCGCGACCGCGTGCAAGGCGCTGCGGCGATGCCGGTCCTGCGCCGAACCGTTCGAGCACGTCAAGGAGATCTGAGTGGCCACCTCGTTTCATGCGCTCACGGTGTCCGATGTGGAGCGACTGTGCGACGACGCCGTCGCTGTCACCTTCGACGTGCCCGATGAGCTGGCCGAGCTGTACGCGTTCCGGCCCGGGCAGTCGCTGACGCTGCGCCGGGAGATCGACGGCCTTGAGGCGCGCCGGTCGTACTCGATCTGTGCCCCGGCGGGTTCGAAGCCGCGGATCGGCGTGCGCGAGGTGCCCGGCGGCGCCTTCTCGCCGTGGCTGGTGCACGAGGTTCGGGCCGGCGACCGGATCGAGGTGCTGCCGCCGACCGGGTCGTTCAGCCCCGAGCTCGACGCGCCCGGCCACCACGTGCTGATCGCCGCCGGCAGCGGCATCACTCCGATCCTGTCCATCGCCTCGTCCGTGCTGGGCAAGGCGTCGGCCACGCTGCTGTACGGCAACCGGCGCACCGACACCGTCATGTTCGCCGACGAGCTCGCCGACCTGAAGGACGCCAACCGCGAGCACCTCGATCTCGTGCACGTGCTGTCGCGTGAGCCCCGGGAGGCCGAGCTGTTCAGCGGCCGGCTCGACGCCGAGAAGCTCCGGGCCCTGCTGCCCGCGCTGCTCGACGTCGCCGAGGTCGATCACTGGTGGCTCTGCGGGCCGTTCGGCATGGTCACCGATGCCCAGGCCGTGCTGGCCGAGCTCGGTGTGCCTCGGTCACGGGTGCACCAGGAGCTGTTCTTCGTCGACGACCTGCCGCCGGAGCCCGTCCGGCACACCGAGCCCGGCGTCGAGGGGCCCAGTTCCGCCGTCAGCGTCCAGCTCGACGGCCGGACCACCGACGTCGTGTTGCCCCGTGACGTCACCATCCTCGAGGGCGCTCAGCGCGTCCGCCCCGACCTGCCGTTTGCCTGCAAGGGTGGCGTGTGCGGCACCTGTCGGGCCAAGGTCCTGTCCGGCGACGTCGACATGCGCCGCAACTTCGCCCTCGAGCCGGCGGAGGTCGAAGCCGGCTTCGTGCTGACCTGCCAGACCTTCCCCGTCTCCGACCGCGTGGAGATCGACTACGACGCCTGACCACCCCGGCGAGTCGCGCTCTGGGACACACCGAAATCCGGTTTCGGGCCCACCCGATCGGGTGGGCCCGAAACGTGCATTCGGTGTGCCTGAGAGCGTGACTCGCGGGAGTTATGTGTCGATCATGGTGGGGTGATGCTCGCCAAGGCGGTCAGCGACGTGCTGGACCCGAAGAACGTGGTGGTCGCGGGGTTGGTGCTGATCGGGTGGCGCACCAGCGGCCCGACGGGGCTGGCCTGGGCGTTGCTGGCGGTGGTGTTCGCCGGCGTGGTGCCGGCGGTGGTGATCCGCCTGGGCATGGCCCGGGGCAGCTGGCCGGACCCGCACGTCCGCACGCGACAGGCGCGGCTGGTGGTGATCCCACTGGTGATGGTGTCGGTGGGTGGCTGCATCGTGCTGTTCGCGATGCTGGGCGCGCCGCCGATCCTGGTCGGCGCGCTGATCGCGATGATGACGGTGCTGGCCCCGCTCTTCCTGGTGACGTTGGCCTGGAAGGTGAGCGTGCACGCGGCGGTGGGCAGCGGGGCGGTCACGGCGTTCATGGCGCTGCTGAGTCCGTGGTGGGGCCTGGGGTTCGCGGCGGTGGCGGCGGTCGGCTGGTCCCGGGTGGTGCTGCGAGAGCACACGATCGCTCAGATAATTGTCGGCGCGCTGATCGGAGTGGTGTCGACGAGTTCGGCCATCCTCCTGCTTGGACAGTGGTGAGGCGTTACAGTCCCAGCCGTGGGGACAAAAACCGTGATCGCCGCCCTGGTCTGCGTCGCGCTGGCCGCGACCGGCTGCGCCACCGAAGTTGCCGGTGTGGCCCAACCGATCGGGGCCGGCCAGGACCAGTCGACCGGTGCCGGCGGCGCCACGGCGACGACGTCGGAGCTGGGTGACCCGCGCACGGTGGACGTGTGCCAGTTCGCGCCGCAGGACGCGTTCAAGGCGATGGCGCCGAAGTTCAAGCTGGACACGAGTCTGAGCGACTACGGCTCCTGCTACTTCTCCCTGATCCTGGCCGACACGGCCACGCCACCCAAGGTCACCGGCGGCTTTCTGCTGTCCGTGGAGACCGAGACGAGCATGGCCACGCCCGACGATTATCTGAAGCGGTTTCAGGTTTCGGTGACGGCCACCCAGCAGGACGGCCGCAAGGTCTTCGCCGGCAAGGGCCAGAAGGACATCGGTTGCCTGCGCGGCATCACGCTGTCCGGCGACCAGGCCATCGTGCTGGAGGCCAAGAACTCGTCGTCCTTCCCGGACGCCGACCCGTGCCCGACGGCCGACGCGATGGCCGCGGGCGCTCTCGCGGTGCTGAAATCCGGCTCCATCAAGCACATTCCGTTCCCGGCCGGCTCGGCCGGCGACGTCGACATGTGCCCGACGCTGGCCGCGGCGGCGGCCAAGGCGCTGGGCAGCCCGGCCACCGCCTCGCCGACCGGCTTCTACGGCTGCAACTTCATCAGCGCCACCCACAACTTCGTCAGTGTCCTGCTGTCCTCGGACGAATGGCCGCCGCAGTTCAAACTCGGCACGCCGGAGCCGTTCCAGGTCGGCAGCCGGCCGGCGCTGGCCACCACCGTCGGCAACGACAAGCTGGCCAGCAGTTACGTCCAGGTGCAGTACACGAAGTCCCCGTTCAGCAACGACGAGTTCGAAGTGGTCACCGTGAACATGACCGTGGCCGGAAAGGCCGACGTCATGCCGCAGGTCAAGCAGTTCGCCGCCGACGCGATCGCCGCGCTGGACGGCCACCACTGAAAAGAGTCACGCCTGGGCCCGTCGGTCCATGTGTGACTATGGCGGCCGTGGCACTGGAGTGCACCTTCACCGAGCTCGACGCCGTGGGGGAGGCGCTGGGCCTCACGCTCCGTCGCTTCCCGTTCACGTTTCCGTACTACGGCAACGGAATCGACCGGACGGCGCTGCGCGCCCAGGTCGGCGCCAGCCTCGCCGCGCGAGGCCTGTTGCGGGACAACAAATTCGCGCCCGAGCTGCGCGACACGCTGACGCTGTTCGGCACCGGCGAGCCGGCGATCGGCCTGTTCGGCGCGACCGGCGACGAGCAATTGGCCGCGCTCGGCGTGTTCGGCGTCGATCACGGCCTGGTCGCGACCCCGCATGATGAGGGCATCCGGTTTGTTCTGATGCCGCACGACGAGGTCGTACCCACGCTGGTCGCACAGCTGCCGCCGATGGCCGGCGCCCCCGACGGCGGGCCGCCGGGCTCGCCGCGACTGGGCGGCGGCTCGTTCTTCGTCGACGGCCGGTCCATCGGCTGGGTCGATGCCGAGCAGGGCCGCTACCTGGCGATCACCACGCGCGGCGATGACGGCCGGCACCGCATCGAGTACTCGCCCGGTGATCGGGAAACACTGGAACGCCAGCTGCGAGCCGCCCTGAACTTAGGCTAGCCTAAGTTCATGCTGAAGCAGTACAAGCTGGTCACGGTCACGCACGTGCGCCAGGTCTCGCCGCGCACGCGGCGGCTCACCTTCGGCGGCCCGGAGCTGGTCGACTTCGCATCCGTCGCGCCGGACCAGCAGGTCAAGCTGTTCTTCGGGCGCAACGGCGAACCGCGGCCGTGGGTGCCGCAGCCGCCGTCGGACGGCGACGCGATGCGCTGGTACCGCTCGTACCTGGCGATGCCAGAGGAGCGCCGGCCGTGGATGCGGGCCTATTCGGTGCGGGCCCACCGGGCCGAGGCGGCCGAGATCGACATCGACTTCCTGCTGCACGATGTGGACGGCCCGGCGACGCGCTGGGCGGCCACCGCCGAGCCGGGCGACGTGGTCGGCCTGCTCGGGCCGTCGGAGAGTCAGCTGGCCCGGCCCGGTCCGTACGACTGGACGCTGTTCGCCGGCGACCAGAGCGCGCTGCCGGCTATCGCCGCCTCGCTCGCAGCATTGCCGGTCGGCGCGAAAGCGGTGGCGTACATCGATGTTCGCGACAGACAGGAGATACAGGAGCTGGCCTGCCCAGGCGAGGCCGAGGTGCGCTGGGTCCACAATGGACTGCTGGACGCGGTGCGGGCCGCCGAGTTCCCGGCCGGTCCGGTGTACGCCTGGCTGGCCGGCGAGGCGTCGGTCGTGCGCGACCTGCGGCGGCACCTGATCGGGGACCGCGGCGTGCCCAAGAACATGATCGCCTTCAGCGGCTACTGGCGGGTCAACGCCACGCACGAGGAGCTCTGAACCTGTCGTATTCCTTCCTCGGGATGTAGTAGGTCTGCTACGTTTCGTCCCACGTGTTGAACGGGGGAGGGGTTCATGAACGTGCTCGACGTTCGTGACCTGCGGATGCGCTACGGGTCGACCGATGTGCTGACCGGGGTCACGTTCCAGGCCGACCGGGGGGAGGTGCTCGCCCTGCTCGGACCGAACGGGGCGGGCAAGACCACGACGATCGAGATCCTGGAGGGGTTCAGGATGCGCTCGGCCGGCGAGGTCAGCGTGCTGGGCGTGGACCCGGCGCGCGGTGATGAGGCGTGGCGCGCCGGGCTGGGCATCGTGCTCCAGTCCTGGCGCGACCACGGCCGCTGGCGTGTGCGCGAGCTGCTCGCGCACCTGGCCACCTATTACGTGCCATATCGAACGCCGTGGCCGGTGGACGAGCTGATGGACCGCGTCGGCCTCACCGCGCACGCCGACCAGCGGGTCAGCCGCCTGTCCGGCGGGCAGCGGCGCCGGCTGGACGTCGCCGTCGGCATCGTCGGCCGACCCGGCCTGCTGTTCCTGGACGAGCCGACCGTCGGCTTCGACCCGCAGGCCCGGCGCGACTTTCATGACCTCGTGCACCAGCTCGTGGACTTCGAGGACACCACGATCCTGCTCACCACGCACGACCTCGACGAGGCCGACAAGCTGGCCGACCGGATCCTGGTGCTGGCCGGCGGGCGCGTGATCGCGGACGGTTCCGCGGACAGCCTGTCCCGGCGCATGAACACCGCCGCCGAGGTGCGGTGGAGCCGTGGCGGCGAGCGGTTCGTGCACGCCAGCGAGGAGCCCACCGAGTTCGTGCGACAGCTCTTTGCCCAACACGGCAAGGAGATCGGCGACCTGGAGGTGCGGCGCGCCAGCCTCGAGGATACCTACATGGCCCTGGTCAAGGGCGTCGAGTCCGGCTCGGCCGACGATGCCGTGCGCGAGTTCGAGGAGGTGGCCCGGTGAACCGGCTGTCCAGCGCCGCGCGCAGCGGATTCTCCCGTGGGCTCATCGAGCTCCGGCACATGTTCACCACACCCCAGGACATGGTCGCGTTCCTGCTGCCCACCGTGATTTTCATGGTGGCCATGGCCTTCCTGCGGGCCGTGCCGACCGGGGCCACCGGGCTGTCCATCGGCACCTTGATGGTGACCAGCGTGCTCGGCTCCAACGTGTGTTTCAGCGGGCTGTTGACCATGACGCAGGCATTGAGCACCGAGCGTGAGGACGGCACGCTGTTGCGGGCCAAGGCCGTGCCCAACGGCATGCTCGCGTACCTGATCGGCAAGGTCGTGATGATCACCGGTGCCACCGTCGTCAGCCTGGCCATCACGTTGACGTACGCGCTGCTGATGTTCGACCAGGTGACCGTGCCCGGGCCGGCCGGTTGGCTGAAGCTGGCCGCGGTGCTGGTCTTCGGGCTGTTGGCCACCATGCCGTTGGGCGCGGTGCTCGGTTCGGTGTTCGCGAATCCGCGGATGATCGGGTTCGCCAGCATGCCGATCATGGCCCTGTTGGGCGTGTCCGGCATCCTGTACCCGATCACCGAGCTGCCCGAGTGGGTGCAGTGGGTCGCTCAGGCGTTCCCGATGTACTGGCTGGGCTTGGGGATGCGGTCCGGGCTGCTGCCCGACTCCGCGCTGGCCGTCGAGATCGGACACTCGTGGCGCGGCTGGGAGACGTTCGGCGCGCTGGGCGTCTGGGCCGTCATCGGCCTGGTTCTCGCGCCCGCCGTGCTCCGGCGGATGGCCCGGCGCGAGTCCGGCTCCACCGTGGCCGCGCGGCGGGAGAAGGCGATGCAGCGGATTGGGTGAGACACGGATGACCGAGACGGTGCACAACCGCATCGCCATGCTGCGGGCCGAGCGCGGCATCAGCCGCCGTCAGCTGGCCGATGCGCTCGGCGTGCACTACCAGACCATCGGCTACCTCGAACGCGGCGAGTACAGCGCCAGCCTCTATCTGGCGCTGCGTATCGCCGAGCACTTCGAGGTGCCGGTGGAGGTTGTCTTCTCCACCAGGCCGTTCCCCAGGATCGGCAGCGCGGACCGGCCGGCCTAGAACCCTCACAAGATCTGCGCGGGATCTCCACGAACGGCTGGTTCGGTGGGGGTATGGCTTCTTGGCTCACGGGACCGATCTATGCCCTGTACACCCGCCGGCTGCGCAAAAGCGTGGCGAAAGGCCCGGTGCCCAGGCACGTGGGGCTGATCATGGACGGGAATCGGCGGTGGGCCAGGCAGGTGGGCATGGCGTCGCCGAGCCTGGGCCACCGCTACGGTGCGGAGCATGTGGACGACGTGCTGGAGTGGTGTCGGGCAACGGGAATCGAGCACGTGACGGTGTTCGTGTGCTCGGCGGAGAACCTCCAGCGGCGGGATGACCGGGAGGTGGCGTACCTGATGGGTGTCATCGAGGACGTGGTGACAGACCGCCTGACCAGGGGAAACGATCACTGGAGGGTGCACATCGCGGGCAGCCTGGATGTGCTGCCGGACACGACGGCGCACGCCTTAAAGCGGGCGGTGGAGGCCACGAGGGAGCGCACGGGCGGACACATCACGCTGGCGGTGGGGTACGGGGGACGCCAAGAGCTGGTGGAAGCGGTGCGAGAACACTTGTACGCCAACGCGGACAGGGATCCCAGGGACATCGCGGCGGAGCTGACGATGGATGACATCACGGACCGCCTGTACACCGCAGGCCGACCCGATCCGGATCTGGTGATCCGGACCAGCGGCGAGCAACGCATGTCCAACTTCTTGCTGTGGCAGAGCGCCTACGCGGAGCTGTACTTCTGCGAGGCGTACTGGCCGGCCTTCCGGGAAGTGGACTTCCTCAGGGCACTGAGGAGTTACGCCCAGCGGCAGCGCCGTCACGGGGCCTAGAACAGCTGCCAGAGATCCAGGACGGCTTCGGTGGCCTCGGCGAAGACGTAGCCGACGAGGACAA
>DASWRQ010000136.1:0-6393 GCA_036403095.1 Kutzneria sp. | reverse complement strand
GCGCAGCACGTCCTCGGGCACCGGGTCGGGGCGGTAGCTGCGCACCATTCGGCGGGCGCGGAGCACATCGGCGAAATCCACAGGCATCTCCTCACGTACGGGCCTCCAGCATGCCCACGGCGGCCGCCGCCCGCCAGCGTGGTGTCCGATCAGGCAGTGACCAGCACGGAGTGCTTGCGGACCCGGATCGTGCCGCGGCCGGCGACTTCGTTGTGCAGCACGGACAACTCCGCATCCGTGAGGTCGCGGTCCACGCAGCTGGCCAGATAGGCGACGACCGGTTCGGGTGTGGGCACCACCAGCTCGTCCTCGTAGCGGATCAGCTCGACGTCGTCGAAGTGGCCGCTCAGCAAGGCGATCGCGTTCTCCGCACGGAAGGAGAGGTCGCTGGCCTCGGGAAACGACATCGGCAGGCCGACTGCTTTCGCGATCTTCCACAGTTCGGCCATGTGCCCGTCGCCGTTGGTGGTCGCGACGAGCCGGCCGCCGGGCCGCAGCACCCGCCGCAGCTCAGCGATGGCGTCCGCCGGCTCGGGGACGTGATAGAGCATGTGGCATGCCAGCACGCCGTCGAACGTCGCGTCGTCGAAGGGAAGGGCGTCGGCGCTGCATCGGGCCGGCGCGAACCCCTTGTCCCGCAGGGCAGTGCACATCGCCGCGGAAAAATCCGTGGGCACGAGCGCGAAGTCCGGTCGCACCGGCCACAATGCCCCCGTGCCGGCGCCGACCTCCAGGACGCGCCGGCCTTGTCGCCATGGCAAGTGTTCGCGGACCCAGTCCGGCCACGACCGCGGGTTCGTGCCGTAGCCGTGCAGGGCGATCCGGGCTGTCAGCTTGTCGGTGCTCCGGTACTGGGCCGCGGCGGTCATGCCCTCACGATGCCACGAACAGCCGCCGGCCGGCCCAGATCAAGATCATCAGTAGCACGATGCTGAACAGCACCAGCACAAGGAGGCTGGGCAAGACGGTCAGCGCGAGGCCGACGACCAGGACCGGCAGCGCGAGACCCAGGTAGAACGCGAGGAAGACGCCGGCCAGCGTCTCACCGCGCAGTTCGGGCGTGGCGACCGCGGCGACGCGAGCCAGCGCGACCCGAAAACCGAGGCCCATGCCGGCGCCGCCGACGACCGTGCCGACGCAGAACAGCAGCTCGCTGCCGATGAGCACGCTGACCGGGATGGCGACCAGCGACAACACCAGTCCGGCCAGGCCGATGAGCAGCTGCCGGCGCAGCGGCTGGGCGGCGACCAGCAGCTGCGCACCGGCGGCGGCCGCGAAGACCGACATCGCGACCAGGCCGCCGACCAGCAGCGACGGGTCGCGGAACGACCCGCGTAACAACGTCGGCGCGAGCGCCCCGACCAGACCGCTGAACATGTTGACGGCGAAGGCGACCGCGGCGGCGGCCCAGAACACCGGCCGCGCGTGCCGCGGCACCGACACGCGCTGCGGGCGGTAGCGAATGGGGCTTTCGCTGCGTGCCACGGTCTCCGGTACGAACCTCACCGCGACCGCGGCGACCAGGAACAGCACCAGGAAGATGGCGTACGGCGTGGTCAGCGGGGCCGCGACATAGCTGGCCAGCAGCCCGCTGACCACCGGTCCGAGGCCGAGACCGGCCATGTTGATCATGGACGAGAACAGGCCGGCGTCGCGGCCCGGATGGGTCACGGCCCGCAGCTCGGCCAGGTGCGCGGTGGCGGTCGCGGTCAGCGCGCCGATACCGATGCCCCCGACGAACCGGGCGATGATCAGCCCCGGCACGTCCGGCCAGGTCAGGAACACCGTCGCCGCCACGGCCTCGGCCAGCACGGCGGCCAGCGTGACGCGGCGGCGGCCGAGCCAGTCGCTGACGTGCCCGACGAGGTAGATGCTGGCCACGACGCCGACCGCGTACGCGGCGAACACGACCGTGATCACGACGGTCGGGAAGCCGTCGCGCTGCTGGTAGAGCGGGTAGAGCGGGGTCGGCAGGGTGGAGAAGGCCAGCGCCAGCAGGAATGCGGCGGCCACCACCCGGAAGCCGGCGCCGTGGCCCAACCGCGGCGTGACGCGCGCGGCCATCAGCGTGGAAGTCATGTCTCCAGCCTGCGCGTCGAGAGGCATCGAGTCCAACGAAAGATACTGGTGACAGTTATCGACGCGGTGCGATAATCGACGATGTGGACACGCGTCAGCTGGAGTACTTCGTCGCGGTGGCCGAGGAGCTGAGCTTCACCCGGGCCGCGTTGCGGCTGCAAGCCGTGCAGTCGACCGTCTCGGCCGGCATCAAGTCGCTGGAGTCGGACCTGCGCACCACCCTGTTCGACCGGTCGACCCGCACGGTCGCGCTCACCCCGGCCGGCGCGGTATTCCTGCCCGAGGCCAAGGCGGCACTGGCCCAGCTGGACCGGGCCCGCTCCGTCGTGCAGGAAGCCGGCGCCGGGCTGCGGGGCAGCCTGCGGATCGGCACCATGATCAGCATCGGCGGACTGGACCTGCCCGGTCTGCTCGGCGCGTTCCACCGCCGGTATCCACTGGTCGACCTGCATCTGACCATGTCGACCACCGGGTCCACCGGCCTGGCCGAGGACGTCCGCGCCGGCCAGCTCGACGCCGCGCTGCTCGGGCTGCCGCCGTCCGACCTGGCCGGACTCCAGGCGCTCCAGCTGGGCCGGCACTCCTATGTCGTGCTGGTGCCGGGTGAGCACCGGCTGGCCTCGCGGTCCACATTGACGATCACCGAGCTGGCCGGCGAGGATTTTGTCGACACGCCACGGGGTTTCGGCAACCGGATCGCCGTCGAGCGGGCCTTCGAGGCCGTCGGCAGGCCCCGGCGGGTGGTGGCCGAGGTCTCCGACCTGCGGCTGGTGCCGGACTACGTGCGGGCCGGGCTGGGCATCGCCGTGGTGCCGGACCTGGAGATCGTCCGTGGTCCCGGCCTGGTGACGGTCGAACTCGTGGACACCTCGGTGGAATGGCTGGTGACGCTGGTGTGGCTGGGCGATCACCGGCCCAGCCGGGCGCTGACCACCCTGCTGGGACTGGTCGAAGTGCTGTTGACGGCCGGCGACGACGACGCATAGCGTTTCCTCGGGTGAGCGACGAGACGTTCTCCCTGCTGGTCAACGGCGCCCAGGTGACGGTCGAAGCCGACCGCGACACTCCGCTGCTGTACGCGTTGCGCAATCAGCTTGCCCTGAAGGGCACCCGGTTCGGCTGCGGACTCGGGCTGTGCGGGTCGTGCAACGTGCTCGTCGACGGACGGGTCACACCCTCGTGCGACACTCCACTGTGGTCGGTCGCCGGCAAGGAAGTGCTGACCGTGGAGGGGCTCGGCGACTCCGCGTTGCAGCGCGCCCTGATCGACGAGCAGGCCGCTCAATGCGGGTACTGCGTGTCCGGGGTCGTGATGACAGCGACCGCTTTGCTGGCCCGGAATTCCGGGCCGTCGAAGGACGAGGTTCGGGAAGCCTTGGACGGCAACCTCTGCCGGTGCGGAGCGCACAACCGGATGGTCCGTGCCGTGCTGAAGGCTGCCCAGATCGAGGCAACCCAGTGATCCCGGCGAATCTGGCGGCGAATCCCCTGCTGTCGCACTGGGTTTCCGTGCATGCCGACGGCACCATCGATGTCCGCTGCGGAAAAGTCGAGCTGGGGCAGGGAATTCTGTCGGCATTGGCGCAGATCGTCGCCGATGAGCTGGATGTCGCGTACGACCGGATCCGGATGGTGCCGCTCACCACCGACTCCAGCCCCGACGAGGCGCTGACCGCCGGCAGCCGATCGATCGAGGACTCCGGCGCCGCGCTGCGCCAGGTCGGCGCGGAGGTTCGCGCGATCTTCCTCGCCGCCGCCTCGAGGCTGTTGGGAACGGCCGAGTTGTCCGTTGTGGACGGTGTGATCAACGGCGCCGTCAGCTACTGGGACCTGCTCGACGACGTCGACCTTCATGTCGAGGCAACCGGTGCCGTGTCGCCGAAACCCGTGGCGGAGCGACGGGTTGTAGGCACCAGCCCGGGCCGTTCGGACATTCCCGACAAGGTGTACGGTCGGCCCCGCTTCATCCACGACCTGTCGTTGCCGGGCATGCTCTACGGCCGCGTCGTCCGGCCGCCCTCCCGTGGGGCGAGGCTGGTTACCTTGGACAGCAGGGAAGCCGTGGCTCTGGACGGTGTCGTTGACGTGGTTCGGGACGGCGATTTCCTTGGCGTGATCGCGACCCGCGAGGAGACCGTCCTGCGCGCCGCCGAATTGCTGCGCTGCGAGTGGGCCGAGCGGGACAGCCTGCCCGACGTCGACGCCATGCCGGACTTCCTGATGTCCCGCGTCACCGAGGACGTCGTTCTCGCTTCGGAGTCCACTTCGGACACTGGCGTGACGACCGTCAGCGCTACCTATTCGCGGCCGTATCTGGCCCATGCTTCGATGGCGCCATCGTGCGGCGTCGCACGGTGGGACGGCGACAAGCTCGAGCTGTGGACCCACAGTCAGGGCCTCTACCACCTGCGGCGGGACATCTGTCGCGCGCTCGGCGTCGCCATCGACCAGGTCACCGTGCATCACGTGGAGGGCGCCGGCGCGTACGGCCACAATGGCGCCGACGACGCCGCCTTCGACGCCGTTCTGTTGGCCCGCGCCGTCAACGGGCAGCCCGTGCAGGTCGTCTGGTCCCGCGCCGACGAGCTGGGCTGGGCACCTTTCGGCGCCGCGATGGCCGTGCACATCGAGGCCGATCTTTCCGACGCCGGCGACGTTGTCGCCTGGCGGCATGACCTCTACAGCAACGGCCACGTCTCACGTCCCGGCCTGTTCGACGTGCCTTCCCTGCTCGGCAATCAGCTGCGGACCGGCACTCCTCCGCCGGTCTCCATGGACCCTCCGTTCGCCGGGGGTGGCGGTTCCGAACGGAATTCCGTGCCGCTGTACACGTTTCCCGGGAAGCGTGTCACCAAGCACCGGCTGCTGGAGATGCCCCTTCGCACCTCATCTCTACGGGCGCTCGGCGCCTACGCCAACGTCTTCGCCATCGAGTCCTTTGTGGACGAACTCGCGGTTCGCTCCGGCGTCGATCCGGTCGAATACCGGTTGCGTCATTTGACCGACGAGCGCGCCCGGACGGTGGTCACCGCTGCCGCCGACGCCGCCGGCTGGGCTGATCGTGGGGAGGGCTGGGGCTTCGCCTTCGCTCGGTACAGCAACCATGGCGCGTACTGCGCCGTCGTCGCCGAGGTCGAGGCGGAGACCTCGGTTCGGGTCAGGCGGCTCACCCTTGCCGTCGACGCCGGGGCCGTGATCAGTCCCGACGGCCTGCGCAACCAGGTCGAGGGCGGGGCCATCCAGAGCACCAGTTGGACGGTGAAGGAACAGGTCCGGTTCTCCCGGTCGCGGGTGCTCAGCACGGACTGGGAGTCGTATCCCATTCTGCGGTTCTCCGAGGTGCCCGCCGTGGAGGTGGTCATCGTCGACCGGCCCGATCGGCCGAGCCTCGGGGCCGGCGAGACCGCCCAGGGCCCGACCGCGGCCGCCATCGCCAACGCCCTCCACTCCGCGCTGGGCGTCCGCGTCCGTCACCTCCCCCTGACGCCGGCCAACATCGTCGCGGCCATGTGACCCCCGGGAGATGCAGTTTCGGGGAGATCTGCGATCCGAGGCTCAGTTACCTACATTCGGTGTGCCGGAGAGCGTGACTCGCCGGGGGTGGCGACGGAGGCGCGGACGATGAGCTCGACGGGGAGCACGACGCGTTTGGGCGGGGAGGCGGGGGTGGCGATGCGCTCCAGCAGGAGCCGCGCGGCCTCGTAGCCGATGTCGTAGTGGGGAATGCGGACGGTGGTGAGCGCGGGGCGCTGCTTGTCGACGAAGGGCATGTCGTTGAAGCCGGTGACCGAGACATCCTCGGGACAACGCAGACCGAGCTCGGCCAGCGCGCCGTAGCAGCCGAGGGCGATCATGTCGTTGCCGGCGACGATGGCGGTCACCGAACCGCCGGCCAGCAGCATGTGGGTGGCCTCGAAGCCGGCCTGCTCGCTGAAGGCGGCGCAAACCTCGACGCCGGCGGGGGCGAGGCCGTGGTCGGAGAGGCCGTCCAGAAAGGCCCGATGCCGCTCGACGCCGGTGGAGGTGTCCTGCGGCCCGGCGAGATGGGCGATGCGGGAGTGACCGCGCTCGACCAGCAGGTTCACCAAGGCGTGCACGCCGGCACGGCTGTCGGCGACCACGGAGGCGACATCGCCGGCGTCGGTGCGGCGGTTGACCAGCACGACGGACACATCGGGCCCCAGCGGCAGGCTGTCCCGCTTGCTGGTGGCGAGGATGAACCCGGCCAGCTGCTGCCCACGCATGGTGGCCAGCAGGTCCCGCTCCCGCTCGGCGTCGCCGTCGGTGTTGCCGAGCAGCGCCAGGTAGCCGGCC
>DASWRQ010000135.1:0-24710 GCA_036403095.1 Kutzneria sp. | reverse complement strand
CGTGCTGTCCGGTGTGCTGTCCGGGCTGGCCGGCTTCATGTCGCTGGCGTACTTCACCACCACCACGCTGACCAGCCACAGCACGGACAACCTGAACGCGATCGCCGGCGTGGTGCTTGGTGGCACCAGCCTGTTCGGCGGTGTCGGGTCGGTCATCGGGACGGTGATCGGCGTGTTCATCCCGGCGGTGCTCAACAAGGGCTTCACGATCATCGGGGTGAACGTGTTCTGGCAGCCCATCGCGGTTGCCATCGTGCTGGTGGCGGCGGTCTGGTTCGACCAGGTGCGCCGCCGGGCACGCAACCAGCGCTGATCCATCGTCAGGTGAAAGGTCTATCAACGATGACAGACACGAGAAAGATCGCCGGTCTGGCCGCGCTGGCGGCGGTGTCGCTGCTCGCGACCGCGTGCGGCGGCCAGGTCGGACAGACCGGTGGCTCCTCCGGTTCGTCCAATGCGGACAACAAGAGTCTGGCGCTGATCCCCGGCGTGTCAGCCGAGCCGTTCTACATCTCCATGCAGTGCGGGGCCGAGGCCGAGGCGAAGGCGAAGGGCTACACCCTGAAGACGCAGGCGCCGCAGAAGTTCAACCCGGCCGACCAGACGCCCATCGTGACCGGCATCCTGGCCAACAAGCCGGCGGCGGTGCTGATCGCGCCGACCGACGACAAGGCGCTGGCCGGACCGATGAAGCAGCTCAAGGACGCCAGCATCAAGGTCATCGAGGTCGACACCTCGTTGCAGGACACCTCCATCGCCGAGTCCTCCATCTCCTCCAACAACGAGCAGGGCGGGCAGCTCGCCGCCCAGACGCTCGCGAAGCTCGTCGGTGACAAGAAGGGTTCAGTGCTGGTGCTCAACACCACCGCCGGCACCTCCACCACCGACGCTCGGGAGAAGGGCTTCAAGGAAGAGATCGCCAAGTACCCCAACATCAAGTACGTCGGTCAGCAGTACACCGACAACGACGCCGCCCAGTCGGCGCAGAAGGTCACCGCGACGCTGTCCAGCACGCCGGACCTGATCGGCATCTTCGCCACCAACCTCAACACCGGCGAGGGCGCGGCGACCGGTCTGCGCACGGCCGGCAAGACCGGTCAGGTCAACCTGGTCGGCTTCGACGCCAGCCCCAAGGAGGTCAGCGACCTCAAGGACGGCAGCTTCCAGGCGCTGATCGCCCAGGACCCGGCCACCATCGGCAAGGACGGCGTCGACCAGGCCGTCGCCGCGCTGACCGGCGGCTCGGTGACCCGCAACATCTCCACCGACCTGGTGTCGATCACCAAGGACAACATGGACGCGCAGTCCAAGTACTTCTACAAGTCGAGCTGCTGAACCGTCACGGTGAGGGGTCGGGAAACCGGCCCCTCACCGGCTGGTCTCGTTGCGTGGTGACACCCGTCAGTGGCGGGATTTGGTGGCGCGGGCGGCTTTCCGGGCACGATCAGCCGCTTCGGCGGCCCGCCGGGCGGCGGCCTTGGCTCGGCGGACCGCGCCGGAACCCTTGGGCTCCAAGGCTTTCAGGCTCGCCTCCAGGGCCGTGAGCAGATCACCGGAGCCGTTGGGCTGGATCGGCACCTCGGGCCGGATCACCTCGTTGCCGGCGGCCTTGGCCTCGATCAGCTCGTCAAGGGCCTCCCGGTAGGCGTCCCGGTACTCACCTGGATCGAAGTCACCGGCCAGACAGTCGATCAACGCCGTGGCGGCCTTCAACTCGGGCAGCCGGACGTCCACTTCCTCATCCAGGAAGGGAAAGTCGGGACTGCGAAGCTCGGCCGGCCACGCCAGGGTCGCCAACACCAGCACGCCGTCACGGCACCGCAGCACCCCCATGGACTCGCGCTGTCGGAAGGCGACCTTCACCACCGCGACCTTGCCCGAGCGGCGCAGCGCCTCGGCGAACAGGACGTACGGGCGAACGCCGTTGGTGTCGGGCTCCAGGTAGTAGCTACGGGACAGGTACAGCGAATCGACCTGCGAGGGCGGGACGAAGGTGTGCACGGCGATCGTGCGCAGAGTGGGCACCGGCAGCGTGGCCAGATCCTCTTCGGTGATCAGCACGACGTCCCCGCCGCCGGTGTCGGCCGCCCGCCCCACCTCGGCCGCCGGCACCTCCGCGCCGTCCAGCTCGCAGTACCGGCTCAGCCGGATCCGGCCGCCGTCCGTGGCGTGCACCTGGTGCAGGCCGAGCCCGTGCTCCTCGGTCGCCCGGTACGCCTTCACGGGGATGCTGACGAGCCCGAAACCGATGCTGCCCTTCCAGAAGCTGCGCAAAGTCGACCCCTCCTCGACGAGTGGCCACGTCATTACGGCGGGGGAAGCACCTCGGTGGCGCGCGTAAACGCTTGCCTTCCAGGGTAAGGGCCGGATTCGGGGCGTCTGCTGCTACGAACGGGTGTCGTCGTCCTCGACGTCCCCGAGGAGCGGGAGGGCCTCCTCGAGGGCTTCCGCCGTAGCGGCGGCTGCGTCGGATGCCGCAGCCAGTACTGCGGACAGCTCAGTGGATTCGATCGTCTCGCCCAGCGCAGGTGGGGAATGCGGCTGCCCGCCGACCGCGTGACCGGAGATCTTGTTCAGCGCCACGGCCAGCTGCCGCTGCGCCCTCGCGAGCACCGGCACGATCACCGCGATGTCATCCGCGTCCGCGATGGTCGCGTCAGCCAGCGCCGCCGCACACGACTCGAGGTGCGCCGCGGCCACGGTCGCCGGCATGATCGAAGCGCCAGTCACGCCGCCATCCTGCCACCACCCGCCGCCTCAGCGTCAGCGGCGCACCGACGGCTCGCCCCGATCGAGCGACCTTTCCGCGGAGAAACGTCACACGTCAGGGCGCGGCCAGGCCGTCGATGAGATCGTCGGCGGCGGCGTAGGGGTCGACTTCGCCGGAGGCGACGCGTTTGGCCAGCTGGTCGAGGGCGGTCCCACCGCGAAGGTCGCCGAGACGGGACCGTAGTTGTTGCAGGGCAATGGCTTCGACTTCGGCGGCGGCGCGGGCCTGGCGGCGGAGTTCGAGCTCGCCGCGGTCGACGAGCCAGGCGCCGTGCTCGTCGATGGCGGCAACCAGGTCGTCGATGCCCTCGCCGCGGGCGGCGACGGCCCGAACGACGGGCGGCCGCCAGGTGGGGCCGAGCCGTTCCCGGCGGGCCAGGGAGAGGCCGTGCTTGAGCTCCCGGACGGTCTGGTCGGCGCCGTCCCGATCGGCCTTGTTGACCACAAAAACGTCGGCGATCTCGAGGATGCCGGCCTTGGCGGCCTGGATGCCGTCGCCCATGCCGGGGGCGACGAGCACGAGGGTGGTGTCGGCGAGCCCGGCGACCTCGACCTCGGACTGACCGACGCCGACGGTCTCGATGAGCACGACGTCACAGCCGGCAGCGTCGAGCACACGAAGGGCCTGCGGCGTGGCCCACGACAGGCCGCCGAGATGTCCACGGCTGGCCATGGAGCGAATGAACACACCGGGATCGGTGGCATGCTCCTGCATCCGCACCCGGTCGCCCAGCAAAGCACCACCGGAGAACGGTGAAGTCGGGTCCACGGCCAGCACACCGACGCGAAGGTCCTTGCGCCGCAACGCAGTCACCAGCTGCGAGGTCATGGTGGACTTGCCGACGCCGGGCGAGCCGGTGAGGCCGACGACCCGCGCCCGCCCGGTGTGCGGGGCGAGCGCGGCCGCCACGTCCCGCAGCTGCGGGCTGGCGTCCTCGACCAGCGTGATCAGCCGGGCGACCGCGCGCGGCTCGCCCGACCTGGCCCGAGCGACCAGGTCGGGCACGTCGACATCGCGACCCATCTACTGCTTCGGCACTCGCACGATCAGCGCGTCGCCCTGGCCACCACCGCCGCACAGCGCGGCCGCGCCGACGCCGCCGCCACGGCGCTGGAGCTCCAGCGCCAGGTGCAGCGCGATGCGCGCGCCGGACATGCCGATCGGGTGGCCCAGCGCGATGGCGCCGCCGTTCACGTTGACCTTGTCCTCGGACAGGCCGAGCTTGCGGGCGGACACCACGCCGACGGCGGCGAAGGCCTCGTTGATCTCGACCAGGTCGAGGTCGGCCGGGTCGATGCCCTCCTTGGCGCATGCCTTGCGGATGGCGTTGGACGGCTGCTCGTGCAGGCTGGCGTCGGGCCCGGCGACCACGCCGTGCGCGCCGATCTCGGCCAGCCAGGTCAGGCCCAGCTCCTCGGCCTTGGCCTTGCTCATCACGACCACGGCCGCCGCGCCGTCGGAGATCTGCGAGGCCGAGCCGGCGGTGATGGTGCCGTCGGAGGCGAAGGCCGGACGCAGCTTGGCCAGCGTCTCCACGGTGGTGTCGCCGCGCACGCCCTCGTCGGTGGCGAACAGCACCGGGTCGCCCTTGCGCTGCGGGATCGGCACCGGCACGATCTCCTGCTCGAAGATCCCGTTCTTGGTCGCGTCGGCCGCCCGCTGGTGCGAGCGGGCCGAGAAGGCGTCCTGCTCCTGGCGGGTCAGGCCGTAGCGGGAGTTGTACTTCTCCGTGGACGAGCCCATGGCTACCTGGTCGAACGCGCAGAACAGGCCGTCGTAGGCCATGTGGTCCTGCAGCGTGACGTCGCCGTACTTGAAGCCGGAGCGGGACTTGGGCAGCAGGTGCGGGGCCTGGGTCATGGACTCCTGGCCGCCGGCCACCACGATCTCGAACTCGCCCGCCCGGATCAGCTGGTCGGCCAGGGCGATGGCGTCGATGCCGGACAGGCACACCTTGTTGATGGTCAGCGCCGGCACGTCCATCGGGATGCCGGCGGCCGCGGCGGCCTGCCGGGCCGGGATCTGGCCGGCGCCCGCGGTCAGCACCTGACCCATGATCACGTACTCGACCTGCCCGGGGCTGACTCCGGCCCGTTCCAGGGCGCCCTTGATGGCGACGCCACCGAGTTGGGCTCCGGAGAAGTCCTTGAGCGAGCCGAGCAGTCGTCCCATCGGGGTGCGGGCCCCTGCGACGATGACGGAACCGGACACGACGGCCTCCAGCGGCGTTGCGGGCGGTGGTCTTGTGGACCATACCGGCCGGTAGCTTTCCCTGTGGCTGTGAGTAGCCGCACAGGTCACTGCATCGTGTCAAGGCTACTACCCTGCTCCGACATGAACCTGCGCGCTGAGCTCGCCCCGCTGGTCACCGCCGTCGATCACGTGGGCATCGCGGTGCCGGACCTGGACGCCGCGATCGCCTTCCACCGGGAGACCTTCGGGCTGGAGGTCAGCCACGAGGAGGTCAACGAGGAGCAGGGCGTGCGGGAGGCCATGCTGCGCGCCCCCGGCGACCCGGCCGGCACGGCGATCCAGCTGTTGGCCCCGTCACGGCCGGACTCCACCATCGCCAAGTTCCTCGACCGCAGCGGCCCGGGCCTGCAACAGCTGGCGTTCCGGGTGATCGATGTGGCGGCGGCGTGCGAAACCCTGCGGGCCAAGGGATTGCGGGTGTTGTTCGACGAGCCCAAGCGCGGCACCTCTAACAGCCGGGTGAATTTCGTGCACCCGAAGGACGCCGGCGGCGTTCTCGTCGAACTGGTGCAGCCCGCGGAAAGCCATTAGCTAGAACAAACCGGCCCGCAACGCCGCCGCCACGGCCTGCGGGCGACTGCGCAGGCGCAGCCGGCGCAGCACCACCTCCAGCCGGAGTCGAGGCCATCGGCCAGCAACCGCAGCACGTCGAGCTCCCGATCGCCCAGGCTCAAGGCGTGACCTGATCATTCCGGCGAGCGCCCGGAATCGCGCTCAGGGCGTTCGAAGAGGAAATGCATTCAAGCCGGGCCGGTGCTGCCCCGCACGACCAGTTCCGCAGCGCCGAACACGGCATCCGGCACGCGCTCGCCGTCGATGACCCGCAGCAGGGCGTCGGCGGCCGCGGCGCCATAGCCGGAAATGTCCCGACCGAGGGCGGTCAGCGCCGGGTGCGGCAGCCGGCACAGCGGCGAGTCGTCCCAGGCGATGATCGACAGGTCGCCGGGCACGTCCAGGCCCAGTTCGGCGGCCACGCCCACGGCGCTGACGGCCATCACATCGTTGTCGTAGACGATCGCGGTCGGCGGTTGGCGGCAAAGCAGCAGGTCACGGGTGGCGGCGGCACCACGCTCGCCGCTGTAGTCGGCGGCAACGACCACCGCGTCCGGCCCGGCGGCCTCGGCAAACGCCCGGTCCCGCAGCACGGTCTCCTGGAAGTCGGCGTTGCCGGTCACCCGGGCGATCCGGGTGTGTCCCAAAGCGCGTAAGTGTGCGACTGCCGCAACCATCGCCGCTTTCGTGTCAAGGCCGACCGAGGTCAGGCCGCTGCCCGGCACCGCGCTCGACACCAGCACGCACGGCAGCCCGAGCTCGGCCAGCACCGGCAGCCGTTGGTCGTCCACGCGGACGTCCACGACCAGCACGCCGTCCACCCGCCGCTGCCCCCACCAGCGGCGATAGACCTCCAGCTCGCGCCGCGGATCGTCGCCGACGACCTGGAGCAGCAGCCCGATGTCGTCCGCGCCCAGCGCCGCCTCGACCCCGGCGATCAGCCGCATGAAGAACGGCTCCACCGCCAGCAGTCCGGCCGGCCGGGCCAGCACCAGGCCGACCACCTCGGCCTGCGCGGCCGACAGCGCCCGGGCGGCCCGGCTGGGCTGCCAGCCCAGCTCGCCGGCCACGGCGAGAATGCGCCGACGGGTCGCCTCGGACACGCCGGGCTGGCCGTTGAGCGCGAACGACACCGTGCTCTTGGCCACGCCGGCCTCGCGGGCGATGTCGTGGATGGTCGGCCGCTTCACGGGCACCTCGGCAGAAGGGATTTTCTCCAGATACCGGAAATGTGCCATTGACGCTGCGACAACACCATGGCCGCGGTGGACTTCTGTCCGAAGAGCCACCCCGGAGTGCCTAGGGCATTGGGCGATCAGGGCGCGCCGGCCCCCAGGGACAGGGCGTCGGCGATGAAGGCCAGTTCCCGTTCCATCGTCACGCGGCCGAGCTCCGGCTCGGTGGCATGCCGGGCGACCGAGTGCTGGTAGCTGACGGCCAGCGCGAGCAACTCGGCCGCACTGTCCACATCGGCCTTGCGCTGCACCGCGCTGCCGGCCGTCATGATCACCTTGCGGATCAGGCCGACCAGCTTGCGGAACCGGTCCTGCAGCGCGTCGCGCACCGTGTGGTGGGTGTCGGCCTCGCGGTACAGCAGGTTGCTCAGCATCAGCGATTCCTCGCGGCGGCGGTCCAGCTCGGCCAGCAGCGCGCGCAGGCTGGCGACGACGTCGCCGTCCACGACGACCCCGGACACGTCGATGCGCTCGTCGGGCAACCGCTCGACGAGCGCAACGAGGAGATCCGGCTTGCGTTTGAAGTAGTAGTGCACCAGTCCCTTGGGGACCCCGGCGCGCTCGGCGATCCGGGAGGTGGGGGTGGCCTCGAACCCGGTGTCGGCGAACAGCTCTTCCGCCGCCGTCAGGATTCGCTCCCTGGCCGGGATCTCCTCCACCCTCACCCCACAACGTCTCGTCAGTGCGTTCCGGCCAGCCCGCGGTGCGCGGACGTCGCCACCGGCACGGCGATCGCGCCGGCCAGCACGGTCAGCACGCCACCGGCCCAGGACACCCAGCTGGCGCCGGAGAACTCCGTGTAGCCCATCACCCAGGGTGCCACGAAAAGCAGCACACCGAGGACGATCTGCACCCACTCGCCGGCAACCTGGCTGGGCGCCGCGAGCGACCACAGCCCGTCGAGCACGACGAGCACGCCCAGGACGACCATCGTCCACGCAGCGGCCGTCGAGGTCGTCACCACGATCGGAGACAACGCCACCAGCGCCCCGATGACCACCTCGGTCCAGTCCTGCCACCTAGTCCATGACTTGACCATCTGAACCCCTCCACATCCTCGTGGGACACCCCGATCATGCGCCTTGGTTGGCCGGCCGGTCAATACCTGTGACCCGGTAGACATCCAAGCTCTGGCCTGGCGTTATCCGAAACCGTCAGCCCTCGGTCGTACCGTGCTCCATGCGGAAAATCCTGTACTCGCTGACGGTGTCGCTGGACGGGTTCTTCGAGGGGCCCGACCGCGAGATCGGCTGGCACCAGGTCGACGACGAGCTGCACCGGCACATGAACGACCTCTACCGGGACGTGAGCGCGTTCCTGACCGGACGGATCACCCACGAGCTGATGACCACGGCCTGGCCGCCGGTGGCGGCCGACCGGCACGCGACCGGTCCGATGGCCGACTTCGCGGCGATCTGGTGCGCCAAGCCGAAGCACGTCTTCTCGAAGACCTGGCAGCACACCGACTGGAACACCACGATCCACCGCGAGGTGGACGTCGAGGAGATCCGCCGACTCCAGCGGGAGCCGGGCGAGTACATGTCCGTCGGCGGCCCCGATCTCGCCCGCACCTTCCGTGAGCTGGACCTGATCGACGAGTACCGCGTCTACACCTACCCGGTGCTGATCGGCCGCGGCCGTCCCATGTTCCCGCCCGTCGACGCCCGCGCCGAGCTGCGGCTGGTCGACCTGCGCCGGTTCGGGAACGGGGTGACACTGCAGCACTACGCGCGCTGACGGGTGAACCGGGCCACATCCGTAGTTCTGTATCGTTACTCGTGGGTAACCTGCCTCCAACCTGCGACAGGACCCCCATCGAGGCCCCGGAGGCACCGCCGTGCAGAAGATCCTTGACGCGATCCTCGCCGACGAGCTGGACACGCTCGCGCATCTGGCCGTTCCCGAGACCTACCGCGGCATGACCGTGCACGCGGACGAGGTGAACCTGTTCGACGGCATGGCCACCGCCGACAAGGACCCGCGCCGCTCGCTGCACCTGGACGAGGTGCCGACCCCGGAGCTCGGCCCGGGCGAGGCCCTGGTCGCCGTGATGGCCAGCGCCATCAACTACAACACCGTGTGGACCTCGATCTTCGAGCCGCTGTCCACGTTCGGCTTCCTCAAGCGCTACGGCAGGACCTCGCCGCTCGCGGCCAAGCACGACCAGCCCTATCACGTGGTCGGCTCCGACCTGGCCGGCGTCGTGCTGCGCACCGGGCCCGGCGTGCAGGCGTGGAAGCCGGGCGACGAGGTCGTCGCACACTGCCTGTCGGTCGAGCTGGAGAGCCCCGACGGGCACAACGACACCATGCTCGACCCGGAGCAGCGGATCTGGGGCTTCGAGACCAACTTCGGCGGGCTGGCCGAGCTGGCGCTGGTCAAGACCAACCAGCTGATGCCCAAGCCCAAGCACCTCACCTGGGAGGAGGCCGCCTCCCCCGGTCTGGTCAACTCCACCGCGTACCGGCAGCTGGTGTCGACCAACGGCGCCAACATGAAGCAGGGCGACACGGTGCTGATCTGGGGCGCGTCCGGCGGCCTCGGCTCGTACGCCACGCAGTTCGCCCTCAACGGCGGCGCCATCCCGGTCTGTGTCGTGTCCAGCGAGGAGAAGGCCGAGATCTGCCGGGCCATGGGCGCGGAGCTGATCATCAACCGGAACGCCGAGGGCTACCGGTTCTGGAAGGACGAGCACGAGCAGGACCCCAAGGAGTGGAAGCGGTTCGGGGCCAAGATCCGCGAGCTGACCGGCGGCGACGACCCGGACATCGTGTTCGAGCACCCCGGCCGGGAGACCTTCGGCGCCAGCGTCTACGTGGCCCGCAAGGGCGGCACCATCGTCACGTGCGCGTCCACGAGCGGCTTCATGCACAGCTACGACAACCGCTACCTGTGGATGAGCCTCAAGCGGATCATCGGCTCGCACTTCGCCAACTACCGCGAGGCGTGGGAGGCCAACCGCTTGATCGCCAAGGGGAAGATCCATCCCACACTGTCCAAGGTGTACACACTGGCCGAGACCGGACAGGCCGCGCGGGACGTGCAGAGCAACGCGCACCAGGGCAAGGTCGGCGTGCTGTGCCTGGCCCCCGAGGAAGGACTGGGCGTGCGCGATCAAGAGCTGCGGGCCCGGCACCTGTCCGAGATCAACCGGTTCCGGGGTGTGTGACGGGGTTTCGCCCCATCGCCGTGCACACCGGGGTCACTCGTACCGGTAGCGTGGGGACATGGCCCTCGGCAGCGACCGCGATCTCGTCCCGTTGGGAACCGGCTTCGACGTCGTCAAGCGCGGTTACGACAAAGCCCAGGTGGAAGACCACCTGGAACGGCTGGACGCCGACCTGAAGCTGCTCGCCGCCGACCGGGACGCCGCCGTGTCGCAGGCCAACGACCTGGCCCGACAGCTGGAGAAGGCCCGGTCGGAGATCGACGACCTGCGCGGGCAGGTGGACCGGCTGTCGCTGCCACCGACCACGCTGGAAGGTCTGAGCGAGCGGCTGCAACGAATGCTGAAGCTCGCGCAGGAAGAGGCCAACGAGACCAAGGCCCGCGCCGAGGCCGAGGCCGGGCACATCCGGGCCCGCGCCGAGGAGGAAGGCGCGGCGCTGCGGTCCCGGTACGAGCAGATGATGCGCGACCTCGACGCGCGCCGGGCCGCCATGGAGACCGAGCACAAGGGTGTCATGGAGGTCGCGCACGCCGAGGCCAAGCGCATCACCGACGAGGCCACCGGCAAGCGGGACGCGCTCGACGAGGCCGCCGCGGCCGCGCGCGCCAAGGCCGACGCCGACTCGCTGGCCAAGCGGTCTCAGATCGAGGAGGACTTCGAGATCGCCATGTCCGCGCGGCGCACCGACGCCATGCGGGCCTTGGCCGAGCAGGAGGCGGCCAGCAAGAGCGAGGCCGAGAAGCGCGTCCGGGAGGCGACCGAGGAGGCCAACCGCCGCCGGCACGACTCCATCGCCGAGGCCACCGCTCGGCTGCAGGAGGCCACCGACGAGGCCCACCGCCGCGTGCGGGAGGCCACCGACGAGTCCGCCCGCCGCATCGGCGACGCCACCCGCCGGGTCGAGCAGCTGCGGCAGCTGCGCAACCGCATCGCCGGCCAGCTCACCGAGGCCCGCGGCCTGATCGTCGCCGCCGCGCCGCTGTTGGAGCGGCTGCCGGAAGAGAAGGTGGCCGACGAGTCGCCGACCGTGCAGGTGAAGGTGCCCGAAGGCGGCATCCCCGCGCCGAAGAACCCTGCCGCCGCCGGCCAGGCACCCACCACCGCACCCCAGGCACCCGCCACTTCTCAGGCTTCCGGCCAGCCGGCCACTCCGGCTTCCGGCACTGCTCAAGCCCAGGCATCGCCCGCGCCGGCCCAGGCTTCCGGCGCAGCTCAAGCTCAAGCATCGGCCACGCCGGCTCAGGCTCAGGCCGCGCCGCCGCAGACTCCGGCCGGCTCGCAGGCTTCCGGCGCGGCCGCGCCGGGCCAGCCCGCGCCGGCTCGGCCGTTGACCGCGGCCAACCCGGCCGGCCAGCAGGACCGCGCGCAGAACCAGCCGCCGGCCCCGCAGAACCAGGTCACGCAGCCGGTCCAGCCGGCGCCCGCGAAGCCGGCCCAAGGTGCGGCCAAGCCGGGGACGCCACGTCGTCCGCAGCAGGGCAAGCAGCCGGCGAAGCCTCAGCCGGCCGCGCAGCAGCAGGCGAAGGCGCAGCCGCCGGCCGGCGCGGCCCAGCCGCAGGCCAAGGACGCCGAGCAGACCAAGAAGATCCAGCGCCCGACCCCGCCCCGCCAGTCGGCCAAGCGCTAGTCGGCCAAGCCTTCCGCGTCCAACCAGTCGAGGACCACGGCGGCGAAGCCGTCCGGATCCTCGACGGGCGGCAGGTGTCCGCACCCGGCCATCTCCACCACCCGAGCCCCGGGCACCTGAATCGCGCCCGGAGCCATCAGGACGTCCTCGGCGCCCCGCACGACCAGGGTCGGCACGCTGACCGAGGCCAGCAGCTCGGTGGAGTCCGGCCGGGCGGCCATGGCCCGCTGGGCCCGGGCCACGACCGAGCCGGCCTGGGAGTCGATCAGCGACCGCAACGTGGCCAGCACCTCCGGACGTGCGCCGGGGCTGACCAGGTTGGGCAGCATCGCGTCGGCCAACCAGCCGGTCACTCCCTCGGCCTCGGCCCGAGCGGCGACGGCGAGCCGGTTCTCCCGAGCCTCGGGAGCGTCCGCGGCTGACTTCGTGTCGACGAGCAGCAGGCCGGCGACCTGGGCCGGGGCCTTGCGCAGGATGGCCATGGCCAGATAGCCGCCCATCGAGCAACCGCCCAGCACGAAGGGCTCCTCGCCCAGGCCGGCCAGCACGGCGTCGGCGGCGGCGTCGAGGCTGGGCGGGCCGTCGCCGAGGTCGGGCGTGGCCAGCCGCAAACGTTTGGCGAACGGCTCCCGTACCCCGTCCCACATGCGTGAGTCCAGTGGGAACGCGTGCAGCAGGACCAAGGTCATGTTCCGACGCTACTGCGCCCGCTCGGGCCAGGCCATCCGCTCATCCCGCTGACCGGTATCTCGACAGTTCCTCACACACCGGTCGAACAGGTACCGGAACGGCTCCCCGAAAACCCGTATCGAGCACCTGTAATCGTTTGCCTGCCGCAGAATCGGCTCATGCTCACCGAGCTGCGCACGAAGCGACTGCTGCTGCGCCGGTTACGCCCCGAGGACTTGCCCGCGGTGGAGCAGATCCAGGGCGATCCGGCGGCGAACGAACACAACCCGCTCGGCACCGCCGGCCCGGCCAGGATCGCCCAGCAGCTGCGGTGCTGGCTCGCCGACTGGGCCGAGCACGGCATCGGCTACTGGCTGGTCGTCGACGCCGTCACCGAACAGGCCATCGGCATCGGCGGGCTGCGCCGCTGCGAGCACGAGGGCGCGCCGGCACTGAACATGTTCTACCGGTTCCGGCCGTCGGTCTGGGGTAGCGGCCTGGCGCTGGAGATGGCCCGCGCCGCGGTGGACTGGGCCGAGCGGGAGGGCTCCGGCGCGCCGGTCGTCGTGATCACCACGCGGGACAACCTGCCGTCCATCCGGCTGGCCGAGCGGCTGGGCTTTCGCCGGGCCGGCACCGATCCGTACTGGCTGGAGTTCAGACGATCTTGACCTGGCGCTCCTGCGACGGCCCGTCCCAGGTCCGCGGCAGCGGGACCGCGACGTCCGGCGCGACCGTGGCCACGATGGCGTCCAGCACCTGCTCGGCGTAGCCGACGAACAGGTGCTTCGCGCCGGCGAACTCCTCGACGCGGGCCTGCGTGAAGCGCTCCCTGGCTTGCGGCGGCCGGAGGTAGTCGTCGAACTCCGGCACCAGGCACACCAGCGGCTTCGCCCACGCCGCCAGGTCTTCCGGCGTGCTGTAGCGCAGCGGCGGCGAGATCAACACCGCGCCTTGCACCCCTTCGCACCCGTGCCGCAGCGCCAGGTCCGTGCCGAAGGACCAGCCCACCAGCCACACGTTCGGCATGCCCTGCACGAACTCCAGCGCCGCCTGGACGTCCAGCCGCTCGCTGTCGCCGTTGTCGAACACGCCTTCGCTGCGGCCCGCCTCGCTCGCCGTGCCGCGGGTGTTGAAGCGCAGCACCGCGATGTCGGCCAGCGCCGGCAGCCGGAACGCCGCCTTGCGGTACAGGTGCGAGTCCATCATGCCGCCGTGGGTCGGCAGCGGGTGCAGGCAGACCAGCGTCGCCCTCGGCGTCTTGTCCGGCAGCGCCAGCTCCCCCACCAGCTTCAGGCCGTCGGCCGTGGTCAACGTGACCGGCTCGCGGCGGGCCGGCAGCATCGTGTTGGCGCGGATCTCGGTGCTCATCACCGAAAATCGTGCCAGCTCAACGGCACAATGACGGCATGACCTCGACCACCCTGTGGCGGCCGACCGGGCCGGCCGAGCTCGAGCTGGTGCGCGCTTCCGGCTGGCGCCGCTGGCCGCCGCGGCTGCCCGACCAGCCCATCTTCTATCCGGTGTTGAACGAGGACTACGCCGTGCGGATCGCCCGTGAGTGGAACGTGCCGGCTTCCGGCGTCGGCTTCGTCACCCGGTTCGCGGTGCGGAGCGAGTTCCTCGACCGCTACGAGGTGCACCAGGTCGGCGGGCAGACCATTCTCGAGTACTGGATTCCCGCCGAGGAGCTCGACGAGTTCAACCACAACCTGGTCGGCCTCATCGAGGTCGTGCACGAGTTCCGCTGATCGTCCCGACGTTGAACGCCCCGGCGTTGATCGCCCCGAGGTTGATCACCAGCGCCGGGTCGTCGGCTTCCGCCGTCCTCGGCTGTTCCAGCAGCCCGTGTGCCAGTGCCGGCGGTCTTCCACGCTGCCGTAGTCGTCCGCCGGCCAGGCCACCACGTGCGGCGTGCCCGGTCGGATCTCGTGGTCGCAGCCCGGGCACCGGTACGTCTTGTCGGCCGCCCCCACCGGCCGCACGTGCCACTCGCCGTCCGGTCCCGACTCCGTTCGCGCCCACCCGTGCGTGCGCGGACGCGGCTCGTCATCCCCCTTGGGACCAGAGCGGTGGGGTCGGTTACGACGTGGCACGGGTGCCCAGGCTATCCGGCGACCCGGCCGGTGCCCGACAATGGTCCCCATGCCGACCTACGACTTCCGGTGCCGCCAGTGCGGCGACACCTTCGAGGTGAACCGGCCGATGAGCTCGGCCACCGACCCCGCCGCCTGTCCCGCCGGCCACGACGACACCGTCAAGCTGCTCACCACCGTCGGCGTCAACACGGGGGCAGCGGCCCCCGCCGGCGGCAGCGGTTGCTGCGGCGGGGGCTGCTGCGGCGGCTAGGGCTGGCCGACCACCTCGATCTCACACGGCAGTCCGGGTGCACGGCTCAGCCGGATGTCACCGGTCATCAACGGCGCTCCCATAGCCGCGGCGAGCGCTGCATACAGTGCGTCGTAGTAGGTGATTCCGGCCCTGAGCTGCCAGGCGGCATCGCTGAGTTGACCCACAGCTGGGCAACGCTCGTCCACCAGGTGCTCCAATGACTTCAAGCTCGTCAGCGCGATCTCCGGCTTGATGTCACCGCGCCGCTCGAGCCTGCGCAGCACATGACCCACCTCCGCGTCGATCAGGTGCGGCGCGTGGCAGAACGAATTCATCAGTCGCCTCAGGACGAACTTGGCCCCAGGCTCTGTGGACGTGGTCGCGTAGATGTACGCCGAAGCGTCGACAACAAGTTGGTTCATCGGCGTTCCACGTCCCGGTCGCTGAGAATGTCCGCCATGGTCACCGCAGTTCCCTCGCGAGCCAGCACAGCTTCGATGGCAGCGACCACTTCCTCCTTGGTCGGCTGAGCAGCCATCGCGATCACCTGGTCGCGCATGTACGCCTGAATCGACTGGCCGGCCGCACGCGCCCGCAGTCGAATCGTCTCGTAGACCTCTTCCGGGATGTCTCGGATCTGGATGGTCGCCACCACGTCAGGGTAGCGCTGATTCAGCGCTGTTGCGCTGAGCCGTACTCATCTACTCGTTCCTCACGGTCCGAGGACAGTCCGGAGAGTGGTCGGGCCAGCCGGGCCTCGATCTCGTTCAGCATCTCGTCGGATGTCCGCTGTGACGCCAGCGCGATCAGGTGGCCGCGGACGTAGTCCTCGACGGACTGGCCGGCGGCACGGGCCCTGGCGTGGATCGTGTCGCTGATCCGAGGCGGCAACCCGAGGAGGCGCATGATCGTCACGAGCGAAGGGTAGCGGAGGGTCACACGGTGTAGTCGCGGAACCCCTTGCCGGTCTTGCGGCCGAGGCGGCCGGCGGTGACGAGGTGCTCGAGCAGCGGGGCGGGGGCGAAGCCGGCCTCGCGGAACTCGAGGTAGAGGGTGCGCTCGATGGCCAGAGACACGTCGAGCCCGACGACGTCGAGCAGCTCGAAGGGCCCCATCGGCAGCCCGCAGCCGACCTTCATGGCGGTGTCGATGTCGTCGGCCTCGGCGTAGTGGGCCTCGAGCATCTTGACGGCGTCGTTGAGGTACGGGAAAAGCAGGGCGTTGACGATGAAGCCGGCCCGGTCGCCGCAGTGCACGGGCTCCTTGCGCAGGCCCAGACAGACGGCGTGGGCGGTGGCGACGACGTCGGGATCGGTGGCGATGGTGGAGACGATCTCCACGAGCTTCATCACCTGGGCCGGGTTGAAGAAGTGCAGCCCGACGACGTCGCCGGGACGGGAGGTGGCGGCGGCGCATTCGATGACGGGCAGGGAGGAAGTGGTGGTGGCGAGCACGGCCCCGGGCTTGCACACCTCGTCCAACGCCCCGAAAACGGCCTGCTTGACGGAAAGTTCCTCGGCGACGGCCTCGATCACCAGGTCGCAGTCGGCCAGCGCCTCGAACTCGACGGTGGTGTGGATACGGGACAGGGCAGCGTCCCGGTCGGCCTCGGCGAGCTTGCCGCGCACGACGGCCTTGTCCAACGACTTGCGGATCTTGGCGACTGCGGCCTCGGCCTTGTCCACGCCGCGAGCCCGCAGCACGACATCCTTGCCGGCCTTGGCAAAAACCTCGACGATGCCGGTGGCCATGGTGCCGGTGCCGATCACGCCGACCCGGCGCACCTCGCGCGCGACACCACCGACCGCGGAAGAGCCGGCGGCGTCGACGACAACGGGCGAGTCGGGCGCCTCGTAGGTGTAGAAGCCCCGCCCGGACTTCCGGCCAAGCAGCCCGGCGGTGATCATCTGCTTGAGGATGGGCGCGGGGGCGTGCAACCTGTTGCGGGACTGGTGGTACATCGTGTCGAGGATCTCGTACGCGGTGTCCAGACCGATCAGGTCCAGCAGCGCCAACGGCCCCATCGGGTACCCGCAGCCGTAGCGCATCGCGGCGTCCAGGTCTTCCCTTGTGGCGTAACGGCTCTCGTACATACGCACGGCATGGTTGAGGTAGCCGAACAGCAGCGCGTTGGCGATGAAGCCGGCCCGGTCGCCGATCACCACCGGGGTTTTGCCCAGCCCGCCGAGGAAAGCCACGGCGGCGTCGACCACGTCGTGCTCGGTGACGACGGTGCGCACCACCTCGACCAGCTTGAGCACCGGCGTGGGGTTGAAGAAGTGCAGCCCCAGCACCTTGCCCGGCCGCCCGGTGTGCACGCTGATCTCGGTGATGGACAGCGAGGAGGTGTTGGACGCGAGGATCACCTCGGGCCGCACGATCTTGTCCAGCTGGGCGAAGATCTCGGCCTTCAGGGCCAGGTTCTCCGGCACGGCCTCGATCACCAGGTCGACCTCGGCCAGCGCGGAAAGGCTTGTGGCGCACGAGATCCGGTCCAGCAGCTCGGCCCGACCGGCCTCGTCGAGCTTGCCCCCGCTGACGGCACGGGCGGTGGAGTGCTCGATGTGCCCGCGCCCCTTGGCGATGGCCGCATCGTCCACCTCGACCGCGACCACGCGTAGCCCGCTGCGCGCGCACACCTCCGCGATGCCGGCGCCCATGGTGCCCAGCCCAACGATCCCAATGGTGGTGATGCTCGACCCGGCAAGCAGGTCTTCGGGTGTGGTTTCGCGCGTCACGGCGGACCTCCGGCGCTCGTCGAAGCGGCGTCACTGGCTTGCTACGCGTCAGTAACATCCGAGCTTGGCGGAGATACTGCCATGCCGCGACCGCTCGACCGGGTGAGCTTCGCCACCGAATCGTGCAAGTAGGGCCGGCGCCGGAACGCGTCACCCAGGATCGACACGCCCCGACGCCGACGACTGTCAGGCCAGCACCGCGGACACGATGATGTTGTCCACGTAGTTGCCGCTGGCCTTGTCGAACGAGCCGCCGCAGGTGATCAGCCGCAGCTCGCGCTGGCTGGACGGCCCGTACACGGCCTGGGTCGGGAACTGGGCCTTGGGCACCTGCTGAACCTGCCGCACGACGAAGTTCAGCACCTGCCCGCCGGCCTCGGTCACCTTGATCGCGTTGCCGGCCTTGAGCTGGTTCAGCTTGTTGAAGACGCCGAGCTGCCCGCCGCCGTCCACGTGGCCGAGGATCACGGCCTTGCCGACCTCGCCCGGCCGCGCGCCGAACTTGTACCAACCGGCCTGCAGCGGCTGGGAGACCGGCGGCACCTCGACGGTCTTGTCGGCGTTGAGTCCGAGTTGGACCAGCGAGGAGTGGGCGTTGATCGCATCCACGTCCACCCGCACCGGCAGCGCCGGCCGACCGCTGTTGTCGGCCGGCGGCGGCGCCTGCTGGCCGACCGACGTGGTCGGCACGGTCGCGACCGGCCGGCTCGTGGTCGGTGCCGAAGGGCTGGTCAGGGCCGTGTTCTCGGGCTTGGCCGAGTGGATGAGCCCGAGCGCGAACGCGGCCACCGCGACCACCACGACCAGCGCACCGGCGACGATCAGCGTGGTGCGCCGGCCGGACGGTGGCTTGGGTCCGCCGGGCCTGGGGATGTGCAGTGTCGGCTCCATGCCCCGCCCTCAGCCGCGCTGGACGGCGAGCCTGCGCCTGCGGGCCACCGCGGTGCCGACACCCGCGCCGGCGACGAGCACGACGCCGCCGAGCTCGGCCAGCAGCAGCCCGGAACCGGTGTCGGTCGGGCCCTGGCCGCCGGTCTGGGGCGCGCCGCTCGGGTAGACCATGGTGGTGGAAGTGTCCACAGTGGTCGATGTCGTGGTGTTGGTGGTCGTGGTCCCGCCACCGTTGCCACCGCCGTTGCCGCCGCCGCGGTTGCCGTTGTCCACGGTGATGGTGACGGAGATCTTCTGGTTGCCGCAGCGGAAGGCGACCTCGAAGTTGCCCGACTTCACGTCGTCGCGGACCTGGGCGGTGGCCTGGATGTTGAAGTCCTTGCGACCGGTCTTGATCCATTCCTTGACGTTGTCCAGGGCGGCCGAGACGGCGATGTCGGCCCGGCTGGAGTCGCAGCGGGCGTCCAGCTTGATCTTGTCGCCGCCGCGGTAGGACCGCTGCGACGGGTCGATCTTCAGTGACGCGTTGCCGTTGTTGTTGCCGTTGTTGTCGCGGTTGTTGCTGGTGTCGGCGTAGGCGGCCGGCGCGACCGCGACGATGGTGAACGCGGCGATGGCCGCGCCCGCGGCGATCACCCGGGAGACAACCATGAGCAGTCCTTCCTGAAAAGCACAGAGCCGGCCGGTCGGTCGTGCTCGCAGAGACGATCGCCGCCAACTACGCCCGCGGCCGCCCACCCGGTTCAGTGCGTTTTCGGACTACTCCTCGAACTCGATCTCCACCAGCTTGCCGATCCGCCGCAGCGCCTCGGCCGCGTCCGGCCCGTCGGCCACCACCTTGATCGTGTCACCGCCCCGCGCGGACAGGCCCATCAGCGCCAGCACGCTGCGCGCGTCGGCCCGCTCTCCGTTGTGGTAGACGGTGACGTCGGCCTTGAGGCTGGCGATCGTGCGCACCAGCAGCGCCGCCGGCCGCGCGTGCAGACCGACCTCGTTGCGCAGCACCAGATCGACGCTGTCGCCGCCGGCCGGCGGGGCCTGTTCGCCGAACTCGGGCGGCCGCTCGCTCGCCGCCCGCGCCACGCCGGCGAGGTCGCCGCCGCCCTGCGCCGCCACGGCCGCCGCGACGGCTCCCTCGACGAGCGGGGCGTCAACCACGACCGCCAGCGACGGATTCCCATGCGACTCCACGGCCAGGTCTGCGATCATCCGAGCGCTGCCGAGGTCGTAGAGCAACACCGCGCCGTCGCCGGAGTCGGCCCGCTCCAGGGCCGTGCAGACCCGGTCGAAGTCGGTGCCGATGCTGCCGTCCTCCATGCCGCCGGCCGCCCTGATCACCACGTCCGGGGCCATCTGGCCGGCCAGCTCGGCCACGCCCTCGGCCAGTTTGACGCTGTGCGAGACGATCACCAGTCCGACAGTCATGACGCACGCGCCGAATCGGCCAGCGACCGCAGCAGCAGCGCGGTCGACCGCGCCCCTGGATCGAGGTGCCCGGCCGAACGCTCGCCCAGGTAGGACGCCCGCCCCTTGCGCGCCACCAACGGAATCGTCGACTCGGCGCCGGTTTCGGCCGCGGTTGCCGCGGCCTCCAACACCTCGGCCACCGACTTGTCCTTCACGGCCTCGGCCGCCTCGACCGCCGGCCGCAAGGCGTCGACCATGGTCTTGTCACCGACCTCGGCCTTGCCCCGCGCGACCACGCCGTCCAGCGCCGCCCGCAGCGCCGCGGCGACCGACGCGCCGTCGACCTCCTCCAGACCGGTGGCCGCCCGCAGGAACGCCGTGCCGAACAGCGGACCGGACGCACCGCCGACCTTGGAGATCAACGTCTTTGCCACCAGCTTCAGCACCGCCGCCGGACTGTCCACTTCGGACGCGTCCACCGCGGACACCACGAAGTCGAAACCGCGCTTGAGGTTCTCGCCGTGGTCACCGTCGCCGATGACCCGGTCGAGATCGACCAACTCGTCCCGGTGCGCCGCGACGACCGCCGCCATCGCCCGCACCGCCGCCACCACGTCCGCCGTCGAGCAGCCCATCGTCACATCCCCCAGCGCAGCGCCGCGGTGCGCACGGGGGCGTCCCACAGCTCGGTCAACTCGTCGTCCAGCTTCAGCAGCGTCACGCTCATGCCCTGCATCTCCAGACTGGTCACGTACGGGCCGACAAGTCGACGCTCGACCACGATTCCCCGCTCGGCCAACAACTTCTCCGCGATGCCGTGGGCCAGGTACAGCTCGACCAGCGGCGTGCCGCCCATGGAGTTGGTGAACAGCAACACCTTGTCGCCTTCGGCGAACGGCAAGTCCTCGATGACGGGCTCGATCAGCCGGCGTACCAACACGTCCGCGGGCTCCATGGTCCGCCGCTCACGCCCGGGCTCGCCGTGGATGCCGATGCCCAGCTCGTACTCGTCGTCGGCCAGCGAAAAGCTCGGCTGCCCCACATGCGGCACCGTGCACGCGGTCAGCGCCAGGCCGAGCGACCGAGCATTGGCCACCACCTTGCGGGCCAACGCCTCGCAGCGGTCGAGATCCGCACCCTGCTCCGCCGCCGCGCCGACGATCTTCTCCAGCAGCACCGTGCCGGCCACGCCGCGTCGACCGGCGGTGTACAGCGAGTCCTTCACGGCGACGTCGTCATCGATCACGACCGTGCGGACCTCGATGTCGTCCATGGCGATGAGCTCGGCCGCGGTCTCGAAGTTCAGCACGTCGCCGGTGTAGTTCTTGACGATCAGCAGCACCCCCGCGCCGCCGTCGACCTTCTCGACCGCCGCCTGCACCTGGTCCGGCGTCGGCGAGGTGAAGACCGCGCCCGGGCAGGCGGCGTCCAGCATGCCCGCGCCGACAAAGCCGCCGTGCATCGGCTCATGGCCGGAGCCGCCGCCGGAGACCAGCGCCACCTTGCCCCGGATCGGCGCGTCGGCCCGCCAGACCACGGCCGGATCCGGTTGCACCGCCAGCAGGTCCGGATGGGCCAGCGCCATCCCCCGCAGGGCCTCGTCGACCACAATGGACGGGTCGTTGATGATCTTCTTCATCGCGGTGTCCCCTCGTCGCGGCACACAACCGGCCCGACCTTCCTACCCCCGCGAACGCATCCCACGCCAGCCGGGAAATCCCAAGGGGTGTTCCCGCGCACCATCACTCACGCCATGGGCAGGACCACGCTGGCGAAGAAGCCGGCCCGGGTGGTCGTGCTCGACACCGGCGAGCTGGACAACGTGGTCGCGCTCGGCTTGCGGCCGGTCGACGTCGCCTTCCCCGACGGCTCACCCGACATGCCGTCCTACATCGGCGACAAGGCCGGCCACCCGACCAGCGTCGGCACCCAGAACTCGCTCAACCTGGACGAGACCTGGTGCCTCGGCCTCGGCGTCCTATCGGCCAACTCCGTCCTCACCGACCTCCGCGCCACCCCTCCAGATCTGAAATCGGCACCGTGAAGGGGGCTTTCCCGCACTCGGAGTGCGGGAAAGCCCCCTTCACGGCTTCACTTGCGGCCGTAGCGGAGTTTGACGATGGCCAGGAGCTGGCGGATGGTGCCGGCGCCGCGGGTGAACGACGTGGGGTTGAGCAGGGGCTTGAACTTACGGCGGGCCACGGCCTGCGGACGGGCGAACTCGCGCAGGCCGTCCTCGCCGTGGATGCGGCCGAAGCCGGAGTCGCCGATGCCGCCGAAGGGCAGCGACGGGATGCCCGCGAAGGCCACCACGCCGTTGATCGACACCATGCCCGCCTTGAGTCGACGGGCCAGCTCCTCGCCGCGGGCCTTGGAGAACACGGTGCCACCCAGGCCGTACCGGCCGGCGTTGGCCAACCGGATCGCCTCGTCGGTGTCCCGCACCCGGTTGATCGTGATGGTCGGCCCGAAGGTCTCCTCGGTGATGGCCAGCGAGTCCTCCGGCACGTCGGCCAGCACGACCGGCTCGACGAACGGCGGCCGCACCGACTCGACCCCGCCGACCAGGGCCTTCGCGCCCTTGTCGAGGGCGTCCTGCACATGCCTGCGGATGATGTCCACCTGGGAGGGCATGGTGATCGGCCCGAGGTCCGCGCCGGGGTCGCCGCCGGGCCGCACCTTCAAGGCCAGCTTCTTGACCGCGGCGGTGAACTCGTCGGCGACGTCCTCGTGCACGTAGACGCGCTCGACCCCGACGCAGGTCTGGCCGGCGTTGGACATCCCGCCCCACACGGCTGCGTCGGCGGCCAGCTGCACGTCGGCGTCGTAGTCGACGATCAGCGCGTCCTTGCCGCCGCACTCCACCAGCACCGGGGTCAGCGACTCGGCACAGGCGGCCATCACGCGCTTGCCGGTCTCGGTCGAGCCGGTGAAGGCCAGCTTGTCTACGCCGGAGCGGCACAACGCCGCGCCGGTCTCGCCGAAGCCGGTGACCACGCTGAGCACCGGGTGCTCGGGCACGATCTCGGCCAGCGTGTCGGCCAGCCAGGTACCGACGCCCGGCGTCAGCTCGGACGGCTTGAACACCACGGTGTTGCCGGCGGCCAGCGCGTAGGCGATGGAGCCCATCGGCGTGAACGCCGGGTAGTTCCACGGCCCGATCACGCCGACCACGCCGACCGGCAGGTACTCGATCGTCGCGGCCTGGTTGGACATCAGCAGCCCGGCCGGCACGCGGCGCTTGCGCAGCACCCGCTCGGCGTTGCGGGCCGCCCAGTGCAGGTGATCGATGACGATCACCATCTCCAGCTTGGCGTCCGCCGCCGGCTTGCCGGTCTCGGCGGAGATCAGGCTCGCCGCCTCGTCCAGGCGTTTGACCAGCAGCCGCCGCCACGCGTCGAGGCGAGCCTTGCGGCCGTCGAAGCCCAGCTCCTGCCACCAGTTGCTGGCCCGGCGGGCCTGCGCCACCGCGTCGGCGACCTGCTGCGGGCTGTGGATCGGGTGGTGGGCGACGACCTCTCCCGTGCGCGGATCCAGTGAGGCGAACCGCCCGTCACCCTTGGTGGTCACCGCACTGCTCTCCGGCGCTGTCTGAGTCATCGACCCTCCCGGCATTGGGCACCCAGCTTGTTACTGAAGAGTACGCACGGCGAGCCGCACTCGTCAGCACCCATTCTCCCGGCCGTGTCGGGCCGCCGGGTGGGTGAATCAGGATTTGGGCAGATTCGCCGCGACGATCTTGCCCGCCGCGACGGCCTGGGCGCAGCTGTCGAAGCCCGGGATCTTCTGGCCGTTGGCCACGTAGACCGTGACGATCTCGCCCACGGAGTTGGCCGGCGGCCGGTCGGCCCACTTCAGCGTGCACGACGGGTACGCGGTGGAGGTGTCCGACCGGTACGCGGTGACGCCGCCGCCCAGGTCGACCGGCGTGGGCGCGGCGTCGAAGCCGGCCACCGACGGATCACCGCCGATCTTGCCGTACACCTCCAGCGTGATGCCCTTCTGCCGCCACGCGCAGTCGTAGAGCGACTCCGAGTCGCGCTTCCACTGGTCGCCGACGATCGAGCCGACGGTGCCGCGGTCGATCAGCGAGCACGGGTCGGCGCCGGCCAGCACGCTGCTGCCCGCCGGGATCTGCGGCGGCGCGGTGCGGATGCGGGCGATGACGCCGCTGAGCACCTGCCGGCCGACCGCGCACGGCTCGCCGCCCTTGGCCTCGACGCGGACGACCATCGCGCGCGTCGGGGACGCCTGCGTGACCGCCTTGTCCGTGCAGCCGGCGGTCTGCCGGGCCTCCAGCACCCGCAGGCCGGCCAGCGACAGGGCGTCGCGGTCCCATTCCGGCACGGCGTCGCCGAGCGTGACCGTGACGGTCGCCTGCTGCCCGTCCACGGTGACCTGGGCCTTGCAGCCCTGGAAGGGGTCGCCGGCCGGCTTGCCGTTGGGCGTGCCGACGGCGCCGAGCAGCTTGCTGTCGAGCAGCGCGCAGGGGTCGACGGCCCGCAGCTTCTGCTCGGTGAACGCCGGGTCCACCGGGCCGGCGTCGCCGCCGGGCTGGCCGGTGATGGTGTTGCGACCGGCCACCGAGCGGGACGTGTCGACGGCGGGAGAACAGGCCGTCAGCACGGCGATGGCCGCGAGCACGGCGCAGGCGAGGCGGAGCACGCGTGCACGGTAGCGACCTGCGGGGATCTGTGTGACCTGAATCCCGTGATCGGTCTCACCGAGAGTTTCGGGAACGATTCAGAAGGCCAGGGCGTCATACCTAGTGCAAGGAGAAAACGAAGACCCGGAAGGGGAAGCAGTGATCAAGGTTCTGCGCAGGCAGGCCCGCAAGGCGGCTCGTCGGTTCGACGCCTGGACCGTCGAGGCGTTCAACCCGGTGTACCCGCACCGCAGCGGTCGGCGCTGACTCATCAGCACCGACCGCCGCTAGCACGGATCAGCTCTCGCCGACGCCAGTGGCGTCGTCGGCGGGCTCGGTCGCGACGGGCACCACGATGGGCCGCAACCGTGCCCACACCGCGAACACGATGCCCACCAGGAGCATCACGATCCCGCCCCACAG
>DASWRQ010000134.1:0-3657 GCA_036403095.1 Kutzneria sp. | reverse complement strand
GCTCATGAACAGCCGCGCGGCGATGTCGGGGTTGTTGAGGCCCTCCACCACAAGCTTGGCCACGCTGAGTTCGGTGGGAGTGAGGCTGGGCCAGCCGGCGGACGGCCTCGATCGGGGCCCACGGGTGCGGCGGAGGTACTCCACGGCCTCGTCGAGTGACATGAACGCGGAGTTGGTGGCGTGAGGCGCGACGGGAACCCGCCTTGGATACCCCATGCGCTCGCGAAGGGCCGTGGCGGACGCGAGGACGTGATCGGCGCCGATGAGTCCGGCAATCGCGTCGAGACTGTCGACGCAGCCGAGCCGAAGGCCATGGGCGGCACGAATGGCGAGGGCCTGGTGGTGGAGGTCGAGGTCGCCACGAATGAAGCCCCGCTGCTCGTAGGCGTCGGCAAGTACGCGCTGCATGCGCAGCTCACCGGCCATGCTGACGGCCCGGTCGAGCAGCGCCGACGCCTCGTCGCGACGGTCGAGGCCGATGAGGGCGGCGGCCAGCGGCGGCAACGACTGGACGGCGATGCAGGTGACGTGCTCGGTCGGCGAGGCAGCCTCGCGAAGCCACGGCTCGGCCTCGGCGAACTCGGACCGGGCGAGGTGCAGGCTGCCCATCGCGACGGCCATGCCCGGCACGACCACAGGCCGTTCGGCGTTGCGGACAAGAGTGAGCACGGGTTCCATCAGCGCCAGGCCGGCGTCGGTGTCGCCGGTGAAGCTGTGCACGGTCGCGAGCATGCTGCGCGTGGTGCCGACCCGGTTGTAGTCGCCCAGCGGCGCGGCGATCCGGACGGCTTCCTCGGCGAGATCCCGGGCCAGGTCGAGCTCGCCGGTCAGCAACGCGCTCGATGCCCGGAAACAGAGCGCGGTCGCGGCCACGCCCCGGTCGCCGCGCCGGAGCAGCTCGGCGACAGCAGTGGCGAGCAGCGGCACGGCCCGCTCGTGATCGTCCCGTAGGTGCAGCACAATGCCTTGCAGCGCAAGGGAAGAATCCCGAACGAACTCGTCGCCGGAGATCTCGGCCGACGCCAGCGCGGCCAGGCTCTGCCGCCACGCGTCGTCCAGGTCGCCGAAGATCCGGCCGACGCCCCGCAACACCAGCGGCAGCCCCCGATCGCGCTCGTCGGCGGCGAACTTCAGCGCCCGGTCCAGCACGTCGAAGCCCAGATCGACCGGCCCGACGACATCGGTGACCAGCGCGATGCCGGTGAGCAGCCTCGACTGCAACGGCGAGGTGTCCTCGGGCGCCCGATCCACGGCTCGGCGCAGGAAATCGATGCCCTCGTGGCCGGGACCGTGCAGATGCCACAGCCACGGCAGCCCGGCCGCGAGCCGACGCCCCTTGGCCGGATCCTCGGCGGTCAATCCCCACTCCAGGGCGGCGCGCAGGTTTCCGTACTCGGCCCGCATCCGGACGCGCCAGGAATCCTTGTCCGGCGAGGAATCCTCGGTCACGTAGGCGAGAAAGTGGTCCAGGTGACGGTCGCGCGTCATTTCCTCCTCACCGGCCTCGCTCAGGCGGGCCAAGGCATACTCGCGGATCGTCTCCAGCAGGCGGTAACGGCCGTCCTCGGCGACGACGAGCGATTTGTCGACAAGTCCGGCCAACGTCAGGAGCACATCCCGATCGCCGACGGCTCGTGCGGCGTCAAGGGTGAATCCGCCGTGGAACACCGCGAGGCGGCGGAACACCGTGCGTTCGGTGTCGTCGAGCAGGTCGTGACTCCACTGCACGGAGGCCGCAAGCGTTTGCTGCCGGCTCGCGACGCCCCGTGGACCGCGTGTGAGCAGGGAAAACCGGTCGTCGAGGCCGGCCTCGATCTGCTGCGGGGTGAGCGTGCGCAGCCAGGCGGCGGCCAGCTCCAGGGCCAGCGGCATGCCGTCGAGGCGCTCGCACATGGACGCCACGGCCGTGCGGCTCGCCTCGTCCGGCTCGAACCCCGGCACGACCAGCCGGGCGCGCTCGACGAACAGGGCCTGCGCCTCGTCGGTGGCGATCGGCGGCACCCGCCACACGACCTCGCCGGGAATGCCGAGCGGCTCGCGGCTGGTGGCCAGCACCGTCACCTCGGGACAGCTGCGCAGCAACTCGGCCGCCAGCTCGGCGACGCCGTCCAGCACCTGCTCGCAGTTGTCCACGGCGAGCAGCAGCCGGCTGGTGCGCAGCTGCGGCGCGAGGCGGCCGGAGCCGACCAGGGCGCCGACGGCGTCGGCCACCGCGTCGGCGACGAGCGCCGGGTCGGTGATCTCGGACAGGTCCGCCCACCAGGCGCCCTGGGGCCAGAACTCGGAGTGGTTGGCGGCCAGCTGCGCGGCCAGCCGGGTCTTGCCGCTGCCGCCCGGTCCGGCCAGCGTGACCAGGCGTTCGCCGAGCAGCAGGGTGCGCAGCGCGGACAGCTCGGCCTGCCGGCCGACGAAGGTGGTGAACTGCACCGGGAGGTTGTTCGGCACCTGGTCGAGCGAGCGCGGCGGCGTGTCGTCGTCGACCGCGTACAGGCGGATCGGTGACATGAGATCCCGCATTCGGTGCACACCGAGGTCGTAAAGCCGCATTCGTCGCAGCCCGGCGGCGGTGGCCGCGGTCAGCAGCGTCTGGCCGCCGTTGGCGATCTCGCACAGGCGCCGGGCCCGGCGGATGGTGGGCTCGCCCTCCTCGCCGGTGTGCAGGGCGATGCGCAGACGCCCGGCGTGCGGCTCGTCCTCCTCGGCGAAGGCCCTGCGCAGCTCGGTGGCGGCGTCGAGGGCCGCCACGGGTGACGCGAAAGCGCCGTTGGTCGCATCCAGCAGCAGCTCCAGCCGTCTTCGCGTCGCCTGCGCCGGGTCGTTCGGACCGGCCGCGCCGAGCGGGTCGAGATCGGCGACCAGGTACGTCACGGACATGCCTGGTCATCCTGCCAGGCGTGGCGATATCAGCCACCCGCGGCGGCCATGTCGGCCACCTGGCAGATCTATCGGCCACTCCGCTCGGCGAGGCTTTGACCAGCAACGACAACGACTCAGGGAGCACACGATGTCCGAGGTCATCGCCAACATGTCCATGTCGCTCGACGGCTTCGTCGCCGACCCCGACGACGGCATCGAGCAGGTCTTCGGCTGGTACGGCAGCGGCGACGTGGCCGTGCCGACCGCGGTCGAGTGGGCCACCTTCCGCACCTCCGAGGCCAGCGCCGGCGTGCTGCGGCACGGCCTGGCCACCATCGGCGCCCTGATCGGCGGCCGCCGGCTGTTCGACCTGGCCAGCGGCTGGAACGGCATGCACCCGATGGGCGTGCCGGTGTTCATCGTGACCCACCACGAGCCGGCCGACTGGGCCCACCCCGAGGCCCCGTTCACCTTCGTCACCGACGGCATCGAGAGCGCCGTCGCCCAGGCCAAGGCCGCTGCCGGCGCGAAGAACGTGGCCGTGGCCAGCCCGACCATCGTGCGGCAGTGCCTGGACGCCGGCCTGCTCGACGCCGTGCAGGTCGACCTGGTGCCGGTGGTGCTGGGCCAGGGCATCCCGTTCTTCGGCGAGCTGGCCAAGGGCCCGGTGCAGCTGGACGGCCCGACGGTCGTCGAGGGCCAGGGCGTCACCCACCTCACCTACCGAGTCCGTCGCTGACCCATGCCGGGAAGGCGTCCTTCCCAGCATCAGGGGTGTATTCGAAACGCGCATTATGTGTG
>DASWRQ010000133.1:0-10818 GCA_036403095.1 Kutzneria sp. | reverse complement strand
CGAAGTTTCTTGCCGTGGTTGGTGTCGGCGCCTATCGGACCGCCTTCGCCGCACCGAAGGCCGTGGTTGGCTTGCAGGACAAGACCATCGGCGACACCCGGGTGTGGGTATTGCCCAATCCCAGTGGCCTCAACGCCCACTGGCAACTGCCGGCGCTGGCGGCGGAGTTCGGTCGGCTCCGGGAAGCAGCGACACCGTCCCCGCCGCCCCGTCGACGGTGATCTCGTCGCCAGTGGCGATGCGGTGCGTGGCGTCCGGAACGCCGACCACCGCCGGAATCCCGTACTCCCGGGCGACGACCGCGCCATGAGAGTTGGCGCCGCCCATCTCCATCACGAGCCCGCCGGCGGTGAGGAACAACGGCGTCCAACCCGGATCCGTCGACGGGGCAACCAGAATCTCGCCGGGTTCGAGGTGCGCGCCGACGGGATCCAGCACCACGCGGGCGATCCCGGTGACGTGACCGGTGGAGGCGGCGGTGCCGACCATGGCCCCGTCGGCCGGCGGTGCGGCGACGGCTTCCGGGTCGGTGCCGTCGGACAGCAGCATCTGCGGCACCCGCCGGCGGCGCAGCTCCCGGTCGTACGACTCGTGGCGGTCGGCGACGATCTCCCGGAAATCCTTCCCGTCCAAGGCTTCCCGGCAGTCCTTGAGCGACAGGAAGAAGACGTCGTCGGCGCGGTCGAGCCGGCCGGCGTCGGTCAGCTCCGCGCCGACGTGCTGAAGCTGGCGGCGGATCTGGGCCAGGAACTGGATCAGGAAGAACTTCGGGGTCTCGCGCAGCCCGGCCAGCCGCCGGGTCCGGCGCAGGGCGAAGCCGACCAGCCGCCCGCGCAGGCCGCCGGCCTTGCGGGACAACGACTGGATCATCGCCTCGGCCTCGGCCGCGCCCCGCCGGAACTGGACGTCCGGGGCGGCATCGAGGTCGTCGAGGCGCAGGTAGTTGGCCAGTACGCCGAGGATGTGGGCCGGGTCGTCGGACCAGCGCGGCATGCCCGGGTCGATCTCGGCGACCGCCCGGTGCCCGTAGCGGTCCAGGAACCCTTGCACCGCAGGTGGAATCTCTCCGGAGGACAGGTCGACGCCGGTGCCCCGGAGCTCGGTCGCCACCCGCCACAGCTCCAGGTCCATCTCGGTGGTGACGTTGTGCGGGAGTCCACGAAGGACGGTCTCCAGCCCCTCGCCGCCGCCGAGCAGCCGGCGGGCGAAGGCCAGCGTGATGAACCCGGCCAGCGGCACCGGCAGCGCCTTGGGCAGCATCGTCGGGACCGCCGGCAGCACCCGGATCACGTGCTCCAGCCTGGTCCGTGCATCGTGCTCGCCGGTCAGGGTCCCGAGGGCCACCAGCCGTCCGCCCACGCCGTCGAGCCGCCGCTCGGCCGCCGCCGGCCGCAGCATCGCCTCGACCAGCCGGAACGGGAAACCCATACGCAGCGCCAGTTTCAGGATGTGCCGGGCGGCGCGCAGCGCTCCGGGCCGCACCGACAGGTCGGGGTCGTCGAACAGCGACCGCATCGCGGCGGCCGTCCGCGCCTCCATGACATCGAAGATCTTCGGCACGATGAACCGGCCCAGGCGGCTGCGCAAGATCGCGGTGGCGTCGACGTACACGCGCTCGCCGGCGTCGGAGAAGAACGCCGGCCCGGCCAGGGCATCGGGCACCGGCAGCCCGAACATGCGACGGCCGCCGCTGGCGATGAGCCGGAACGAGGCGATGCCCATCGGCGTGATCGGCCGATACAGGCCCTGCGCAACGGAAACACAGAGGTAGGCGTGCCGGCCGCGGCCGTCGTTGGACGGGCTGTCGGGCACGGGGTAGAGCGTCGTGATCGGACGGGCCTGGGTCAGCCACACCTTCCCGTCCGCGTCGATGGCCCACTCCGTGTCCTGCGGGCTGCCGTAGTGCCGCTCGACCCGGTCGCCGAGCGCGGTCAGCTCGAGGATCTGCTCGTCCGACAGGCACGGTTCGGCGGAGTCGAGCACAACCTCCCGCGTGCCGCCGCCGGCGACGGACCGGATGGCGATCTTCTTGTCCCCCAGGCGTCGCTGGAGGATCCGACCCGACGCGGTGTCGACCACGAAGTGATCGGGGTTGACCGAGCCAGACACCACGGTCTCCCCCAGGCCGGCGTTGGCGTCGATCACGGCCTCGCGCCGCCGGCCGGTGACGGGATTGGCGGTGAACAGCACACCGGCCACCGCGGAGTCGACCATGAGCTGCACAACCACGGCCAGCTCGACGACGTTGTGGTCGATGCCGTTGCTCTCCCGGTAGGCGACGGCGCGGTCGGTCCACAGCGACGCCCAACACCGGCGGACGGCGTCCAGCACGCTGTCGACGCCGACGACGTTGAGGAAAGTGTCCTGCTGGCCGGCAAAACTGGCGAACGGCAGGTCCTCGGCGGTGGCCGACGAGCGCACGGCGACCGGGGCGTCCGCGCCCAGTTCCCGGTAGCGGGTGCGAATCTCGTCGGCGATGTCGGCCGGTATCTCCACCGCGAGCAGCGCGGCCCGCACCTCGTCCAGCGGCACGCCGGCGGCCACCCGCCGGTACGCCTCGGTGCTGACGCAGAAGCCGGGCGGCACCGGCAGGCCCGCCCCGGTGAGCACGCCGAGGTTGGCCGCCTTGCCGCCGACCGTGGCCAGCATGGTGCCGTCGATCCGGGTGAAGTCCAAGGTCAGCGTTGGCATGACCCGAGGTTAGGACCGCGCGGCGATAAACTCAACAGCTGTTGAATAACGAGTTCAGGACTCGGTGTGCCGGTGCACCGCGAACATCGCCCGCTCGTCGCCCTCCCCCACGCAGCCGACCAGCTGTTCTTCCAGCCCGCTCATGTCGACGCCGATCAACACCAGGCTCGTGCGATCCCTGCCCGATCGGGTGAGCCGAAAGCGCAGGAAGCCGCCGACCACCTGAAGTTCGTAGCTGCCGTGCGGTCCGAAGTGGACGAAGCCCTTGATCCGGAACACGCCCTCGGGGCGGCTGTCCAGGAAGGCCACCAGCCGCTCGGGATGCATCGGCTCGTCGGACTCGAACACGATGCTCTGGTACGCCGCGTGCACGTGGTGGCTGTGGTCCGCCAGGTCGTCGAAGGACAGCTGGGCCGGCTTCGGCCGCTCGCGCCGGTCGAACAGCAGGCCGGGATCGAGCCGCCCGTGCTCCGTGGTGACGATCGCGCTGCCCTCGGCCAGCTCCGTCACCACGGCGAGCACCTCGGCCAGCTCGGCCGCGTCCACCCGGTCGACCTTGTTCAGCACCACCAGGTCGGCCACGCCCAGGTGCTTGTCCAGCTCCGGATGTCGCGCGCGGGTGGCCGTGAACTCGACGGCGTCCACCACCTCGACCAGGCCGCCGTAGTCGACCGAGGGATCGGCGCTGCCCAGCACCTGCCGGGCCACGGCCTGCGGCTCGGCAATGCCGCTGGCCTCCACCACGATCACGTCCACCGCGCCGGTCAGCTTGCCCAGCACGTCGTCGAGACCGCCCTCGTCGGTCACGCAGCACACACAGCCGTTGGACAGCGACACCATCGCGTCCACCTGTCCGGCGACCGCCATCGCGTCGATGTTGACCGCGCCGAAATCGTTGACCACCACCCCGATCCGCGTGCCGCCACTGGCCCGCAGCAGGTGGTTGAGCAGAGTCGTCTTGCCCGCGCCGAGAAAACCGGCCAGCACGACCACGGGGACAGCAGCCATGGCCCCTTCCCGAATGTCCCGATTTCCGCCCATGATAACCGGCGTCCTCGTTACCCTCGGTGCATGATTGACTTCGAGAAGGCGACGCTGCTCAAGCTGGCCCGCATCGACCCGCGGGACATCGCCGGCAGCGTCGAGCCGCTCATCGTGCCCGGCGAGCAGCTGCATCTGGCGTTCAAGACGGTGCGGGACTTCGTCGTGTTCACCAACAAGCGGGTGATCGCGGTCAACGTGCAGGGCATGACCGGCAAGAAGCGGGACTACACCTCGCTGCCCTACAGCAAGATCCAGGCGTTCTCGGTGGAGACCGCCGGCCACTTCGACCTCGACGCCGAGCTGGACCTGTGGTTCAGCGGCCTGGGCAAGGTCCGCCTCGAGTTCCGCGGCGAGTCCGACATCCGACAGATCAGTCAGCTGATCGGCTCGTACGTGCTGTGAGTTGACGCGTGAAGACGTAGCCGAGCCGACTTCCGTTGCCCGCACTGTAGTTCCGCTCAACGAGCACTGCCTGGCGGCGCTACCCGACCCGACCGACGGCACGCGAACGGGGCTGCTCAAGGGATTCTCACCCTCCGCGTACAACCGTGCCGCCCGCGTGTTCGCCCAGCTCGCCGGCAGACAGCGGCGTACCTGCCGGTAAGCCACCAGCCGGCGCAGCGCCGGCTGCTCCCCCTGGCCGCACTCCCCCTCCGGTCCGGCCCAAAGCGCGTTTCGCGACGGCAGAACCGGGCAATCGGTGGTCACACCGATGAAGGAGGAAGCCATGTCGACCACAGCCATCGTCATCGTGGTCGTAGTCGTCGTCGTGCTGCTGGTGGGCGCGCTGGTCGCGCTGCCCTACCTGAAGCGCCGCCAACTTCAGGCCAAGTTCGGCCCGGAGTACGACCACCTGGTGCGGGACAAGGGCGATCGCCGCGCCGCCGAGCAGGAGCTCGAGGAACGCCAGCGCCGGCACCAGAAGTTCGAGCTGCGCCCGCTGAGCGAGGAGAGCCGCGAGGGCTACCTGCGCGACTGGACCTGGGCCCAGGAGCAGTTCGTGGACTCGCCGCGCGGCGCGGTCCGCCGGGCCGACGAGCTGGTCGGACAGATCATGCGCGAGCGCGGCTACCCGGTCGAGGGCACCGAGCAGCAGATCGCCGACCTGTCCGTGGAACACGGCTCGGTGCTCGACAGCTACCGCATCGCCCACGGCATCTCCAGCCGCGGCGACGAGGACGCACCGTCCACAGAGGACCTGCGCAACGCCATGCGGCACTACCGCACGATCGTCGAGGACCTGCTCGACCACGCCACCACGGAGAGGAGCAAGTGATGCGCCAGCACGAGAACGTCACCACCGAGGACATCGCCAATTCGACGCGGGCCGGCATCGACGAGCCTCGCGCCGAGACGGACCCGATCGACTCCGACCGCACCGACGCCGACCGCGTCGAGTCCGACCGCGTCGACGCCGACGACCACTTCGACACGGACGGCCGGGCCGATGTCGAGAACCGGGCGGACACTGACGACCGGACCGACACTGACCGGGCAGACGTGGAGGACCGTCTGTACGACCAGGACCACCTGCGCGACGACGAGCACGACGACGACCGGATCACCACCATCGACGAGACGGCCCGGCCGGCCGACACCACGCTGGTCGACCAGCACGCCGACGACACCCGCGGCGCCACCAGCGGCGACCAGCAGCAACCTGGCCACGCGGCGGCCGACGTGCTGTTCGACGAGGCCGACGCCACCCGGTTCCGGGCCCGCTGGAGCGAGGTCCAGACCAGCTTCGTCGACGATCCGAAGCGGGCCGTGCAGGACGCGGACGTGCTCGTCGCCGAGCTGATGCAGTCGCTGGCCTCAGCGTTCAGCGAGCGCAAGCACCTGCTCGAGAACCAGTGGCAGCAGGGGTCGGGCGCCGAGACCGAGGATCTCCGGCTGGCCCTGCGCGGCTACCGGTCGTTCCTCGATCAGCTGCTGGCGCGCTGACCAGTCGGGGCCACCACCCTGACGCCGACCCTGAAATGACCCTGGACCTCGTCCGCGGTCACCCCGCCGCCGGCGCCGGCCGGGCAGGATGGGGGCATGAAGACCCTGCTGAACCTGATCTGGCTGGTGCTGTCCGGCTTCTGGATGGCCCTGGGCTACGCGGTGGCCGGTCTGATCTGCTGCGTGCTGGTCGTCACGATCCCGTTCGGCATCGCGTCGTTCCGGATGGCCACCTACGCCCTGTGGCCGTTCGGCCGCACCCTGGTCGACAAGCCGACCGCGGGCGCGGGGGCGCTGCTGGGCAACATCATCTGGATCGTGGTGGCCGGCTGGTGGCTGGCACTCGGTCATCTCGTCACCGGCTTTCTGCTCTGCGTCACGATCATCGGCATTCCGTTCGGCGTCGCCAACTTCAAGCTGATCCCGGTGTCACTGCTGCCGCTCGGCAAGCAGATCGTCGAGACCTGATTTCGTCACGCCCCGGGCCGCGAGTGCGGCTTTGAAGGCGTGCAGCGCCGCGAGAGCGCCCTTGGTGGCAGCCGCCCCGGGCTGCGGGGCGACCAAAACGTCACGGTGCCGGGGCGGCAGCGCGAACAGCGCGTCGGCGACGGCGAGCTGGCGGCGCTGCGCCACCGGCACCACGGAGTCGGTGCCCTCGCCGACCACATCCTGGACGGTGCGGAACAGCCACAGCCGCGCCTGCACCCCTTTGCCCAGGTCGGTGGCCGTGGCGGCGCGCACGAGGGTCTGCGTGACGACGTCGTCGGCCCAGGCCTGGCGCCCGCCGGTCAGTCTGCTCGCGTACGCCATCAGCGCGGTCCCGTGCTGCTGGTACAACGCCCGGACGACCTTTTCACCCCTAGCCATGGTTTTAGTCTCAACCATCGCCGGGCCCCCGACATCGGGGAAACCCACAGGGCTCAGGGGCGTGACGAAACCCGGCCCTGCTCCACCGCCCAGGCCGCCACCTGGGCGCGGGTGCGCAGGTCGAGTTTGGTGCGGATGTGCAGCAGGTGCGTCTCCACGGTCCGCTCGGAGATCGACAGCCGGCCGGCGATCTCCCGGTTGGTCAGACCCTCCGCGGTCAGCATGGCCACGTCGCACTCGCGCTGCGACAGCGGCGAGTCGTCCTCGTCGGCCAGTGGCGCCCGCAGCGAGTACGCGATCGCTTGTTCCAGGGTCATCCGCTCACCGGCCTCGGTGGCCTCCCGCGCGGCCTGCGCGCTCAGCGCCGCCCGCGCGGTGGCCATCGCGGCCTCGACATGCCCCTGCCAGAACGGTTCCCGGCGCACCCGCCACTTCCGCAGCTGCGCCGCCATCGCCGTGCCGAGCAGCAGCGCGCGCTTCGGCTCGCCGGTCAGCGCGGCGACGATCGCCAGCCCCTCCACCGGATACGTGGCCGGCTCGCCCGCCGCCGGGCAGACCTCGACGCTGCGCAGGAAGTAGCCAGCGGCTTGGTCGATCTTTCCGCGCTCCAGGGCGATCCCGCCGGCCGAGTGCAGGATCTCCATCCGCTTCACGGGATCGGCCAGCTCCAGGTAGACCGGCAGGCACTGCTCGATCAGCTCCGCCGCCCGCGCCAGATCGCCGCCAGCCAGTGCCCCGTAGCCGAGATTGTGCAATGCGACCGCGGTGTCCAACGGGCGGCCCCGCGGCCGCACCAACTCCACGCAGCGCTCGGCGCACCGCACGCTGCGCTCCAGGTCGCCCACGGCCTGGTAGGCCATGGAGAGCAGGGTCGAGTTGCGCCCGAGCACCACCGGTCGCCCGCGCGACTCCTCCAACGCCATCGCCTCGACGCACAGCTCAAGAGTCCGCTCGAAGTCCCCCGCGGTGAAGTTGAACCAGCCCAACTCGATCAGCGCGAGGCTGCGGTACGGATTGTCGGCCTTCGTGATCGTCAGCGCGGCCTCGAGCAACTTGCGGATCTGGACCGTGTGCCCCTGCCGCCGCCAGGCGCCGCCGAGCGCGGCGGCCAGCACCGCGAGGCGCTCGTCGCGGCGCGACGTCGCCCATTCCACGGCCTGCAACAGATTGTCGCGCTCGTCGTCGACCTTGGGGCCGTCGTCGTGCACGGTGAGCAACATCTGGTCCACGTAGTGCGACTCGCCGAGCGAGGTCAGCCAGCCGACCAGCCGCTCGGTGGTCTCGTCGACCTCGCCGGCCTCAACCAGCTTCTCCCGCGCGTACAGCCGGATCGACTCCAGCTGGCGGAACCGCTGCACCATCCCGGGCACGGCCACGACCAGGGACTTCGCGTCCAGGTCGGCCAGCAGCCGCAGCGTACGCGGGGCGGAGATGCCGCAGACCGCGCCGGCCGAGTCCAGGCTGAAGTCGCCGGACAGCACCGACAGGCGGCGCAGGGCCTCCCGCTCGGTGTCGTCGAGCAGCTCGTAGCTCCACTCGATGGTCGCCCGCAGGTCGCGGTGCCGGGTCGCGGCCGTGCGGGGGCCACGGGACAGCAGCTCGAACCGGTCGTCCAGGCGCGCGAGAATCTCCTCCACCGACAGCACTCGCACCCACCGCGCGGCCAGCTCGATCGCCAGCGGGATGCCGTCCAGCCGTACGCAGATCTCCGCGACGACCGGGCGATTCGTGTCGGTCAACTCGAAGTCCGGGCGGAGCAGGCGGGCCCGTTCCACGAACAGCTGCACGGCGTCCGACCGCGAGGACACGACCTCGTTGGGCAGCGAGAGATGCCCGACCCGCAACACGGTTTCGCCCGGCAGGTCAAGGGATTCCCGACTGGTGACCAGCACGCGCAGCTGCGGGCAGCCGGTCAGCAGGGCGTCGGCCATCGAGGCGCTCGCGTCGACGAGGTGCTCGCAGTTGTCGATCACGAGCAGGGCTCGCTTGCCTTGCAGCGCAAGGACAACCGTGTCGACCAGGTCCTCGCCGGCCTGCTCCCGCACGCCCAGCGCGGACGCGATCGTCGGCGCCAGCAGGTGATCGCTGGTCAACGGGGCCAGCTCGACGATCCAGACGCCGTCCGGGTAGGTGGCCGCCGCGCGCGCCGCGTACTCGGTGGCCAGCCGCGTCTTGCCGGCGCCGCCGGGGCCGACCAGGCTGACCAGGCGGGCCCGGCGCAACAAAGCGCCGGTGTCCGTCAGCTCCTGGACGCGGCCGATGAAGGCGTCCCGGCTGGCCGGCAGCCGGCGCGCGGCCGTGGCCTGCGGCTCGACGCCGGTGTCCTCGGGCTGGGGGTCACCGCTGCGCTGCCGGTAGGCCCGCTGGCGGCAGGCAGGCGAGCAGAACCGAGCCGGTCGACCCGGTCCGTCGCCGCGCGAGGGCAACTCGTTCCCGCACGTCTCGCAGCGCGTCGGTGCCACTGACAACGGCGCTCCCTCTCCTGCACCCGTGCCTCGACCCTACCTGCGGCAGGACGGGACATCGTAGCGGCCGAGGCCCCGCGGCTCAGAGGAGTTGCCCCTCCGCGCCGAGATACCGGAATCCGGCCACAACATCAGATCGATCGCGACCAGTCCAGCTGCGCCATCAGGTCCGTGTCGGCCGACGGGGCAGGCCGGCCCTGCGGCGGGGCCTGGGACGGCGTGCGCGCCGCGGTGAACCGGGCACTCGTGGCGATGTTCTGCTCGACCCGAGGCCGGCGCAACGCCTCGTAGGCGTCCAGCGCCGCGTCGGTCACGCCGAGGTCGCGCAGGGCCTTGCCCAGCACCACCGCGTCCTCGATGGCCATCGACGCGCCCTGACCCGTGGCCGGGGAGGCGGCGTGCGCGGCGTCGCCGATCAACAGCAGGCGGCCGGACCGCCACGGCATGCCCTCCGGCAGGTCCTTGGCGTTGGTGACCATCAGCCGGTCGGTCGTGGCCGCGATGATCTCCGCCGCCGGCGTCGCGTCCGGTTCGACCAGCGGCAACAGGGCCGCCCGCCACTGCTCCGGCGTGCCGGCGACGATCTCGTCGGCCGTCAGCTCGGCGTCGGCCACCCGGCAGAACCAGTTCGTCTCCCCCGCCGGCGACACCGTGTAGCCCATCGCCGCGCCACTGCCACGGACCATGTCGATCCGGCCCGGCTCGTGGTCGGGCTTGGCGTCGGCGGTGTAGCCGTAGAAGACGCGCTGGCCGGCGTAACGGGGTGTGGTCGGCGCGAACAGCTGACGGACCGTGGAGTTCAGGCCGTCGGCCCCAATGATCAGGTCACCGGTGGCCGTGCTGCCGTCCGTGAAGGTCACCGTGCCGTCATCGACGCCGGCCAGGCGCTTGCCGTGCACGATCTCGATGCCGCGGCGGGTCGCCTCAGCTCGCAGGGCCGCGCCCAGTTCGGCCCGGCCGATGCAGCGGTAGTGCTTGAGCGGGTCGACCTGTTCGCCGATCGGTGTGACGCCGAGCACAGCGCCGGTGTTCGAGGTGATGCGCATCGAGGTCAGCGGGAAGCCCACCTGGGCGATCGCCTCGGCCGCGTCCAGCTGGGCCAGCGCGATCATGCCGTTGCTGGCCAGCGTGAGGAACGCTCCGATGTCCGCGCCGCTGTCCGGATGGGCCTCGAACACGGTCGCCTCGATGCCCGCCTTGTGCGCGGCCAGCGCCGCCGACGTGCCCGCGATGCCGCCGCCGATGATCAGGATTCGCGTCACGGGTCCATTATTGCCGGTGATCAGGATTGCCGGTGACCAGGATTGCCGTGATCAGGGAGGTGCTGATGCCAGGACCGCTGACCGGGCTCGTGGTCGTCGCCGTGGAGCAGGCCGTCGCCGCTCCGTTCGCGACCCGACAACTGGCCGACCTCGGCGCTCGGGTCATCAAGATCGAACGGCCCGGGGTCGGCGACTTCGCCCGCGGCTACGACCAGGCCGTGCACGGGCAGTCCAGCCACTTCGTCTGGCTCAACCGCGGCAAGGAGAGCGTCGACCTGGACCTCAAGCAGGACGCCCACGTGCTGCGGGCCTTGATCGCTCGAGCCGACGTCTTCGTCCAGAACCTCGCTCCTGGTGCTGTCGGTCGACTTGGATTCGGGTCGGCGGCGTTGGTCGAGCAGTACCCGCGGCTGATCACGTGTGACATCTCCGGCTATGGGTCGGACGGGCCGTACCGGGACCGCAAGGCCTACGACCTGCTGATCCAGAGCGAGGCGGGATTCCTCTCCGTCACCGGCACGCCCGCCGAACCGGCGAAGGCGGGA
>DASWRQ010000132.1:0-8626 GCA_036403095.1 Kutzneria sp. | reverse complement strand
TCGTGGCCGCCCTTCTCGGCGGCCGACAGGTCCCAGTTGACCTCGAACGGCTTGGCCACCACCGGTTCCCCGTGGAAGTCGGTGACCTCGTAGCCGTCCTTGGTGATCACGACGACCTGGTCCTGGCCCAGCTCGACGGCGTTGCGGGTGTGCTCGATGAACGCGGCGACGTCGGAGGCCAGGAAGGTCTCGCCGACGCCGACGCCGACGACCAGCGGCGAGGAGCGCCGGGCGGCGACCACCTTGTCCGGCTCGTCGGCGTGGGTCACGACCAGCGTGAACGCGCCCTCCAGGCGGCGGCACACGGTCCGCACGGCCGCGGCCAGGTCGCCGTCGTAGATCCGGGAGACCAGGTGGGCCGCGGTCTCGCTGTCGGTGTCGCTGGCCAGCTCGACGCCGTCGGCCTCCAGCTCGGCCCGCAGCTGGGCGAAGTTCTCGATGATCCCGTTGTGCACCACGGCGATCCGGCCGCTGGTGTCCCGGTGCGGGTGCGAGTTGCGGTCGACCGGCGCGCCATGGGTGGCCCACCGGGTGTGGCCCATGCCGGTGCCGCCGGCCAGGTTGTCCCGGCCGACCTCGTCCAGCCGCGCCTCCAGGTTGGCCAGCCGGCCGGCCTTGCGCTCGACCGCCAGCCCACCGTCGCCGTCGAGAACGGCGACGCCCGCCGAGTCGTATCCCCGGTACTCCAACCGGCGTAATCCGTCGAGGACGACGTCCAGTGCCGGGCGATGGCCGGTGTAACCCACGATTCCACACACGACGGTAGAGGGTAGCTAGACCACCAACCGGTTGCGAGCGGCCGGGTTGGTTCCCGTCACAGCTGGTCAGAGGTCTGATCGGAATCAATTTGGTGTAGACCAATACTGATCATTCGACGCGAGGCCGGGAACACGCGGCGCCGGCGCCTCCGCCGGCGCCTCCGACCACGCCGAAAACCCGTGATCCGGTACGGTCCGGGGTATGGCGCGACGCAAGCCGTTGACCGCGAAGCAGGCGCTCACCGAGCTCAGCCGGCCCGGTCCGCACGGCGTGCGGCGCGGCGATCTGGCCCTGGTCGGGCTGCCCGGCACTCTGTTCACCCCGCGCGGCGGCCACGGCCTGCCCGCGGTGGCCTTCGGACACGGCTGGCTCCAGCCGCCACACCGCTACCTCGGCCTGTTCCGACACCTCGCGTCATGGGGCGTCGTGGTCGCGGCGCCGGCCACCCATCGCGGCCCGCTGGCGTCGGCCCGGCTGTTCGCCGCCGACCTGCGCACGGCGCTGGACGTGGTGTCGGGCGTGTGGCTGGGTGACGGCGACGTCGGCGTGGACGCCGACAAGCTGGCCGTCGGCGGCCACGGGGCCGGCGGCGGCGCGGCGGTGCTGGCGGCGGCCGAGGACGAGCGGGTGCGCGGCGTTTTCACTGTCGCCGCTTCGGAAACGCTGCCGTCGGCGGTGGACGCGGCCCGGCTGTGCCTGATGCCGGCCGTGCACCTCGCGGCCGAGGAGGACCTGATCTCGCCGCCGGTCGGCCACGCCGAGGCCATCGCCCAGAACTGGGGCGGTCCGGTGCAGACGCGGACCATTCCCGGCGCCAACCACCTCGGTTTCGCCGAGGGCCGGCACTGGAGCGAACTGCTGTTGAGCGGTCGCGGCGAGGCCAGGACGCAGACCGTGGCCAAGGCGGTCATCACCGCGTTTCTGTTGCGGCAGTTGACCGGCGACCGCACCTACGACGAGCTGCTGTACGGCGACGTGAAGCGAGCACCCGTCACATACCAGCGTGCGGGCCGTCCGACGACGGCCCGCACGCGGGGCTAGCTATTCCATCCAGCTCTGGTTCGAGTAGTCGTCGTCATCGTCGTCGTAGACCGGACGCGCGGTCCGTCGCGGCGTCGGCCGCGGCGGCGGGGTGACCTCGGGCATCTGGAACGTCGGCGCGGCCGGCGGGTTGAACTCGTCCTCGCTGTCGAAGAACGTGTACTTCTCCTCGCGAACCTCCTGCACCGGACGGGAAACCGGCCGGCCCTCGGCGGCGGCCTCGCGCTTGGCCTTGGCCTCGGCCAAGGCCTTCTGCGTGGCTTCCTTGTTCTCCTGCTTGGCGTCGGCGAACTTCTTCTCGCTCGCCTCGCGCTGACGCTGGACGTCAGTCCGGAGCTGCCGCATCTGCGCGACCGCGGTGTCCGCGGCGACAGTCGCCTGATAGCTCACCGCTGGCTCCCCTCGTCGTCACCGAGCACGCCGTTCATCCGGCTCACGCCGGCCTGGCCGGCCTCGTCGAACACGCTGCCGGGCGTGCGCCAGGCCGCGTTCGTGCTGCGTTCCTGGTCCTCGCCGCCACCGCCGTGACCGCCGCCGCCCATGGCCCCCATCATCGGCATGCCACCGCCCATCGGCGAACCGCCCTGGCCGGCCGCGGCCTGGTGCGCGCCGCCGAGCTGGGCCAGCCCGGCGTCGCCGGGCGCGCTGGCCTGGTCGGTCGACGCCTGGCCACCCATGCTCGGGGCGGCGCTGTGCGCGCTGTCCCAGGCGCTGGCGTGGTGCGCGCCGCCCTGGTCGCCGACCATGCCGTGGCCGCTGTCGCCGCCGAGGGTCCAGGCCGACGTGCCGCCGGTGTCGGCGGCGGCGGGCGTGAACGACGCGGCCGCGACGGTGGTGGCCGCCGGGCTGTCGAACAGGCTGCCGGAGAAGTTGCCCTGGTCGTGCTGGTCGGTCGGGGCGAAGGTGAAGCCCGGGTCGGCCGCGGCCGGCGCGGTCCACGCCGGCTCCGGCATCGGCGGCGGCACGTCGTCCGGCAGCGCGTGCGCCGGGCCGGCGGATGCCTGGGTGTCGTGCGCAGGGGTGTCGTCCGGCATCGTCCAGCCCGAGGCGTCGGCGCCGCCCGTGTCGGTCGCCGTCGGGTCGGTGCCGAGCGCGCTCGCGTCGTGGTGCAGCGGCTCGTCGATCGCGTGCGCGCCACCGGAGGCGCCGACCGGCTGCCCCGGGTTCGGCTGCGGGCCGACGCCCTGGCCCAGGTCCGCGCCGGCTGCGTGCGTGCCGGCCGGGGACGCCGTCGGGCCGGCGGCGTCGTTGTAGTCGATGGTGTACGTGTGCGGCGCCTTGCCGGTGCCGTCGTCGATGGAGACCTGGACCTCGCCCGGCACCTTGCCCTGCTGCGCGGTGATGGTCAGGTCACCGTCGTGGATGACGGCCTTGCCGTCCGGGCCGGCCGGCGTCGGGATGGAGCCGTCCGGGTTGGCCCCCGGCTGGCCGGGAATGCCGGGCTGGCCGGGCGTCTGCCCCGGCACGCCGACCTGGCCGACGCCACCCTGGCCCGGCCCGCCAGTCTGACCTGGTACCCCGGTCTGGCCCTGGACACCGGTCTGACCCACGCCACCCTGGCCGGGCACGCCGGTCTGACCCGGCATATTCGGATGGCCGCCGGCGCCGGGCTGGCCGGCGAGGCCGGCCACGGCCGGGTTGTTGGCCACCTTGCTGAAGTCGACGTCGTAGGTCTTGGCCGGCTTGCCGTCGCCGTCGTCCACCTTGATCTTGACGTGGCCCTGCCCGTCCGGGCTGTCCACCTCGATGGTGTTGGCGCCGTCCTGGATCTTCACCGACTCCGCCGACTGCGCCGTGGTCGGTTGCGGGATCTGCGGCGTCACCGGCGGGGTCGGTGGCGGCACCGGCGGCGTCGGTCCGCCGCCAGGCCCACCGCCACCAGGCCCACCACCGGGACCGCCACCACCGGGAGGCGGCCCACCGCCACCAGGGGGCGGCCCACCACCGGGGGGCGGCCCACCACCAGGAGGCGGTCCGCCACCGGTCTTCGGCGGCTGCGGCTTGCCCTCGGGCACCGCCGCCAGCCCGTCGAACGGGCTCTTGTTGATCGACTCGGCGGTCGTGATCAGGCTCTGGAACGCCTGCTTGATGCCGGTGTCCGCGGTCTTCGAGCCCTGCTGCAGCAGCTGGAGGTTCTGCTCGAACGGCTCCTTGAAGCCGGCGTCGAGCACCTTCTGCACCAGGCTGGCGATGAACTTCAGGAACTGGTCCTCGGCCCAGCTCAGGCACCACAGCACGGCCTCGGCGATGGTGGAGCACACGTACATCGCGGCATCCATCAGCGAGCCGCCCGGGAAGTCGAAGCCGATCAGGTCGGCCAGACCGTCCTTGAGCTTGTTGACCAGGTCGTCCAGACCCTTTTCGAGCTTGTAGACCGCGATCAGCTCGATGATCGTCGGAATGTCGAACTGGATCTTGGAGAAGTCGATCTGGTCCAGCGTCTGGCCGTAGGCGTCGACGATCTGCTTGGCCGCGGACGTGCTCGACGTGATGGCCTGACTCAGCGTGTCCAGGTCGTTGTCGATGGTCTGGGACTTGCTGCCGAACTGCTGGATGTAGGAGCCGAACGCGTTGGCCGCGTCACCCTGCCACGAGCTGCCGACGACCCCGCTGACCTTGCCGTTCATCTCGTCGCGGGTGTCGGCGAAGTCCGAGGCCAGCTGCGAGAGCTCGTCGGCGGCCTGCGACAGCTGGCCGTAGTCGATGCCACGCGGCTGGTCGAACGGCTTGACGATGTCGTTGTCGAAGCTGAGGCCCTTGCCGGTGTACAGGTTGTACAGCTCGATGTAGGGCTTGAAGCCGTCGCGCTTGTCGGTGTGGGCGTCGCAGACGTCGTCGGAGCGGCCGCTCAGATCGCCGCCGGGGTCCCCGCCGTCGCCACCGCTGGTGTCGCCGGAGCCGCTGCCGTCGCCCCCTTCGCCGCCATCACCACCGTCGCCGCCGTCGCCCCCATCACCGCCGTCGCCGCCATTTCCCCCATTACCGCCATTGCCCCCGTTGCCACCACGACCGTCCTGGCCGTCTTCGCCGTCCTGGCCGTTCTGCCCGTTGCGACGGCGATCGTCCTTCTTGCCGTCGCCGTCGTCCTTCGGGTGCGTGCTGCCGGTGTCCTCGTCGTCCTTCTTGGGGTGGTTGGGCTTGGTGGTGCTGGTGCTGCCACCGGTGTCGCTCTTGTGATGGGTCGACGAGGAGCCACCGCTGTGGTGGCTTCCGTGTGTTTTGGCCATCAGGCGTTACCCCCCGCGGACGAGATCGACGAGGCATTCGAGGAATCGGTGTCGGCGTAGTTCTTCGCGGTCGCGTTCAATCCGGCGCAGATGTCCTCCGCGTGCGAACCGAAGTCCTTCATGTTGGCGCTCAAGGTCTGCACGGCCTTCGCCGCCGCATCGCCGGCCTGCGGGCACGACTTCCCCGTGATGTCCCCCGTGACGTGCACCGAGTCCAGCGTGTTGCGATATCCCACTGCGGTCGTCTCATCGAGATCTCGGAAGTACGAACCGAGAGTCGTGATCGCCCCACCGTCGGCCTTGACGCTGCCCGACATGATCTTTGTCCTCCCCTGGCCCCCTGCTGTGGATGACTACTCGGACTCCGTGGGGCGCGTTTCGGTTCCACCCGGCGGTCCATGCCGATGCATCGCACACTATTACAGAAACCGGACAGGGCAGGGCGCTATCACCGAACTGGTGACCGCCGGTCAACGCACCGCGGAAACGACCTCCGCGAGCCGGGTCGCGGCGCCGTGCGCCTCGTCCTGGCTGGGGGCCTCGACCATCACGCGGACCAACTGCTCGGTGCCGGACGGGCGCAGCAGCACGCGGCCGGTCTCGCCCAGCTCGGCCGTCACCTCGGCGACGGCCTGGTTCACGGTGTCGGCCGCGGCGACGGCGGCCTTGTCGGCCACCCGCACGTTGATCAGCACCTGCGGCAGCCGGCGCATCACGCCGGCCAGCTCGTTCAGCGGCTTGCCGGTGGCGGCCACGCGGGCCATCAGGCGCAGCGCGGTCAGCAGGCCGTCGCCGGTGGTGGCGTGCGAGGGCAAGATCACGTGGCCGGACTGCTCGCCGCCCAGCGAGTAGCCGCCGGAGCGCAGCTCTTCCACCACGTAGCGGTCGCCGACCGCGGTGGTGAGCAGGCGCACACCGTTGTCCTTCATGGCCAGGTGCAGGCCGAGGTTGCTCATCACGGTCGCGACCAGCGTGTCGTCCTTGAGCTCGCCGGCGTCCTTGAGGGCCAGCGCCAGCACGGCCATGATCTGGTCGCCGTCAACCTCGGCGCCGGTGCCGTCCACCGCCAGGCAGCGGTCCGCGTCGCCGTCGTGGGCGATGCCCAGGTCGGCGCCGTGCTCCAGCACTGCCGCCTGCAGCACGTCCAGGTGGGTGGAGCCGACGCCGTCGTTGATGTTCAGGCCGGTCGGGTCGGCGTGAATGGCAATCACCTCGGCGCCGGCCCGGCGGTAGGCCTGCGGCGCGGCGGTCGAGGCGGCGCCGTTGGCGCAGTCCACCACGATGCGCAGGCCGTGCAGGTCGTGCGGGGTGGAGACGAGCAGGTGGTCGATGTAGCGGTTGACCGCGTCCGGCACGTCGCTGACCCGGCCGACGCCGGCGCCGGTCGGCCGGCCGGCCGTGTCGCCGAGCCGGGACTCGATCTCGTCCTCCAGCTCGTCGGACAGCTTCAGGCCACCCTTGGCGAAGAACTTGATGCCGTTGTCGGGCATCGGGTTGTGCGAGGCGGAGATCATCACGCCCAGGTCCGCGCCCAGCGCGGCGACCAGGAAGGCCACCGCAGGGGTGGGCAGCACGCCCAGTCGCAGCACGTCCGCGCCGGCCGCCGTGAGGCCGGCGGTGACCGCCGCCTCCAGCATCTCGCCGCTGGCCCGCGGGTCCCGACCCACCACCGCGACCGGGCGGTGCGTGGTGTCGTGCTCGGCCAGCACCCGGGCCGCGGCCGCGGCCAGCGAGAGCGCCAGTTCCGGGGTCAGGTCGGCGTTGGCCATACCGCGGACGCCGTCGGTGCCGAACAGACGGGACATGGACGCTGCTACCTCCGGGGGCGGGGACGTGAGGGATCGCCAGACTACAAACAAGGCGCAGGAGGGCCGCCGGCGGTTGCCCAAGCCGGCGGAGCCGCCACGTCGAGCGGGATCCGGGCGGAAGCCCCGGCGTGGGGGTCCGGGGCCGGGCCGCCCCGGCGTGGGGGTCCGGGGCCGGGCCCCAGAAGACACCAACGGGCGGCGTGGTCTGCGCTTTCCGCGCCAGGCCGAACCGCCACACCGACTCGGGGTCCGGGGCGGAGCCCCGGCGTGGGGGCCTGGGGGCCGGGCCCCCAGAAAGCACCAACGGGCGACATGGTCTGCGCTTTCCGCAGACACACGCCGCCCGTCGGCCGTTATTACAAACTCAGCGCTTGCTGTACTGAGGCGCCTTGCGGGCCTTCTTCAGGCCGTACTTCTTGCGCTCCTTGGCCCGCGGGTCACGGGTCAGGAAGCCGGCCTTCTTCAGCGCCGGGCGGTCGTCGATCTCGAACTCGATGAGCGCACGGGCGATGCCCAGCCGCAGCGCGCCGGCCTGGCCGGAGATGCCGCCGCCGACGAGCGTGCCGATGACGTCGAACATCTCGACGCGCTCGACGGTCACCAGCGGCTCCTTGATGAGCTGCTGGTGCACCTTGTTCGGGAAGTACTGCTCCAGGGTCTTGCCGTTCAGCGTGAACTTGCCGGTGCCCGGCACCAGTCGCACGCGAACGATGGCCTGCTTGCGGCGGCCGACCGTCTGGATCAGTCGGTTGGGCAGCGCGACCGGGGCCGGCGCGGGCGCGGCCTCTTCGTCGGCGTCCGCCTCGACGGCGGCGTCGAACTCGGCGACGGCGTCGGTCTCGGTGGTCTCGACAGCCTCGGCGGCGTCGGCCTCGGGGGTCTCGACAGCCTCGGCGGCGTCGGCCTCGGGGGTCTCGACGGCGTCGACAGCCTCGGTGGCCTCGGCAGCGACGGCCTCGTCGGCGAGCTGCTCGGGCTCGTGGTCAGGAGTGGTCACTGAAACTTCCTCGGTCACTGGGCGATCTTGGTGATCTCGAACGGCTGCGGCGCCTGGGCCGCGTGCGGGTGCGCCGGGCCGGCGTACACCTTGAGCTTGCTGGCCATCGCACGACCCAACCGGGTGTGCGGCAGCATGCCCTTGATCGCCTGCTCAACGAGGCGCTCCGGCTGCTTCTCCAGCATCTCGCCGAAGGAGCGCTTGCTCAGGCCGCCCGGGTGACCGCTGTGGCGGTACACGAAGGCCTGGTCCCGCTTGTTGCCGGTGAGCGCCACCTTCTCGGCGTTCACGATGACGACGAAGTCACCGGTGTCGACATGCGGGGCGTAGATGGGCTTGTGCTTGCCACGCAGCAGCGTCGCAACCTGGGTGGCAAGCCGGCCGAGCACCACGTCCTGGGCGTCGATGACGTGCCAGGCGCGGTTCACCTCGCCGGCCTTCGGGCTGTACGTGCGCACGGATCTACCTCGTCGTCACTCACTCTGTAGCGCGACCCTACGAAGGTCCACGCTCGTGTCATGGGGTGCTGTTGCGGCGGGGGCGCGCCAGCGTGTTCACGAACTGCTGGAGCACGCGCGGCAGCAAGCCTCGCGCCGCATAACCGCACAACAACAAAAGAAGATACCCGCCTCTACCCGTGAGGGTCAAAACGGGTGGTCGGAACGCATACGTGGACCCCAGGACGGGTCGTCCCGGGGTCCACGGGCCTCGCATACGGGCGTGACGAAGGTCTCAGCCCCAGAGCTTCTTGGCCGAGCCCTCGGCACCCTCGTAGCCGTCAGCCGCCTGGCGGA
>DASWRQ010000131.1:0-11852 GCA_036403095.1 Kutzneria sp. | reverse complement strand
CTCGTGCGGCCAGTCCAGCCAGGGCAGCTCGGGCAGGTGCAGCGGCGGCCCGATCCACTCGTTGGCCTCGTCCTTCCAGGTCGTGGCCCACACCAGGTCGTAGGGCAGCGCCAGCAGCCGGGCCCCGTGCTCGACGTTGAGCCACACCCGCAGCGGCCGAACGAAGGCGGCGGGTCGCTGCGGATTGGCCGCGATCCACGATCTGGGTTTGGTCCGGTACGTGCTGTAACCGACGGGCCGCCGGTGCGCCTTGGCCATGTACGGGTTCAGCGGCCCGTCCACGTCCAGCAGCAAGACCGGCCGGCTGGCGCCCACGCCACGACCCTAGGCATGCGGCCGTGGCCTGTCACGCCTCCCGCGGCCGATCTTCGGACTCGTCGACGTCGTAGTCCAGATATGCCCCGATCAGGTTGAGCAACAGGTCGGTGTCGACCGGTTTGGTCACGTAGTCGTTGGCCCCGGAGGCCAGGCTCTTCTCCCGGTCCCCCTTCATCGCCTTGGCCGTCACGGCGATCACCGGCAGGTCGGCGTGCGCGGACATGTCCCTGATCGCGGCCATGGTGGCGTTGCCGTCCAGCTCGGGCATCATGATGTCCATCAGCACCAGGGCGACGTCCTCGTTCTGCTCGAGCGCCCGGATGCCGGCGACGCCGTTGTCGGCGAACACCACGTGCAGCCCGTGCAGCTCCAGCACGGTGCTCAGGGCGAACACGTTGCGCAGGTCGTCGTCGACGATGAGCACCTTCTCGCCGTGGAACCGCGGCGCGGTCGGCGACAGCGCGGTGGCCATCGGGATCGGGTCGCCGACCAGCATGGACTCCTCGAGCTCGTCCACGTCGGGCAGGTCCGGCGCGGCGGCCAGCAGCGCCGGCGGCGGCGTCACCGGCAGGCACAGCACGAAGGCGCTGCCCTGGCCGGGGGCGCTGCGCACCTGGAGCTCGCCGCCGAGCAGGTGGGTGAGCTCGCGGCTGATGGACAGCCCCAGCCCGGTCCCGCCGTACTTGCGGCTGGTGGTGCCGTCGGCCTGCTGGAAGGCCTCGAAGATGACGCCGAGCTTGTCGGACGGGATGCCGATGCCGGTGTCCTCGACCGCGAACGCGATCCGGGCCGGCGCGGCGCGCAGCGTGGACCGGCGGACCTGGCTGGCCGGCATCTGCTTCATGGTCAGCCGGATGCTGCCCTCCTGGGTGAACTTCACCGCGTTGGACAGCAGGTTGCGCAGGATCTGCTGGAGCCGCTGCACGTCGGTGTGCAGCTCGTCGGGCACGTCGGTGTCGACGGCCACCGAGAACTCCAGCCCCTTCTGGCCGGTCAGCGGCCGGCACAGCTTCTCCACGTAGTCCACCAGGTCGACCACCGACACCGTGGTCTGCTCCAGCTGGAGATGCCCGGCCTCGACCTTGGCCAGGTCCAGGATGTCGTTGATCAGCTGCAGCAGGTCGCTGCCGGCGGCGTGGATGGTGCGGGCGAACTCGACCTGCTTGTCGGAGAGATTGCCCTCCAGGTTGTCGGCCATCAGCTTGGCCAGGATGAGCAGGCTGTTCAGCGGCGTGCGCAGCTCGTGCGACATGTTGGCCATGAACTCGGACTTGTAGCGCGAGGCCAGCGCCAGCTGCTGGGCCCGTTCCTCCAGCTCCTGGCGGCCCTGCTCGATCTCGGTGTTCTTGAGCTCGATGTCGCTGTTCTGCCGCACCAGCAGGGCCGCCTTCTCGGCCAGCTCGGCGTTGGACCGCTGCATCTCCTCCTGCTGGGCCTGCAGCTGCTCGGAGCGGGCCCGCAGCTCCTGGGCCAGCCGCTGCGACTCGGCCAGCAGCGCGTCGGTGCGGGAGCTGGCCTGGATGGTGTTGACGGTGACGCCGATGGTCTCCTTGAGCTGCTCCAGCAGGTCGCGGTGCACCTCGGTGAAGCGGCCGACCGAGGCCAGCTCGATCACGCCGAGCACCTTGCCCTCGAACAGCACCGGCAGCACGATCACGTCGGACGGCGGGGCCGAGCCCAGCCCCGAGGTGATCTTGATGTAGCCGGGCGGGGCGGCGGCCATCCGGATGGTCTTCTTCTCCACGGCCGCCTGCCCGACCAGCGACTCGCCCAGCGCGAACCGGGGGTGGCGGCCGTCGGCCGGCACGCCGTAGCCGGCGGCCTGGCTCAGCTCCTCGCCGTCGGCCAGGAAGAACAGGCCCTGCTGGGCCGACACCAGCGGCGCCAGCTCGCTCATCATCAGCGAGGCCAGCTCGACCACGTCCCGCTGGCCCTGCATGAGACCGGACAGCCGGGCCAGGTTGGTCTTGAGCCAGTCCTGTTCCCGGTTGGCCGTGGTGGTCTCCATCAGGTTGCCGATCATCCGGTTGATGTTGTCCTTCAGATCGGCCATCTCGCCGCGGGCCTGCACGGTGATCTGCCGGGTCAGGTCGCCGGCGGTCACCGCGGTGGCCACCGCGGCGATGGCCCGGACCTGCGTGGTCAGGTTGCCGGCCAGCTCGTTGACGCTCTCGGTCAGCCGCTTCCACGCGCCGGTCACGCCGACGACCTCGGCCTGGCCGCCCAGCTGGCCCTCGGTGCCGACCTCCCGGGCGACCCGGGTGACCTCGTCGGCGAAGCCGGACAGCTGGTCCACCATGGTGTTGACGGTGTTCTTCAGCTCCAGGATCTCGCCGCGGGCGTCGACGTCGATCTTCTTCGACAGGTCGCCGCGGGCGACGGCCGTGGTGACCTGGGCGATGTTGCGGACCTGGGACGTCAGGTTGTCGGCCATGAAGTTGACGTTGTCGGTCAGGTCCTTCCACGTGCCGGCGACGCCGGGCACCCGGGCCTGGCCGCCGAGCATGCCCTCCGTGCCGACCTCGCGGGCCACGCGGGTGACCTCGTCGGCGAACGCGCGCAGCGTGTCGACCATGCCGTTGATCGTCGCGGCCAGCGCCGCGACCTCGCCGGCCGCCTCGACGACGATCTTCTTGGACAGGTCGCCGTCGGCCACCGCCGTTGCCACCCGGGCGATCGAGCGCACCTGGCCGGTCAGGTTGTGGGCCATGACGTTGACGTTGTCGGTCAGGTCCTTCCACGTGCCGGCGACGCCGCGCACCGTGGCCTGGCCGCCCAGCTTGCCCTCGGTGCCGACCTCACGGGCCACCCTGGTGACCTCGTCGGCGAAGGCCGACAGCTGGTCCACCATGGTGTTGATGGTGTTCTTCAGCTCGAGGATCTCGCCACGCGCGTCGACGGTGATCTTCTGCGACAGATCGCCCTTGGCCACCGCGGTCGTCACCTGCGCGATGGACCGCACCTGCGAAGTCAGGTTGCCGGCCATGAAGTTCACCGAATCGGTGAGATCTCGCCAGGTTCCGGCGACGCCCAGCACCGTGGCCTGACCGCCCAGCCGCCCCTCGCCGCCGACCTCGCGGGCCACCCGGGTGACCTCCGCCGCGAACGAGGAAAGCTGGTCCACCATGGTGTTCACGGTGTTCTTCAGGCCGAGCATCTCGCCCTTGACGTCCACGGTGATCTTCTGCGACAGATCGCCCTTGGCCACCGCGGTCGTCACCTGCGCGATGGAGCGCACCTGCGACGTCAGGTTGGCCGCCATGAAGTTCACGTTCGCGGTGAGGTCGCGCCAGATGCCGGCGACGCCGGGCACCGTGGCCTGGCCGCCGAGAATGCCCTCGGTGCCGACCTCGCGGGCCACCCGGGTGACCTCGTCGGCGAGCGCGGAAAGCTGGTCCACCATGGTGTTCACGGTGTTCTTCAGGCCGAGCATCTCCCCGGAGACCTCGACGGTGATCTTCCGGCTCAGGTCGCCGTCGGCCACCGCCGTGGTCACCTGGGCGATGTCGCGAACCTGCGCGGTCAGGTTGCCCGCCATCAGGTTCACGTTGTCGGTGAGGTCCCGCCAGATCCCCGCCACGCCGGGCACGACGGCCTGGCCACCGAGCTTGCCCTCGGTGCCCACCTCCCGGGCTACCCGCGTCACCTGCTCGGCAAACACGGAAAGTTGCTCGAGCAGCCCGTTGACCGTGCCGCAGAGCTGAGCGGCCTCGCCGCGCAGCGGTTGTCCGTTGCGGTGCGAGGACATCCGCTGCGACAGGTCGCCCTCGGCCACGGCCGCGAGCACGCGAGAAAGCTCGGTGGTCGGGTGCAGCAGGTCCTCGAGCACCAGGTTCACCGACTGGCGGGCCACCGCCCAGCCACCGGTGAACGCCTCGGTGGAGAGCCGCTCACCCACCCCGCCGCGCAGCGTGGACAGCTCGCCGACCAGGTCCTGGTTGCGCTCCACGATCTCGTTGAAGACCTCGGCGACCCGGGCGGCCGTGCCGTCGCCGACCGGCGTGAGCCGTCGGCGGAAGTTGCCGTCCCGCACGTCGCGCATGGCGCTGAGCAGGCGGTCAAGGAACGCGTCTTCGCCGGCGGACTGCTTGGTCCCGACCGGCAGCGAGGTGGTGTCCATCTCGGCCTCCCTCGAATCGGCTGCCATCGAATAGCGTGTCGGTGGCAGCTAGCCTGCCACGAGACGCGCCAGGGAGTGCAGGCGAGTGAGCAGCCGAGTGCGCCGGGCTAGTCTGAGAACGTCAACCGGCCAGGAGTCTGGAGGTGGCGCGGTGGTCGACCGGCACTCCGCACCTGGGATCTCTGAGCCGACCAGAGTGGGCGCGACCAGATCGGGGTTGGACGGAATACCGCTGAGCAGGCAGGAAACCGTCGGCGCCGCCGTATGGCAGGCGCTGCTGGACGCTGCCGACCGGGCGGTGGTCGTCCATGACGGCCGGGGCCTGGTGCGGGTGGTGAGCCGCCGCGCGGCCGAGCTGTTCCCCGAGCTGCGGGCCGGCGTCGCGCTGGCCGGCGTGGCCGGCTTCACCGGTTCGGAGCAGGGCGAGGTCGAGACCACCTGTCAGGGCCTGCCGTGGCGCTGGAGTCCCACCCGATTGGACGCAGACCATGTGGCGTGGCATGGTGATGCGGCCGAGGCCGACGAGCCCTGGTGCGAGAAGTGCGCGCAGGCACGGTTTCTGGCCAACAGCAGCCGACTGTTGGGCAAAACCCTCCGCCGGGACCAGACTTTGCGCAGCATCGTGCAGCTGGCCGTGCCGACGCTGGCCGACTGCTGCGCCGTGGTGCTGCCGGCCAAACGCGGCCGGGTCGAGTGGTGGCGGTACACCCGTGGCGGTGACACCGAGCACGGGCGGATGGGTCAGCACGTGCTCGGGTCCGTGACCGCGCTGGCCGAGGCTTTCTCAGGTTCGGCGACCAAGCCGATGCCCGGGCAGCCGGTGGCCGGCGCGCGGCTGGACTGGCTGCTCGACCCCGATTCCGCCGTGCCGGCCGGTGTCGTCGTCGTGCCGCTGCGGCACGAGGGACTCGGCGCCGGCGCGTTGGTATTGGCCCGCAACGAATCCCGCGGCGCCGATGACCTTGGGGACCACCTGGAGGTCGTCCGCGACTACGCCGGCCGGGCCGCCGCCGCGCTGAGCTCCGCGCACTCCTTCAGCGAGCAGGCCCGGGCCACCGAGGCGCTGGAGTCGAGCCTGCTGCCCACGCCGCTGCCCGAGATGCCCGGCCTGGCCTGGGCCTCGTGCTATCGGCCGGCGCAGAGCACCATCCGGGTCGGCGGCGATTTCTACGACGTGTTCCCGGAATCCGACGGCCGGGCCCTGTTCCTGCTCGGCGACGTCTGCGGCAACGGCGTCGAGGCCGCCACCCTGGCCGGGCGCATCCGGCACACGGTCGAGGCGCTTCGACTCGTCGAGACCGAGCCGACGAAGCTGTTGCACCTGTTGAACAAGGCCATTCTGAGCAGCTCCGACAACCGGTTCGCCACGCTCGTCGTCGGCACCCTGGAACGCCTCGACTCCGGCGCCGTCCGGCTGCGACTGGCTTCCGGCGGCCATCCTTCGCCGCTCGTGCTGCGGGCCTCCGGGGCCGTCGAGGAGATCACCGTGCCCGGCACCCTCGTCGGCGTGCTGCCCGATCCCCGCTTCAGCGAGGCCACCGTCACCCTGTCCGCCGGGGACGTCTGCCTGCTCTACAGCGACGGTGTCACCGAGGCCCGTGGCGGCAGCGACGGCCGGGAGCAGTACGGCGCCCACCGCCTCACCGAGGCCATCGCCGCCGGCGCCGGCCTGCCGGCCGCCGATCTCACCGACCACGTCGAGCACCGCCTCAACGACTGGCTGGACGGCCGCGACCACGACGACGTGGCACTGCTCGCCCTACAAGCCGTCTAGCGGGTGCGGCGGCGTAGGCCGACGTAGACGACGCCGGCGATGACCAGCAGTAGGGCCGCTACGGCCAAGGCGGTGGCGATGCTGAAGCGGGAGTCGGTGCCGGCCACCAGGTGCTGGGCCTCGGCCGGTGGTGCGGCGGTGGTGATGGTGGTCCGCGCGGTGGGGTCGGCGTCGACGAGCTGGCCGACGGGCTGCGCGCCGGAGGACTTGAGCGCGAAGCCGTAGTCCATCATCGGCGCGGACTGGCTGTACATCTGGGTCACCGGGCTCATGGTGCCGCGCATGCCGACGAAGACGATGCGGGAACCGTTGCGCTGCGCGGCATTGATGTAGGTGTGCAGGGCGTCGTCGGTGTAGCCGGTCTTGCCGCCGAGGTCGCCGTCGTAGTTGTAGAGCAGCGGATTGTCGTTGCCGACGACAAAACCGGGCTTGTCGCCCCAGCCGGGGAACGGGATCTGCTGCGTGGCCACGGCATCGGCGAACCGCTTGTCCTGCATGGCCAACCGGAACAGCACGGCCAGGTCGTAGGCCGACGACACCATGCCGGGCCCGTCGAGACCGGCCGGCGTTGCGGTGCGAGTGTCCAGCGCACCGACGCTACGGGCCAGCGCGTTCATCTTGGCCACGGTCTTCTCGACGCCGCCGAGCTGGGTGGCGAAGGCGAAGGCGCAGTCGTTGCCGGAGTGCATGAGCAGCGCGTGGAAGATCTGGTCGTTGGTGTACTTGCCGTCGGGCCCGATGCCGACGCGGGTGCCGTCCTGGTTGGCGTCGTCCCAGGTGCCGGTGACGGGGGTGTCCAGCTTCAGCTCGCGCAGGACGACCAGCGCCAGCAGCACCTTGATCAGCGAGGCCGGGCGCTGGCGGGCGTGCGGGTCGCGCGCGGCCAGCACCTGCCCGGTGTCGAGGTCGGCCAGCACCCAGGACTCGAACTGGTTGGCCGGCGGCGCGCCGGCGCCGGGCGGGATCACGGGGCCGCACTCGGCCATCCGCGAGCCGCCGACGGGCTGGGCCGGCACGGGCAGCGGGGCCGGCGGCTGCTGCCCGGGCGCCGGATTTTCGGACGAGTCGACGGGCGGCGGCGGGGCGATGCGGAAGTCGCAGCCGGCCGGGTCGGCGGCCGCCGTGGGTGCCGCAATCGTGCAGATCAGCACGAACAGGGCAACCAACAAGCGCAGCAGTCGTCGAGGCACACGGCAGCGTAGCCGGAAATCCGGTCGCGTCCGCGTCAACTCCGCTCGTACGTGCGCCGCCAGCCGACGCGCGGCGGACCCTCGGCGCGGGCCCGCAGCAGCACCGTCGGCTCGCTGACGTAAGGAACGGTCGACTCCTCGAAGTCGGTGACCGCCACCGTGGCCGGATCGGCCCCCGCGTGCACGGCCGCGGCTCGGGCCTGTTCCTTGGTGCGGCGCCGGATGTCGTCGCCGTGCGAGCTGTTGGCGCTGAACATCCGCACCGCCGCACCGCTGACCGGCGCGACGGCCACGCCGACCGCCGCGGCGGCGTCGGCGCGCGGCGGGCAGCACACCAGCGTGGTGCCGGGCAGCGGCCCCGGCAGGGTGTCCACGAGCTTCTCCGCACCCGGGCCGATCACCAGCAGCGGCAGGCCACGCGGGGAACTCTTGGCCCGGTCGACGGCCTCGGCCAGCTGCGGCAGCCCGCAGCCGGTGCCACCGATCGGGGGCGTGGTCGGCACCAGCGCGACGGTCCGCAAACCGGTCTGCACGCCGGCGATCACCGTGGGCCCGGCGGCCAGCTGCGCCGAGCCGGCGGTCACCGAGCACACAGCCGTCGGCTGGCCGTCCACGTCGGTGAAGGCGACGAGCGCCTCCGGCTCACCGGCCAGCAGCGCCGCCCCGCGCGCGCCGAGCGCCGCCGCTGCGCCGTGCATGAGCAGCGGCCGGGTCAGGGCGTAGTCCACGGTCATGATCGAGCCGTCGTTGCGGGCGAGGAACGGCTCCGCGTGCGACAGTCCCACGTCGACCAGCGCCCGGCGCAGCCGGTGGGCCGCGCCCCAGGCCCGCCGGATCAGCGCCGCCTGCAACACGGTGGCGTTCTCCCGCTCCAGCAGACCGGAGCCACCCATCTCGTGCGACAGCAGGATCGGCACGGAGTCGCCGAGCTCGGCCCGCAGCAACCCGGCCGCGGCCAGCTCGTGCCCCGGGGCCACGGCGGCGAACACGCTGCTCACCGCGACCGCGTTGACCCGGCCGGCGATCTGCCGGGCGAACGCCACCAGCCCGGCGGTGTCCAGCGGCTCGAAGTCGGTGCCGTCCAGCCGCGCCCCGCCGGCCACGCACGTCTCGGCGACGGACACCGAGGCCCGCAGCTCCGACGGCCACCCGGCCAGCGGCGGCAGCGAGGTCGTCGCCGCGCCCAGCCGCACCACGGCCACCGGCCCCAGCTGCCCCGGCCACCGCCGCCACCCGGGATGGGCCCCGGGCAGCCCGGCCAGGCCGTCGATCTCGCTGACGCCGACCATCACCTGCTGGATGTGCTCGAGGTCGATGCCCCGCGGGCCGGCCTGGGCCATCAGCTCCTCGACGACCACGGGCAGCGCGGCGGTGACCGACCCGGTCGGCTGCGGCCGCTCGATCGAGGCCAGCACGGTGCCGTCGCTCTCGACGACGGCGGCCGCGAACCGGTCGCGCTGCATCGAGATGCCGAGCCGACAGCTCCGGTCGGGGTTCATGAGGCGACCACCGGCCGGTACGGCAGGTCGAGGCCGAACGCCGCCGGCCCGACCAGGTCCAGCCCGGCCGGCGTGCGCCACACATCCGGGCACGGCAGCGCCAGCACCACCACGCGCTGCCCGTACCGCAGCTCCTCGGCGCCCAGCGCCTCGCCGGTGTACGTGTCGAAGACGGTGATGATGTCCGGCACCGTCGCCAGCACTTGGCCGTCCTCGATCACGGCGAGGTTCTCGTGCCCCACTTCCAGCCGCAGTGTGCGGCCGTTGTCCGGCCCGGTGCCCTCGATCGTCGCCGACGTGTGCCGCCCCGGCTCCGGTAGCGACGCGGCAACGCGCCCCTCGGTGATGAGCACGCCGTCGAACTCGGCCACGATCGCCCGTGCCGCATCCAGCACGGACACCGCCGCGCCGATCAGCTCCCCGATGCGCAGCGCCTTGCTCACCGAGCCGGTGATGACCGCGTCGGCCACCTGGTCGACCGTCATCACGTACTCGCTGCTCACGCCGCGGTCGCCGAAGCCGACGACCACCGACCGGGCCATCCGCTCGGCCCAGCCGTCGCCGGCGTGCACGGCGACGACCCGGTCGTGCTCGTCGGCCAGCACCACGGGATCCGGGGTGACGCCGGCCAGGTGCATGGCCACCCGCGACATGCCGGGAAAGGCCCGTCCCATGCCGTCCGCGTCCAGCATCGGCAGCCCGGCGTGGGCGGCCAGCGCGACTGACGCGGCGCCGTGGAAGCCGCCGATCTCGTTGCACAGCATGGCCACGACGGGCTGGCCGAAGTGCCGCTCCACGTGCACCCGGATGGTGGCGGCCTCGCGGCAGGTGCCGATCCGCTCGGCCCCGATGGCCGGCGCGCCGAGGAACGTGCACGGCATGACCAGGCCGTCCGGCGGCAGCTCGCTCGCCGGCACCACCTGAACCGGGCCGTTCAGTTCGACGGCGTGGGCGGTCAGCGGCAGCGCGTAGCGCGCCTGTCCCCCGCCTCCGCCGCCGAGCACGTCGCAGCCCCGCGCGAAGTCGCGCAGACGTCCCCCGGCCAGGTGCATGCCGCGATCGTAATCACCTGGCGACAGCGCGCCAGTGTCAGGCGGCCGATCGGGTTGCGGCGGGGCGGCGCCGCAACGTGGTCTGGCTGATCTCCCGCGGCGTGTAGAAGGAGTCCTCGGGGTTGATCGCGGTGCCCGGCGCGACCACGGCGTCGATCCGGTCGAGGGTCTCGTCGTCCAGCGTCACGTCGGCGCCGGCGAGCAGGTCGTCCAGCTGTTCGCGGGTGCGCGGGCCGATGATGGCCGAGGTGACGCCCGGGTGCGCGATCGAGAAGGCCATCGACAGGTGCGTCAGCGAGACGCCGGCATCGGCCGCGATCTTGGCCAGGTCCTCCACCACCGCCATCTTGCGCGCGTTGGCCGGCACCGACGGGTCGTACATCGAGGGCACCACCGCGGCCCGGCCGCTGCTCATGTCGACGCCGTTGCGGTACCTGCCGGTCAGCCAGCCCATCGCCAGCGGGCTCCAGACCAGCACGCCCATGCCGTAGCGCTGGGTCGTCGGCAGCACCGCCGACTCGATGGTCCGGTTGAGGATGGAGTACGGCGGCTGCTCGGTGCGCAGCCGTTCGAAGCCGCGCCGCTGCGAGACCCACTGCGCCTCGACGATCTGCTCGGCCGGGAAGGTCGAGGACCCGAAGGTCCGGATCTTGCCGGCCCGCACCAGGTCGGTCAGCGCCGACAGCGACTCCTCGATGTCGGTGTCCGGGTCCGGCCGGTGCATCTGGTAGACGTCGATGTGGTCGGTGTCCAGGCGGCGCAGGCTGTCCTCGACCGCGCGCACCATCCAGCGGCGCGAGTTGCCCTGCCGGTTGACGTCCTCGCCCATCGGGCCGTGGAACTTGGTGGCCAGCACGACGTCCTCGCGCCGGCCCTTGACCGCCTGGCCGACGATCCGCTCCGACTCGCCTTCCGAGTAGCGGTCGGCGGTGTCGATGAAGTTGATCCCGGCGTCGAGCGCCGCGGTGATGATCCGCGCCGCCTCCGCACGGTCGGTGTTGGCCCAGGCGCCGAAGTTCATGGCGCCGAAGCAGTACGGGCTGACCTTGATCCCGGTCCCGCCCAATACACGCATCCGCATCTCTCACGTCCCCTTTATGGCTGGAGTTGCAACTCCAATGTAGCGAGTTTGCGAAAAGGTGCAACCCCGTGTTGCCGCCTACCATGGTCACGTGACCCGACCGCTGCGCGCCGACTCCGAACGGACGATGCGCGCCATCCTCGACGCCGCCAACGAGGTGCTGGCCACGAATCCCGGCGCCACGCTCCAGCAGATCGCCGACGCCGCCGGCGTCGCCCGCACCACCGTGCACCGGCGCTTCGCCAGCCGCGAGGCGCTGTTGGACGCGCTGGCCCAGGACATGCTGGAGCAGATGGAGGCCGTGATCGACGAGGCCCGGCCGGACACCGCGCCGCCGCTGGTCGCCCTGCACGAGCTCAGCGCCGGCTACATCCGGGTCAAGGGCCGCTTCCGGCTGTCCGCCGCGCATCCATCGGACGTGCACGAGGACGTCATCGAACGGATCAAGGCCAAGAACCTCGCGCTGTTCCGGCGGCTGGCCGACACCGGCACCATCGCCCCCGACACCGACATCGACTGGGCGATCCGGGTCTACTTCGCTCTGCTGCACGAGGCGATCGAGCGCCGCGCCGAGACCGGCAACGAGCCCGACACCCTCGCCGCCATGGTCACCTCGACCCTGGTCGGCGGCCTGCGCGGCTGAGTTCGAGCGGTTACGCGCTGACCCGCTGACGGCCGAAGGGGGCTCTCCCGCCGGGAGAGCCCCTCGGGGCTCAGCCCTGAATGATGTACTGCTCCAACTGGGCCTGCTCCTCCTGGAGCTTGCTGATCTGGCGCTTGACCACGTCGCCGATGCTGACGATGCCGGCCAGCCGGCC
>DASWRQ010000130.1:0-8049 GCA_036403095.1 Kutzneria sp. | reverse complement strand
GGCATCTGGAGGACCGGGTCCTGGTGCACGGCAACCGCACGGTTGTCTTCTGAGCTCGGGGCCGGCTAGCTCGCTAGGCCCTCGATGACCTCGGCGCCGGCCAGCTTGGCCAGCAGGTCGCCGGGCACGAGCAGCTTGCCGCCGCGGATGCCGCTGCCGATGACCAGCTCCGGCGCGACGGCGACGCGGGAGTCCAGCAGCAGCGGCCAGTCGGCGGGCAGGCCGATGGGCGTGATGCCGCCGTACTGCATGCCGGTGATGCCGACGGCGTCGTCCATCGGCGCGAACGACGCCTTGCGCACGTCGAGGCGGCGTTTGACCACGCCGTTCACGTCGGCCCGGGTCGTCGCCAAGATCATGCAGGCCGCATAGCGGAGTTCGCCGGCCCGCTTGCCCGCCACGACGACGCAGTTCGCGGACGCGTCCAGCGGCGAGCCGTAGTGCTCACAGAACGCGGCCGTGTCGGCCAGCTCGGGGTCGATCTCGGTGACGCCGATGCGCTCGATGTCGGCGGCGTCCATCGCCCGCACCGCGGCGAGCACCGGCTCGGCCAGCAGCTCGGGTCGGGTCAGTACGGGTTGGACGTGCAAGGTGCCAGCGATGCTCCAGGCCATGGGCGTCACATTAGCCAGCGAAGAAGTCGACGAGCAGCGACCGGACCTCGCGCCGGTGCGTGAGCAGCGGAGCGGGCGAGTCGATGAGCTCCAGCCGGCCGTTGGGCAGTGCCGCCGCGACGTCCCGGGCGACCTGCTCGGGATGCAGCGGATCCCCGACGGCGCCGATGACCAACACCTTGGACCGCACGGATCGCAAGGCCGAGGCGTCGTCGGTGGGCACCTGCTCGGGGAGCAGCCGCAACGCCGGACCGAGCCGCAGCAACGCGGCGACACGGCTGGATATGTGTTCCCCCACGGCGATTCCGGCCGGCACCTCGGCCGCCACCAACTCGCGCAGGCCGTCCACGTCGCCGGCCTCGACGGCGTCGGCGAGCTGCTCGAACGCCCACATGGCCGGCGTCGCCCGCGGCTTGTCCAGCGCCGCCGGCAGCAGCAGTGCGACCCGGTCGAAGCGATCGGGCCGCCGGGTCAGCAGCTCGGTGAGCCCGCCGGCGCCCATCGACACGCCGACGGCTCGGGTGGCATCGACCTCGTCGGCCACCCGTTCAAGATCGGCGCCGATCGTCGGATACGTCCAGTAGCCGGCCGCCGCGTCCGGGGCGTCGCCGTGCGCGGGGAAGGTGACAACAACTCTCGTACCGGACAAACCGGATGCGGGGATCCGGGCCTCGCCGGGCGTCGCGCCGAGACCGGGCGCGACCAGCGTCACCGGGGCGCCGCTGCCGTGGCCCTGCCAGCGCAGGCCGCTCGGCAGCGACCCGGTCACCACCGATTGCCGCCGCGCTGCACCTCGTTCAGCTTCGGCCGCACGTCGACGATGTAGACCAGCACCGCGACCAGGGCCGCCATCCACAGGATGAAGGTTCGGCCCTGCGGCTCGAACAGGTAGAGCCCGGCCAGCGCGCCGCCGGTGATCAGCGACCAGGCCAGCTTGGTCATCCGCTCCGCGGCCGTGAAGGCGTCCGCGCGCTGGACCAGCGCATGCAGGAACGCGAAGGCGCCAACCGGCATCCCTGCGCACCAGATCGCGAACAGGATCCAGTAGTCGAGCCCGTACGTCACGATCCCACCCTACGTCCCGGAGGTGTCCGACGGGAATGACGGTGCCGGGGCCCGGCCGTCACGGCTGGGCCCCGGCACGCGGACCGGCTCAGGCCTCGGGGGTCGGCTCGGCCGGCGTCTCGGTCTTGGCGGCGGCCGGCTTCTTCGGCGCGGACGCCTTGTTGGCCGCCTTGCGGGTCACGTTGCGGGTCTCGGCGGCGGCCTCGCCACCGGCGTCCACGACGGCCTCGGCGATGTTCTCGGCCGCGTCCTCGATGTCCTCGGCGACCTTCTCGCCGGTGGAGCGGGTGCGGCGGGCGATGTTGCCCAGCACGTCGTCGGCCCGGTTCTGCAGGTCGCCGACCTGCTCGAGCACAACCTTGACCTGCGGCTGCTCGCGCAGCTTCTCCAGCGTCTCCTCGCCGTGCTCGGCCAGGTAGCCGTACAGGTTGGCGGCAGCCGTGGTGTAGGTGTCGACCAGCTTGCGCAGCTCGGACGCGTCCAGCTTGGGCAGGTCGTCGACGGCGGTGCGGGCGGCCTCGGCGCGCTCGTTGACCTGGGTGCGGGCCTTGGTCAGCGCCTCGGTCAGCGCCTTGCCGGCCAGGTCGCCGGCGCCCAGTGCGGCCAGCAGCGGGGTCTTGGCCTGCTCGAGGACCGCGACGACGGCGGCGGAAACCTGCTCGCCCGCCTTGCGGACGTCCTCGGTGGTGGGAAGGGTCGGCATCTGGATCACTCCTCGGTGTCCTCGGTTGCGTCGGCGGGGCGCTTGCTGGCGTTCTCCCGCCGGAAGGTCTCGTAGACGTCGAGCAGCACCTGCTTCTGCCGCTCGGTGAGCTCGGTGTCGGCGAGCACGGCGTCCACCACCGCGCCGCCAACCCGCTGCTCCAGGATTCCGGCCTGCACGTACAGCGCCTCGGCCGAGATCCGCAGCCCCTTGGCTATCTGTTGCAGGATCTCCGCGCTGGGCTTGCGCAGGCCCCGTTCGATCTGGCTCAGGTACGGGTTGGACACGCCGGCCAGCTTGGCCAGCTGGCGCAGCGAGATCTGCGCGGTGTTGCGCTGCTCGCGGATGTAGTCGCCGATGTCACGCCCCAGGTCGGCGACCGCTTCCACGGCCTGATCGGCGACGCTCTTCTTGCTGTCCATCCCGCCTCCTTGCTGACTTCCACACTACGTGCGAGTGCTAGCTCCTGCAAGCGCAGTGCTAACACCGGTCGCGTGCTTGCTGTCACACTGGAGAACGTGCGCGCGGACCAGGAGACGCGGGCCCGCAGGCTGCGCGGGCGGATGGTGGACAAGCTGGTCGCCGACGGCCTGCCGCTCGATCCCGGCTGGCGGGCGGCGTTCGAGGCGGTGCCCCGGCACGCGTTCCTGCCGTGGCTGTTCGAGCAGCAGCGGGACGGCGGGTGGCGACTGGTCACCGAAGCCGACGAGTCCTGGCTGCCGGCCGTGTACCGCAACCGGGTCGCGATCACCCAGCTCGACGGGGACGAGTCGCTGCGCCGTCTGGCTGTGGACGGCCCGGTGCGCGGCACGCCGACCTGCTCGTCCAGCGAGCCGGCGATCATGGCGATCATGTTGGCGGCACTGGAGGTGCGCGACGGCGACACGGTGCTGGAGATCGGCGCCGGCACCGGCTACAACGCCGCCCTGCTCAGCCACCGGCTCGGCGACGACCACGTCACGACCGTCGACGTCGACCCGGCTATCGCCGCCCGCGCGGCGAAACACCTTGCGGCAGTTGGCTTTCACCCCACCTGCGTGGCCACCGACGGCGCCTTGGGCTATCCGGCCAACGCCCCGTACGACCGAGTGCTGGGCACCTGCTCGGTTTCGACGATTCCGTTGGCGTGGCTGGCCCAAACCGCTCCCGGCGGGCACATCGTGACGACACTGAACCGACAGATCGGCGCCGGACTGGTCAAGCTCACGCCGGACGGGACCGGCCGCGCCACCGGCCGGGTGCTGGCCGAGGACGGCCGCTTCATGCCGCTGCGGGCGCATCGCGGCCCGCGCGTGACCGATCTCGTCGACCAGGTGCGTGGCAGCCAGGCGCCGGCCCGGCTCACCGAGCTGACCGCGACGCGGCTGCTGCGGCCGGCGGACCGGTTCGAGTTCTTCGCCGGCCTGTCGCTGCCGCATGTCGTGGCCTGGAGCGACACGCACGGCGACACGTGGCTGGCCCATCCCGACGGCTCGTGGGCCCGCTACTCGCGACACAGCGTGGCCCAGGGCGGCCCGCGCCGGCTGTGGGACATCGCCGAGCAGGCGCACGCCGAATGGCACGCGCTCGGACGGCCGCCGCGTGAGCGGTTCGGGCTGACCGTCGGCCCGCAGGGACAGGAGTTCTGGCTGGACAGCCCGGATTCACCGGACCGCTGGCCGTTGGACTAGGGCAGGTGCGTTCCCGGCGTCGGACGGGATCGGTAGCCTGTGCCCGGTGAAGATTTCGGTTTCCGCGGACATGCTCGACGGCATCGGCGCCGACATCGCCGAGGAACTACGCAAGCGCGGCCACGACGTGACCGTGCACGGCGCGCTCAGCGACGACGAGTCCAGCGACTGGGCCCGGGCCAGCGAGGCCGCGGCCCGTGATGTCGCCGAGGGCCGCGCCGAGCAGGGCGTGGTGTGCTGCTGGACCGGCACCGGCGCGTCCATCGCCGCCAACAAGGTGGCCGGCGTGCGGGCGGCGCTGTGCACCGACGCGTACACCGCGCAGGGGGCCCGTCGCTGGAACGACGCCAACGTGCTGGCGCTGAGCCTGCGGATCACCTCGCTGCCGCTGCTCGACGAGATCCTGGACGCCTGGTTCGCCGCCGACGTCACCGACGACGAGGACGACCTGGCCAGCATCGACCACGTGGCCACAATCCGCTGAACGCTAACGATTCGGCAGGCAGGTGACGACGCGCCACGGGTTCCGGACGCGCCGTGACAGCGGGTCGGCCATGATGCTGGCGTGTCCATCTACCGGCAGCGTGCCGTCGTCGTCGCCTGTGTGCTGATCGCCGTGCTGGCGACGGTCGGCCTGGTGTGGGCCCAGGACGGCGTCAACCCCACCACCTGGCTGGGCGCGGTGGTGGTGCTGTTCATCGTGTTGATCGGACTGCTCGACCCGTGGCTGCGACACACCGGCGCGACCGCGCCGAGCACCGCCGTCCAGCTGACCGCGGCCACCCGCGCGCTCGCTGCCGCGACCACGACCCAGCTGCGGGCCGAGGCCGAGGGGCGCGAGCTGCTCCGGCCGTGCCAGCTGAACGTCACGTGGGCGTCGGTGGAGCCGGGGCTGGCCGATCCGAAGTGCCAGCCGGTGGAGCTGTCCGGCTCGGTCGAGGAGCTCGTGCCGTGGTACCGGCGGCTACCCGGCCGGCGGCTGGTCGTGCTGGGCTCGGCCGGCTCGGGAAAGTCGTCCCTGGCAACGCTTTTGGCATTGGGGCTGCTGGAGGACGCCGCGCTCAACGACCCGCTGCCGCTGGTACTTCCGTTGGGGGCGTGGAATCCGCGGGTCGATCTCCGCACGTGGATGACGCAGCGGCTGCGTGACGACTATCCGGCCCTGCGCAACATCGAGCTGTACGGCAGCTACGCCGCCGACCTGCTCATCGAGCAGCGTCGCGTGCTGCCCATCCTGGACGCCTTCGACGAGGTGCCGGCCAACCTCCGAATCTCGGCGCTGCAAGGCATCGACCGCGCGATGCCGCCGGCGACGCCGGTGGTGCTGACCTCACGCCGCCGCGCCTACACGTCGACCGTGGCCAAGACCGGGCCGCTGCGCAACGCCCACGTCGTCGAACTGGCCCCCGTGCCCGAAGAGGCGCTGGCCGAGGTGCTGCGCGGCAGTTCGAGCCGGGTCGGGGCGTCGCGCTGGGAGCCGCTGCTGATGCAGCTCCGGCACGACCCGAACGGGCCGCTGGCCGCCGCCCTGAGCAGCCCGCTGATGGTGTGGCTGACCCGCACCAAGTACGCCGACGTGGCCACCAACCCGACGGAGTTGTTGGACCCCAACCGTTTCCCCGACCGCGCCACCATCGAGGAGTTCCTGCTCGACGAGCTCGTGCCGACGCTGTTCCCCGAGGAGGACAGCGAGTACCTGCCGATGACCTCCGACCACTGGCCGCCGGAGCAGGCCAAGCTGTGGCTGGAGTTCCTGGCCGCGCGCATGCAGCAGCGGGAGCTGGCGTGGTGGGAGCTGCGCCGGCTGGTGCACCGGTACTGGCTGACCGTGCTCGGAGCCATCTCGCTGGGCCTGCTCACGGCGTTGAGCGTGGGCATGATGGTGGCCCTGGTGAACAAGTTGACCGTGCTGGACGTCGCCTCGTGGACCGGGGCCAGCGCCGGCTGCCTGGTCAGCGTCGGCACGTTGGTCAACGCGACGTCCAAGGGACGCAACGCTTCCGCCGCGATGCGGTTCGGGGCCGCCCGCAGCATGCTGGTGGTGAGCCTGATCGCCGGCACGGCCGTCGGGCTGGTGTTCGGGGCGATGTTCGGCGCCGACACGGGGCTGATTTCCGGGCTGAGCGTGGCCATCGCGACGGCGCTGCGGTTCTCGCTCGGCAGCCCGGTCGAGCTGAGCCGACCGCCGAGTCCGGAGGCGACGATGGCCCGCGACCGGGCACTGGTCGGCCTGGTCTGTCTGGTGTTCGGTGTCGGCGTCGGCTCCGCGGCGGCGCTGCTGTTCGGCGCCGGGCGCACCGGGATGGTGTGGCTGGGCTTCAGTTCCGGCGCGCTGCTGGGGTTCGTGCTGGCCGTGATGTCCCGCAACTGGTGGTGGTTCACGGTGGCACGGACGTGGCTGGCGATGCGCGGGCGGGTGCCGTACCGGCTGCTGGAGTTCCTTGACGACGCGCACAAGCTGGGCATCCTGCGTCAGGTCGGCGCGCGCTACCAGTTCCGGCATGCCCGGGTTCAGGACCACCTGGCCAAGGATTCCGCGCACAAGCCGTGAAGGGGACGCGGACGGGCCCCCTTCACGGCTGTCACTCGTCGCGCAGCCCCTCGGCGTTGGCCGCCCGCCACAGCGCCGGCAGCGTGCAGGCGGTGCTGGCCAGCACCGCGATCACAGCAGCGGCCACGAAAACCGCGATGGTGGCCCAGTCGAACTCGATCGGTTGCCTGGTGACGTACAGCAGCAACCCGGCCAGGACCAGTCCCGACACCAGGGCGACGGACACCGCCACCGCGATCGGCACGGCCGTCTGCCACAACAGTGACCGGGCCAGCACGATGCGTCGGACGCCGTTCGCGGCCAGCACGGCCAGGGCTCGCCGCCGTTCCCGGATCTGCTCCAGCGCCACCACCAGCAGGCTCGCCGCCGCGAGCAGCAACGTGATCACCGAGCCGATCATCATCACCCGGGCGATCAGCTCGAAGGTGCTGGTCGCCGCGTCGGTCGGGGAGAACGCGTTCGCGCTCCACCCGAACGGCTCCAGGGCATTGCGCACGTGCTCGACGTAGTTCTCGTCGTTGCCCGCGGGCTGGACGGCGGCGTTGGCGTCGACCACCGGCGCGGTGATGCCGGCGAGGGCGCCGGGGGTGGCGTACACCAGGCCCAGGTCCGGCGGGAGCGAAATCGCCCGGGTGTTGGCCGGCATCGTCCAGTTCACCCGGCCCTTTCGCTGCCCCGGATCGAAGGAGGCGAGCGAAACCCGCTCGCCGGCGGCCGGGATGAACGCGCCGCTTTCCGGTTTGGCCGAGACGAACACGTCACCGTCGGCGCAGGATCCGATTCCGGTCAGCCGGCGCAACTCGTCGCAGCGGCCGAGGTGCATGGTGACCCCGTTGGTGTCGGCGGCGTTGTACAGCAGGACCGTGACCGACGAGCTGACCCCGGCCGTGCCCGGCACCTTGCGCAGCGCGACGTCCATCGCCAACGCCTGATCGAGGCCGACGTCGGGCATGGACACCGACACCGGCGGCGGTTTCTCGTCGCCCGGCTGGTACCGGGTCGCCGCGGGAATGAACAGGGTCTGCAACGCGATCGCGCCGGCCAGCACGACCGCGACGCCGCCGACCACCCGGGCCGGCGTGCCGCTGTCCAGTTGCAGCCGGCGGATCGCCAGCTGCCAGGCCGGGGAGCCGCCGCCCAGCTTGGCCACGACGCGTTCCACCAGCCACGGCAGCACCAACGGCACCGAGAACAACAGCAGCACTACGCCGGCGATCACCGGCAGCTGCGAGCCCGGGTTCAGCGCGTCGCCGAGCCTGCCGCCCTGGCTGGCCAGCAACGCGATGCCGGCCACCGGCGGGAGCAGCCGCCACCACAGGCGGCGGCGCTGGTTGCGGGCCCGCCGGACCACACCGAGCGGCTCGATCATGATGCGCCGCAACGAGAACATCGCGATCAGCACCGCCAGCACGGGGACGGCGACCACGATCAGCGCCGCGAGTGTCC
>DASWRQ010000129.1:0-36574 GCA_036403095.1 Kutzneria sp. | reverse complement strand
CGCGGTCGGCGTCCGCCTCCTGCTGCAGCGCGGCGGTCGCGTTGGCCTGGGCTGCGAACTCCTCGCTGGGCGGGAACGACCTGCTCTCGGTGAGCAGGTTGTCCAACGCGGACGGCTCTGTCATGGTGCGTGGCCTCCTGGGATATCGCCTGCGGTAGTGGTCCTGAACCTAGTGCTACGGGCACTGCCGTACCAGTGCCGTAAGGTCTAGACCATATCGGCCCGGTAGGGTCGCCGGCTGTGACCGAGCTTGCGAGGGAACCAGCCAGCACTGCGACCTTGGTCGCGGACCTTCGCGTTCCGAGCGTTGGTGAGGAAGCTCCGTGACCGACCCGCTGGCGCCACTGCTGGATATGCCCGGTGTTGCCGCGGCCGTCGAGGCCGCTCGCGACGCTGTCGCCGAGGTGCACCGCCACCCCGCCAATCGGCGCGGTTGGCCCACCACCGCCGCCGAGGCCTCCGTCCGCGCCGCCCGCGCCTCGGCCGTCCTGGATGGCGGCGCCGCCGAAATTCCCTCGGACGGTTCCGTCTCCGATCCCTTGCTGGCCGGCTCCCTGCGTGTCGCCGAGGCCATCGGGCCGCTGCTGTCGACCTGGCAGAAGGCTCCCCTTCAGGCCCTCGCCCGCCTGCACGTCCTCGCCGCCGCCGACCTCGTCGAGCCGTCGGCCTTGGGCCGGCCCGAGTTCGCCGGCTCCCGCCTCGAGCTGCTCGCTTCCCTCGTCGCCGGCGGCACCTCAGTTCCCGCGCCTGTGCTCGTCGCCGTCGTCCATGGCGAGCTCTTGTCCCTGGCCCCTTTCGGCCCCGTCAGCGGCCTCATCGCCCGCGCTGCCGCCCGCCTCACCATGATCGGCACCGGCCTCGACACCAAGGGCCTCGCCGTGCCCGAGGTCGCCTACCTCCGCCGCGCCGCCGAGTACCGCTCCGCGATCGAGGGCTTCTCCGCCGGCACCCCCGACGGTGTCACCCGATGGCTCCTCTTCAGCTGTTCCGCCCTCGAAGCCGGCGCCAGCGAAGCCCGCAGCATCGCCGACTCCGTCGGCCAGTGAATTCGTAAAACGTTACGGTGGATTGTGTAGCCCGTTCGGGTGGTCTCGTGCGGTGCGCCCATTTCTTGTCCATTTCGTTTTCGGGCGCGGTGTTTCGGTGAGATGCCCGGCTGGCTACACTCGCCACTTCCTCGCTCGTGCGAATTGATCACGGGAGCAGCGGCATGTCCACCGGAAATGTCGCCATCAGCGGCGGCGAAGAGGATCTGCGTAGCCTGGCCAGGTGGCTGCGCGACGAGGACGCCCTGCGCGGCCGGGTGTCCCTCGCCGAGCACCCCGTGGCCCCGGGCCGGATGGGCGGCGTGCTCGACTCCGTGGTCCTCGTGCTCACCAGCGCCACCGCCGGCAAGCTGGTCACCTCCCTGTTCGGCTGGCTCGGCCACCGCCGCGACGCCACCGCCGTCGTCCTCAAGGCGCGCAACGCCCACGGCGCCGAAATCGAATTGAACTGCGGTTCCGCCACCGACGCCACCACCGTACTCGCCGAACTGCGCCCCTTTCTCGCGGACGATGAGTGATCACCCATGCTGCCCCGCCGGGAACTGTCCCGTGCCGTCCTGATCGGCACCAGCGACTTCGAGCGATCCGATTCACTGCCCAATTTGCCGGCGATCGGCAACAATCTTGTCGACCTTCGGGCCGCGCTGACCGATGACGAGGCCGGCATCCTCGGCTGGGAGCAGTGCGTCGTGGTGGACAGCCCCGACACCCCGTCCAGCCTGATCGGCCGCCTCCGCTCGGCCGCCCGGATCGCCGAGGACCTGCTGCTCGTGTACTACGCCGGCCACGGCATCCGGGTCGGCGACCGTGAGGAGCTGTACCTGACCGTGCGGCACAGCCGCGCCGACTCCCCGCTCGACACCTGCGTCCCGTTCGACTGGGTACGTGACGTGGTCGGTAGCAGCCCCGCCCGGACCAAGCTGCTGATCCTGGACTGCTGCTACTCCGGCATGGCCCTCGGCGCGATGTCCGCCGGCGGCGTCGACGGCCGCCAGATCGAGATCACCGGCACCACGGTGATCACCTCCGCGCCGCGGAACTCCGTCTCCCATTCCCCGCCGGGCGAGCGGCACACCGCGTTCACCGGCGAATTGATCACGCTGCTGCGCTCGGGATCCCCGTTGCCGGAGGAGCCCCTGACCGTCTCGACCCTCTTCCTGTCGCTACAGGCCGCCATGGCCCGGCGAGACCTGCCCCAGCCCAAGATGCGGTCGGACGACACCAGCGGATCCCTGCAACTGCGCCAGTTCCAGCCGCCCGCACCGCCGCCGATGGTGGCTTCGATGCTGGCGCCGGTGACCGTGCCCGACGTGATCCCCGCTCCAGCGGCCATCGTGCCTCCCGAGCCCGAGCCGCCGGCTGCGTCCGAACTTGAGCGGCTGGCCGAGTTCGTGCCGACAACAGTCGCCGACCCCGAGCTTGAGCTCGAGCAGCAGCCAGAGCTCGATCCGCCGGCTCTGCCCGAGCCTGATCGACCGGCCGAGCTCGTGCCGGTCGCCGAAGCCGACCCTGTGCCCGAACCAGATCTGCCGGCTGAGTCCGACTCCGAACCGCTTGCCGAGGTCTCGGCCGCCGAGTCCGAGCCGGTGGTCGAGGCCGCATCCGCGGAACCGGAACAGGAATCGGAACCGTCGCCCGAGTTCGTACCGGTCACCGAGTTCGAGCCCGTTGCCGCGACCTCGCTGGCCGAGCCTGAGCCGGTGGCTGTGCTGGCCCCGGTCGCCGATCCGGAGCCGGTTGCCGCAGCGGTGTCCGCCGAGCCCGAGCCAACAGCCATCGCCGAACCCCAGCCGACTGTCGACGTCATGCCGGTCGCCGCGTTTCATCCGATGCCGACCGCGCCGGCCCCGGTCTGGTCGCCGGTGCCGTCCGCCACCTTCGGGCCAATCGCCTGGCCGCGACAAGAAGCCGACACGATCAGCTTTGCGCGACCGGCCCCGGCGGGCCGTCGAGCACGGGTCGCTCTGGTCTACCTCCGACTGGTCGGCGCGATTGTGCTGGCCTTTTTCGCCGACTCCGCGGTCGGCGGCTTCGCCGGCATGGCCTTCGCCGAGCGCACGCCGACCATGACCGGCACGACGGAAATCGGCATGGGGATCGGTGGCACGGTGGTCGGCGTGGCCATCGCCGTGCCCCTGTTGTTGGGGATCCGGAAGGGGCGCTGGGCGCCGTTGGAAGACGTGGCCCCGGTCCTGGCGAAATGGACGATCGTGCCGCGGGCGATCGTGGTGGGCATCGCTCTGATACTCGCGCTCGGCCTAGCCATCGTAGGACTGTTCGGGACGAACAGAGTGCCAACCGGCACGCTGTCCGCGCCGTCCACCATCAGCGACCTGGCGCTGAACGTCGCGTTGGAGCTGGGCATGCTCCAAGGCCTTACCGCGTGCGGGTTCTGGCTGGTGCGCCGAATCCGGCGCGCCAGCCGATCGAAGGCGGCGATCAGCTCGCCGCTGCCCCCAGGGCCACCAGTGCATTCCTGACGTGGCCATCGGTGGCGGTCAAAGCCTCGGCGGCCTGTACGGAGTCGATGCCCGCCAGCAGCCGCACCAACGCGACCTTCAGATCCCCGTCGGCCTCGAGCAACGCGGCGGTGCACTCCGCCTCGTCCAGACCGGTGGCCTCGCGCAGGATCCGCAGGGTCCGGCCGCGCAGTTTGGCGTTGGTGGCCCGCATGCTGACCATCAGGTTGGAGTAGGTCCGCCCCAGCTTGATCATCACGGCCGTGGAGAAGGCGTTGAGCACGAGTTTCTGCGCGGTGCCGGCCTTCATCCGGGTGGAGCCGGCGATGACCTCGGGACCGGTGTCGACGGCGATGAGGACGTCGAGGGGCACTGAGGGGGCGGCGCCGGGGTTGGCGGACAGGAGCACGGTCCGCGCGCCGACCTCGCTGCCGGCGGCCAGGGCGCCGAGCACGAACGGGGTGCGGCCGGAGGCGGTGAGCCCGAAGACGAGGTCGGTGGGACGGGCGGAGTCGCGGATCTCGGCGGCGCCGGCGTCCCAGTCGTCCTCGGCGTTCTCGACGGCCACGCGCAGGGCGGTGGCGCCGCCGGCGTGGTGGGCGACGAACCAGTCGGCGGGGGTGTTGAAGGTGGGCATCAGCTCGGCGGCGTCGAGAGTGGCCAGCCGTCCGGACGTGCCGGCGCCGACGTAGTGCACACGGCCGCCGGATCGCAGAGTCGCGACGGCGTAGTCGACGGCCCGCGCGACCTGCGGCAGTACATCAGCGACCGCGCCGGGCACCAGGCGGTCCTCGCTGTTGATCATCCGCAGCACGTCCACCGTCGCCAGTCTGTCAATACCCCCCGTCCGGGGATTGCGCTGCTCGGTGGGGGAATCGACACGCACGATCGACTCACGTGGCTGCGGCAACGTCATTTACCTGTCTCCCGTGCCTTTCGGCGGCCGTCGGGACGCGGACCGAGTCGATGCCCACCGACAGCCTCGTAGGTGGACTCCAACGCGTTACGCGCGCTGTCGAGGTGTTTCTGCGCGACGCCGATGAACAGGCAGTCGATGACGGTGAGCTGGGCGATCCGACTGGCCATCGCGCCGGAACGGAAGGTGGTCTCCCGGGCGGCCGTGGTCAGCACGTGGTCGGCGACCTCGGAGATCGGCGAGCGCGGGAAGTTGGTCAGGGCCACGGTGGTGGCCCCGTGCTCCCGCGCCACGCGAAGCGCTTCGACGGTGTCTGCGGTCGCGCCGGTGTGCGAGATGCCGAAAGCGACGTCGCCCTCGGACAACACGGCGGCGGAGGTGAGCATGATGTGCGTGTCGCTCCACGCGAAGCTGACCCGCCCGATGCGGTGCAGCTTCTGCTGCAGATCTGCGGCGACGAAAGCGCTCGCGCCGACCCCGTACACGTCGACGCGTCCGGCGCTGGCGACGGCGTCCACGACGGCGTTCAAGGTCGGGATCTCCAACTGCTCGGCCGTCTCCTCGACGGCGCGCGCGTCGGCGAACGCGACCTTGCCGACGACCTGGGACAGGTCGTCGGTGGGCGCGATGTCGCTGCCCAGGTCGCGGTCGATCCGGGCGGCGGTCCGCGCGGTGTCGGCGGCCAGGGCGATGCGTAGCTCGGGGTAACCCCCGACGCCGATCGCCTTGCAGAACCGGGTCACCGTCGTCTCGCTCGTGCCGGCCGCCTCGGCGACCTCGGTGATGCTGCGGTGCGCGACGACCTGGGGGTTGTCGAGCACAACCTTGGCCACGCGCTGCTCGGCACGGGCGAGGCCGGGCAGCAGCGAACGGATCCGGACCAGCGGGCTCGCCTCGCTGATCTCACTGGCTTGCTTGGCGGGTGCCACGTGGGAAACTTACTAACAGTAACTGTTTCGGTCAACATAATGGCCCCTGACCTGCGGTTATGTCAGCTGCCAGCCGACCGGTGTGAACGCGGTGCGGCCGCAGCTCAGCTCGATGTCGGCCACGTTCACGCCCCGTCCTTCGTACGAGGGGTCGGTCGTGTAACGCCAGCGAAGCAGCACGTCATTCGTCGGGTTCGACACCTCTGCCCGAACTTGCTGCCAAGCCCGTACGGACTGGCCGGAAAGCGACATCTGGCTGCCGCTGCGACCACGCACCGTGAGCGGAACGGCGGTCCAGGTGGCGCCGCCGTCCGTGCTGGCCTCCAGCGTCAGCAGATCCGTCGTCTCGGTGTTGACGAAAGCGTCGAACGACACTCGAACCGGCCCGTGCAGCGCCCCCGTGGTCAGGGTGCTGGTCGAGCCGCCGCCCTGCCAGGAGAACCACGACCGGCCGCCGCCCGGCGCCTGCACGGTCATGGCCTGCGCCAACGCCTGCGAGGCGGCCCGGCGGGCGCCGTTGGTCGACGGGGTGTTGCGGGTCGGGTGCACGCGGTTGGTCAGCAGGATGGCGAACGACCGCGAGCGCGGGTCGATCACCAGCGACGTGCCGGTGAACCCGGTGTGCCCCATGGTGTCCGGGCCGGACAGCCCGCCCATGTACCAGATCTGGTCCAGCTCGAAGCCCAGCCCGTGCGAGTCGTCGGGGAACTTCTGGTTGAAGTTGACCTGCATCAGGTGCACGCCGTGCTCGCTGAGGATCCGATGTCCCCGGTACACGCCGCCGTTGAGGATCGCCTGGGCCAGCACGGCCAGGTCGTCGGCCGTGGCGAAGACGCCGGCGTGCCCGGCGACACCGCCCATCGCCCATGCGTTCTCGTCGTGCACGGCCCCACGCAGCATGCCCCGCGGCGGCGAGACCTCGTACTCGGTCGCGGCGATCCGGCTCAGCTTGGACGTCGGCGGGTTGTAGCCGGTGTCGACCATGTGTAGCGGCTCGGTGATGCCCTTGCGCACGAGCTCGTCCAGCGTCTTGCCCGTGACCTGCTGCAACACCAGCTGCATGGTCAGCATGTTCAGGTCGGAGTACACGTACGCGGTGCCGGCCGGGGCCTGCGGTGTCGTGTCGAGGATGGCCTTCACCCGCGACGGAATGTCCGGATAGCCCTGCCACAGCGAGGGAATCGGGTCCGGCAGCAGGCCGGAGGTGTGGGTCAGCAGCTGCTCGATGGTGATGCCGGCCTTGCCGTTGGTGGCGAACTCGGGCAGGTAGTGCGCGACCGGCGTGTCCAGCGCGATCCGACCGGCCTCCAGCTGCTGCACGGCCACGATCGAGGTGAACAGCTTGGACAGCGACGCGAGGTCGTAGATGGTGTCGGTACGGGCCGGCACCTGCTGATCTGCTGGCAGCTGGGTGGTCGCGTCCTGGAACTTCACGGCCTCGCCCGTCGCCGTCCGGTCGACGACAACACCGTTGTGCGCCAACAACGCCGTGGCGCCGGGATAGATCGACGGGACCCACGCGGCCAGCTGTTTGTCGAAGGCGTCGATCGGCCCCGAATTCAGCCCGGCCTGAGCCGGCGAGCCGGCGCGCAGCACCGTGTCGGCCGGGGCGAAGCCCTGATAGGGCCGATCGAAGCGGGCCGAGTTCGGCCCGGCGTCCGCGCTCGCGGTCACGGCGAACGCCAGCACGAGCACGGCCGGCAGGGCGAAGGCACGAATCCGCATGGCCACCTCATCTGTACAGCAGATACCGGATGCGATCTCGGCGGAAGGCGGCGAGCTCGCCCGCCCAGGCGCCCACGACGTCGTCGACACCGGCGCCCGCGTCCACCATGCTGCGCAGACGCGCCGAGCCGCTGAGGTTGTCGACCCAGTTGTCCGGCCGCCAACCGAACACTTTCGGGTACAGGTTGCGAGCCGTCACGATCATCGTGACGGCGGTGCGGATGGCGTCGACGCGAGGCCGGTCGGTCAGGTGCACCTGCACACCGCCGCACGTCTGGTTGACGAACTTGCTGAACGTCGGCACGAAGTAGGCCTCGCGGAACTCGAGCCCGGGCAGCCCCGACGAGTTCAGCTGCTCGGCCCAGTGCCAGTCGATGCCGGGTGCGCCGATCGTCTCGAACGGCCGGCAGGTGCCGCGGCCTTCGGACAGCAGCGTGCCCTCGAACAGGCAGGTGCCGGGGTAGAGCAGTGCCGTGTCGGCGGTCGGCATGTTCGGGCTTGGTGGCACCCATTGCCCGCTGAACAGGTCGTTTCGCCGCCAACCCGTGCACTTGACGATCTCCAGGCTGCTCAGCCGGGTGGTCAGGAACTCGGCGTCGAACAGCCGGGCCAGCTCGCCGACGGTCATGCCGGGCTGCTGCACGATCGGCTTCAGGCCGACGAGCGTGGCGAACTTCGGGTCCAGCTGCGGCCCGTACGCCTGGCCGCCGATGGGATTCGGCCGGTCCAGCACCATGAACGACGCCCCGGTCGCGGCGGCCGCCTCCATGGCGATGAACATCGTCCACGTGTACGTGTAGAAGCGTGCGCCGACATTGGCGATGTCGAACACCACGGTGTCCACGCCGGCCTTGCGGTACATGGCCGCGAGCTTGTCGACGGTGACGTTGTACGCGTCGTAGACCGGGATGCCGGTCCGCGGATCCGTGTAGTCGCCCTCGGATCCGCCGGCCTGCGCGGTGCCGCGAAAGCCGTGTTCGGGGCCGAAAACGGCAACCGGGCGGACCTGGTGCGCCACCATGTCGTCGACCAGATGGGTCAGGTCGGCCAGCACGCCGGTCGGGTTGGTCAGCACGCCGACCTTGCGGCCCCGCAACCGTTTGTAGCCCTCGGCGGCGAGCACGTCCGCGCCGTTGAGCCGTTTCTGCGACGCCGCCTGCGCCGGCGCGGCCGGCGCGGCCGCGGTCAGCGCCGACGCGGCGAGGAAACCTCGACGGGACAGGCTCACCAGGTCATTCCCGTGCCGAAGGGGTACGAGTTCGGGATGTCCACGGGCAGCTTGCCGCGCGGGCCGACCGCCCCGGCGATCACCCGGGCCAGCGACCGCATCGACACCGCGGTGTACGAGTAGGTGTCGATCCACGTGCGGGCTTCGGGAATCGCGCCCGGGTCGTACGGATTGCCGACGCCGACCGCGATCACCGGCTTGCCGGTCGCCACCAGGTTGCGAACCAGTTGCCGCTGGGCCGGATCGCCGGCGGCGCCGTTGGTCGTCACCACGATCGCGTCGTAGTCGGTGGCGGTCTTGCTGGCCGGAATGCCTTGTGCGGTCAGGGCATCGGCCAGGGTCTGGGTCGTCGTCACGCCCCAACCCGTGACCAGCACGGACTTCGCCTTCAGCGGCAGGGCGCCGTCGTTGCTCAGCACGGTGACCGTCGAGTCGGTGATGCGCTGCGCGGTGGCCAGATTCGTAGTGGTGCCGACCTTCTTGGCTACGGCGTTGACGTCGGTGAACGGGTTGAACAGCACGCCCCGCCGCAGCTTGACCGCCAGAATGCGGGCCACGCTCTGGTCGATGCGCCGCTCCGACAACTGCCCGGTCTGCACGGCGTTGATCACCGCATTGACGGCGGTGCCGACGTTCTGCGGCATCAGCAGCATGTCCGCGCCGGCCTGCAACGCCTTCACCGGGATCTCGGCGTCGGTGTACTTCTGCCGGACGCCGGCCATCTGCAGCGAGTCGGTGATCACCATGCCGCGGTAGCCGAGCTCGTCGCGCAGCATGCCGGTGAGCACGGTCGGCGACAGCGTCGAGGGGTCGCCGGACGGGTCGATCTTCGGGAAGACGATGTGCGCGCTCATGATCACGTCCGTGCCGGCCTTGATGGCGGCCCGGAACGGCGGCGCGTCGATCTTCTCCCAGGTGGCCATGTCATGGTCGATGACCGGCAGGCCGGTGTGGCTGTCGGTGGCCGCGTCGCCGTGCCCGGGGAAGTGCTTGGCCGTCGTCACCACGCTCTGCTGATAGCCCTTGACCTGCGCGGACACCATGCTCGACACCAGATCCGGGTCCGAGCCGAACGACCGCACGCCGATCACCGGGTTGGCCGGGTTCACGTTCACGTCGGAATCCGGCGCGTTGTTCATGTTGATGCCCATCGCCCGCAGCTCACGGCCGGTGATGGTGGCCGCCTGCTCGGCGTTGGCGGTGCTGCGGCCGGCGCCCAGGGCCATGCTGCCGGGGAAGGTGGTCGCCGGCGCGCCGATCCTCGTGACCAGGCCTTCTTCCTGGTCGGTGGAGATCAGCAGCGGGATGTGCGCGCCGGAGGAGATGGCCGCCTTCTGCAGGCCGTTGGACAGACCGGCGATCTGGGTCGGGTTCTGCACGTTGTCCGACCACGCGAAGTAGATGACGCCGCCGAGGTGGTACTTCTGCACCAGCGCGGCGGGCGTGTCGACGCCGAACTCCGTCTGGTTGCGGGCATCGACGGTGTCGGCGGTGGGGCCGTAGCCGTACGTCATGAACAGCTGGCCGACCTTCTCGGCCAGGGTCATGCCCCGCAGCGTGGCGCTGACCTGGTCCGATTGGGCGTCGGCGGCGCCCGGGATCGCGGTGGCCATCGCGGCCAAGCCTGCCAGTAGGGCGACGAGTGTCCTGCGCACGGCGTCCTCCCGTGACCTTCTCACCGACTATGCAGATCAATCGGCAAGTTACTGACGTCATGGTCGGCGGGTCAACGATCCTCGCTGGATTGGCCCAGTGTTTTTCTTCAGGGTCTTTCTCCCGGCCCGTTTGTCCGGGAACACAGCGACTCCCCAGCCTCGATGAGGCTGGGGAGTCGCTCGTCTTCAGCGCGAACTAACCGGGTTACCAGGCGTGCAACTACTGTCGTATAGGTGGGGTGCTCGGCGTCCGGCGTCCCGGTACGCAGCCCCCAGACGACATGCCTCCCGCGGCGTGCTGTGCGTGGGTGCCCGACGTTCGCGCACGGAGATCTTCCGGGGTGGACGGGGCTTCTCCTCCGCTCCGTCCCTGGCCGACTCGATGTCCGCACTTCCTTTGTAGTGGGTGACGGCGGCCACATCAAGGGCACAGTCGGGTGCACCGGTCAAGTGGCGCAGCGTGACCGATCACGCTGACGCACAGATCATGACCTGCGCCGATGCCCTTTTCGGGTGGAGTTCAGGCCCGCCGGCGGCGGCGGATGCCGTACCAGGCCACGCCGGCGGCCGCGACCGCGCCCAGACTCACCGCGGTCACCGCGACGGCGGTGCCGGACGGCGTCGGGATGCGGCCCCGCAGCGACACCGGGTCGGAGAAGGTCAGCACCGGCCAGCCCTGCTGCGCGGCGACCTTGCGCAGCGCCCGGTCCGGGTTCACCGCGGTCGGATGGCCGACCACCGCCAGCATCGGCTCGTCGGTCGCGGAGTCGGAGTAGGCGTGGCACTGGGCCAGGTCGTAGCCGTTGGTCGCGGCCAGCTGCTTCATCGCGACGGCCTTGTTGTCGGCGTAGCAGTAGAAGTCGACCTCGCCGGTGTAGCGGCCGTCCGCGACCACCATGCGGGTGGCCAGGCTCTGCGTGGCGCCGAGCATGTCGGCGATCGGCGCGACGATCTCCTGGCCGGAGGCTGAGACCACCACCACGTCGTGACCTGCGGCACGGTGGTCGGCGATCAACTGGGTGGCTTCCTTGTAGACCAGAGGGTCCACGATGTCGTGCAGGGTCTCCTCGACGATGGCCCGCACCTGGCCGACGTCCCAGCCCGCGCACAGCGCCGTGATGTGCTGGCGCATCCGCTCGATCTGGTCCGCGTCCGCGCCCGACTGCATGAACACGAACTGGGCGTATGCGCTCTTGAGCACCGCTCGGCGGTTGATCAGGCCACCCTGGAAGAAGGGGCGGCTGAAGGCCAGCAGGCTCGACTTCGCGATGACGGTCTTGTCCAGGTCGAAGAAGGCCGCCACACGAGCGCCGGTGCTGGGATCCACGGCGCCAGCATAGGTGTCGTCACGAAAATATGGCGTGTCTGTTGCCGGGATGGGAGGCGCGAGGGGCCTTCGGGGGGATACAGTAGTGAGGTCCGGCCACAGATCCGGACGTGTTCAGTCCAACCCCCCGGGACTGAACCTAGGCGACCCCCGTCCCTCCCCCCTGACGGGGGTCGTCCCATATCTACGTTCAGGAGCCCGGGTATCGCCCGGCTCCAGTATGGCCACCGGGTCTGACAACTCTCGGCTCCAGAGATCAACATCGGCCGAGTTGTCCACAACCCCCGAGTTGTCCACATGTGGATCTCCAACCGCCCGGCGGCTGCCGCCGGCCGGACGAGTCTGGTTCCGCGGCGCACATCCGTGCCGCAGGACGAGGACGGGGGAGAACGTGGACCGAGCACGGCCGCTGGCCCTGGTCGACAACGACGACCTGCTCGACGACCTGCTCAGAGTGGCCGCGGCCGCCGGCTGCGACGTGGAACGCGCGGCCGACCTGGCCGCCGTCCGGGCCGGCTGGGCGCACGCGCCGATGGTGGTGCTGGACGAACAGGCCGCGCAACGCTGCGGCGAGGCCGGCCTGCCCCGGCGACCGGGGGTAGTGGTGCTGGCCGCTGGTCAGCCGCCGCCCGTGCTGTTCGAGCACGGCGTCGCGGTCGGCGCGGAACGCGTGGTCGGCCTGCCGGACGCGGAAAACTGGCTGGCCGGGGCGATCGCCGATGCCGTCGAGGGCCCGGCCAAGGACACCGGACGGATCATGGCCGTGATCGGCGGTCGCGGCGGCGCCGGCGCCTCCGTGTTCGCCGCCGCGGTCGGCTATGCCGCTTTGCGGCGAGGTCGCCGCGTGCTGCTCGTCGACTGCGACCCGATGGCCGGCGGCCTCGATCTCGTGCTCGGCGCCGAGCGGATGGACGGCTTGCGCTGGCCCGAACTGAAGCTCAGCGCCGGCCGGGTCGCCGCCTCCTCGCTGCACACCGCGTTGCCCGGCAGTCAACGCGGTCAGTCCCGGCTGACGATCCTGTCCTGCGACCGCGGCAATGTCGATCTCGATCCGCAGGCCGTGGCCACCGTGGTCAGCTCGGCCAAGCGCAGCGGCGAACTGGTCGTCTGCGACCTGCCGCGACATCAGACCGAGCCGTCCGGCGTCGTGCTGGACCGGGCCGACCTGATCGTCGTGGTGATGCCGGCCGAGTTGCGGGCCTGCGCCGCCGCGCGCCGCCTGGTCGAACGGTTCATCGAGGAAGGGCGGGAGGCCCAACTCGTGGTGCGCGGGCCGGCGCCCGGCGGACTGCGGGCCGACGAGGTCGCCAGCACCGTCGGCCTGAACCTGCTGACCGGCATGCTGGCCGAGCCCGGCCTGGCCATGTCGCTCGAAGCGGGCCGGCCGCCGGCTCGGCCGCGCGGACCGCTGGCCGTCGCCGCCGATCTGGCCGTCGAGGTGCTGTGCGGGGTGCCCGATGCGGCGTGACCTCGTGGACCGCGTGCGAGAACGCCTCGCCACCATCGGCGGCGGCGTCACCGACGCCGAGATGGCCGACGCCTTCCGGGCCGAAACCGGCGGTGTGGCCAGCGATCTGGACACCCTCGGCGCCGTTCGCGAGCTGCGGCAGGAGTTCTCCGGCACCGGGCCGCTCGCACCACTGCTGCGTGATCCCGGTGTGAGCGACGTGCTCGTCACCGGGCCGGACCGGGTGTGGATCGACGGTCCCGACGGCGTTCGCCTCACCCCGGTCACCTTTCGCGACGACGACGCCGTGCGACAGCTGGCTCAGCGCCTGGCCCTCGTCGCCGGCCGACGACTCGACGACGCCCAACCGTTCGTCGATGCCTGGCTACCAGAGGGCATTCGCCTGCACGCCATGCTTCCCCCCATAGCCGCCGACGGCACCAGCCTGTCGCTGCGGGTGCTGCGGCCCGCCGGCCACGACCTTGCCGCGCTGCGCGAGCGGGGCACCTTCGACGCCGCCGCCGAGGAATTGTTGGTCCGCATCGTCCGAGCCCGCCTCGCCTTCCTGGTCATCGGCGCGACCGGCTCAGGCAAGACGACCTTGCTCGCCGCCCTGCTGAGCAAGGTGCCCGCCTGCGAACGCGTCATCTGCATCGAGGACGCCGGCGAACTCCACCCCGACCATCCACAGGTCATCCGTCTCGTGTCCCGTCCGCCCAATGTCGAAGGCGCCGGCGAGGTCACCTCGCGTGAACTCGTTCGCCAGGCCCTGCGCATGCGTCCCGACCGCATCGTCGTCGGCGAGGTCCGTGGCGCCGAGGTCTGCGAGCTGCTCGCCGCCCTGAACACCGGTCACGACGGCGGCGCCTGCACCCTGCACGCCAATTCCGCCGCCGAGGTCCCCGCCCGCATGGAGGCCCTTGCCTCCCTCGGTGGCATCTCGCGCCCCGCCCTCCACAGCCAACTAGCCGCCGCCGTCCGCGTCGTCCTGCACCTCAAACGCTCCTCCGACGGCGTCCGCCGCCTGGTCGAGATCGGCGTCCTCACCCGCGACGCCTCCGAGGTCGTGGTTCGCACCGCCTGGCGCGACGGCCGTCCCGCCGAGGACTGGCCGCTCCTTGCCACCCTCCTGGCCGACCGGGGTTTCCCATGTTGAGCGTCTGCGCCGCCCTGCTGGCCATGGCCGTTCTGGTCTGGCCCGTACGCCATGCGCCGCGCCGGTTGCGGGCGCTCAGGCCGATGGCGCGACCAGCCCGGCGTCGATGGCGTCTACCTCGGCCGACCACCGGCGTGCTGGCCGTTGTCGGTGCGGTTGTGGGGTGGAGCGTGCTGGGGCCAGGCGGTGCGGTGGCCAACGCGGTGCTGTGCACGACTTGTTGGCGCCGTTGGCATTCACGCCGAGGTCTTCGTCAGCGGACTCAGGCCGCTGAGGGCATGGTCGGCGCGCTCGGGGCCATGGTCGCGGAGCTGCGCGTCGGCGCCCACCCCGCGACCGCCGCCGAGCGGGCCGCAGTCGATGCCGATCCCTTGGCGGCCAAGGCAATGAGCACGGTCGCCACCACCGCACGCCTGGGCGGCGACGTCGATCGGGCGTTGGTCCGCAGCGCCTCGGCCGAACCGTCCCTGGCCGGCGTGCTCGGCCAGGTCGGCCGCGGATGGCGGCTCGCCAGTCGCCACGGGTTGCCGTTGGCCGAGGTGCTCGATTCCGTGCGAAGGGATCTCGACCAACGATTGCAGTTCGGCCGCCAGGTCCACGCCCGGATGGCCGGTCCCCGAACCAGCGCGGCCGTGCTGGCCGCCCTGCCCGAACTCGGCGTCCTGCTCGGCGAAGCCGTCGACGCCCGGCCGCTGCACGTCCTCGCCGACACACCCATCGGGCAGGTCCTGCTCGTCATCGGCGCTCTGCTCATCTGCGCCGGCGTGGTGTGGAGCGCCAAACTGACCGACCACGTGGTGATGCCATGACGACGCCGATGATCGGGTACGCGGCGTCGGCCCTCCTCTTTTCTCTTGCACTGCTGGTGCTCCCCGGACCGATCACCGCTCGCGTTCGGCTGGCCATGGTGTTCGGGCCGCCGAAGACGGTCGGTCGGCGCAGCCCTCGGATACCGCCCGGGTGGCTGCCGGCACTGACCGGGATGGCCGGCGGGGCCCTGGCGGCGACGTTGGTCGGCTGGGTGCCCGCGCTGGTGGTGTCGGCGGCCATGTTCCTCTGGTGCCGCCGGACGATGCGGCGTGGACCGCCGCCACCGGACCCGCTACGTCTGGCGGCCACGTGGGATCTGCTCGCCGCGTGCCTGCGGGCGGGACTGCCGGTGCCGACAGCGATCCGGGCGGTGGCCTCGGACGCCCCGCCGAAGTGTGCCGAGGTGTTGTGCCGCACGGCGGAACTGCTGGCGCTGGGGTCGGACCCGGTGCAGGCGTGGGCCCCGGCGCTGGCCGAGCCGGCGACGGCGGCACTGGCGAGGGGTGCTCGCCGGAGCGCCCGCTCCGGTACCGCGCTCGCCGAGGTCGCGGACGGGCTGGCCCAGCGCATCCGGGCGGCGTCGGCCGACACGGCCGAGGCCCGTGCGCAGCGTGCGGAGGTGCTGATCGCCGGGCCGCTCGCACTGTGTTTCCTGCCGGCCTTCCTCTGCCTGGGTGTGGCGCCCGTCGTGGTGGGGCTGGCCGATCGAGTGCTCGTCAGCTGGTGACCATGAACAAGGAGTGGGGATGAGAGGCCTGTTGCGCCGGATCCGTGTGCTGCTCGCGTCCGACGACGGGTCGGTGAGTGTCGAGTTCGTGTTGCTCACGCTCACCGTCGCGGCGCTCGCGGGCACGCTGTACCTGATCGTGGGCGGCGACGCCGTGCGTGCCGCCATCGAGCATCTGATCGACCGTGCCCTCTCGGTTCCGGTCTGAGCGCGGTTCGGTCACCGTCGAGGCGGCGATCGCCCTCTGCACCTTGGTCGTGATGCTCGCGCTGGGTCTATCGGCGATCGGCGCCGTGGTCGCCGGCCTTCGGGCCATCGACGCCGCCGCCGAGATCGCTCGACTGGTCGCCCGAGGCGATCGGGCCCGTGGTGAGCAGGCTCTTCGGCAGCTCGGCCCGGACGGCGCCGACTTGTCGATCAAGGTCGACGGCGACGAGGTCAGCGTGACCGTCACAGCAGGGCCCGTGCCGCTGCTGTTGGGAATCCGCCCGTCGGGAACGGCATGCGCGGTGCTCGAACCGGAGGTGAGCGGATGAGCAATGGCCAGGCACACGCCCGGGATGCGCCGCGTAGACCGTTGGGTGACCGGATACGGGACGAGCGGGGCTCGGCGACGGTGTTGGTAGCCGGGATGGCCGTGGTGCTGATGATGCTTGTGGTGCTTGGTCTCCAGATCGGCGGCGCGGTGCTGACCCGACACCGGGTCGCCGCGGCGGCCGACCTCGCGGCGCTCGCCGCAGCCGGTCAGCTGGCCGCCGGGGCCGACCGCGCCTGCGAGCGGGCCCGCCAGGTCGCCGAGCGGATGTCAGTCACGACGACCGCTTGTCGCGTCGTCGAATGGGAGGCGTACGTGGAGGTGACCGCCCGTCCGCCGGGATGGGCGGCGTTGGCCGGCACGGCCAACGCCCATGCCCGTGCAGGTCCGGCTGAAGTGCGCGGTGGCCGTTGACCGGCAATGACACGACGAGCGGTCGCCCAGCGGCGGTGAGTGGTGTCACACCCGGTTGGCCGCGTGTCGTCACTCCTTGCCGCCGCTCCTCGGCGCGGCACGGGCTGCCGTCCACCGTTCAGCCCATCGCTGTTCGACACCTCACTCGCAGTCCGTCAGCTACCAGTCGTCGACGCGGGGTTACAAAGTCGGCGCCCGGTGCCGTTGAGTGTGTTGTGGGCGCCGACACGGTGCCTGACAGTCAAGGAGGCGACAGAAGATGGATTGGTCGGATAGCTGGCGCGGCGCGTTCCGCATCGAGCTGCGTGCTGAGGCGATGGGCCTCGCGTGGCGCGGATGGCCGGTGCTGCCGGGCACCTATCCGACGGGCTCGCAGTGGGCGGGCAGGGACGGCGTCGAGCAGACCGGCCCGGTGCCGGTGCACCGTGACTGGGTCGACCGCATCGGCACCAAGCCGGAGCAGGTCGCCGCGTGGTGGACCGGGCGTCGGTACAGCCTGCTGGTCGCCACCGGTTACGTGGTGGACGCCATCGAGGTGGACGCCGAGCTGGGTCGTCGCGTGGCCGGTGTGCTGCGCACGACCGGCGTGCCGGTGCCGATCGCCGCGACCCCTGCCGGCAAGTGGATGTTCCTGGTGAACTCGGGCCAGGAGCTGTCGGCCGAACTCGCCGGACGCGGCGATGTCGTGCTACACGGCCTCGACAGCTGGATTCCCTTGCCGCCCACGCCCTTCCAGCACGGTGTCGTGCACTGGAGGGTGAAGCCCGAGGTCTGCGGTTGGTCGCTGCCGGATTCCCAGGTCGTGCAGGAGGCCCTCGTCGAGGCCACCCGACCGGATCACGTTGTCGAGCTGCTGGGCACCTCCGCCCCGCGCCTCGTGGCGGCCGACTCCTTCTGATCGCCCTGCCGGCTGCGCCGGGCCCCGTGACGTCCTCCCGCGACCACCCCGAGCGCGGGACCCGGCGCAGCCACCGCACCAACCCTGCCCGACCGTCCGCTCGCCGTTCCCGTTCGTGGGCGAGGCGGACGCGGGACAGGTGCACAGCCGAACACCAGCACCGAAAATCGCCTCCCGGTAGCGACCGGGACCGGGGCCACACCCGCCGGCCCCCGAGGGCGACCGCCGCGCCGGACACCACCGCCTCCCTGGTGTCCGCGAGCGCCACGCGGTCGGCACACCACCCTCGACGGTCGCTCACACAACGCGGTCGCAGGCGATGGCCAGGTGTTCGGCGGTAGCGAGTGCGCCGGGCGCGCGCCAGCTCCAGACTGGCGCCCCCGGCGCGCTCGTGATTGGGCGTGGTGTGCCCGCGGACTGCGCGGGCCGCTATCACTCGCAGTGCCTTGTGGGGGCCCGGCCCCCACGCCCCCACGCCGGGGCTTCGCCCCGGACCCCAAGTGGTGTTTGGCGTTGTTGATCGCTGCCTGACGTGCGCCGCTTGACCCTCGCGTGGCCTGGGCCGCCTGGGTCTGTCTCTCGGACCATCCTGTCCCGGCTCGACCTTCCGGCGTGCTGGCTATGTGAGAGCGCTCTCACGCGGCATGAGGTCCGGGTCTCGGGTCTCGGGTCTCGGGTCTCGGGTCTCGGGTCTCGGGTCTCGGGTCTCGGGTCTCGGGTCTCGGGTCTCGGGTCTCGGGTCGATCCAGCCCTACCACACCCTGCCCCCCGTAGTGGAAGCGCTCTCACCAGCCGGTGGGTGGCGCGGATGAGGGGCGCGGGAGCTAGCTGGGGGTGATGGCGTTGAGGACGGCGGTGAGGACGGCTACGGCGCCTTCCTTGTCCAAGGGCTCGTTGCCGTTGCCGCACTTGGGGGACTGGACGCAGGAGGGGCAGCCCATCAGGCACTCGCAGGAGGCGATGGCCTCGCGGGTGGCGGTGAGCCAGGGGATGAGCGACGCATGGCCGCGGTCGGCGAAACCGGCGCCGCCGGGGTGGCCGTCGTGGACGAAGACGGTGGCCTCGCCGGTGTCGGCGTGCATGGCGGTGGAGACGCCGCCGATGTCCCAGCGGTCGCAGGTGGCGAACAGAGGGAGCAGGCCGATGGCGGCGTGCTCGGCGGCATGGAGGGCGCCGGGGACACGGGGAGGGGCGATGCCGGCAGCCTCCAACAACTCCTGGCCGACGGTGTACCAGACGGCCCGAGTCCGGAGGGTCTGCTCGGGCAGGTCGAGAGGAATCTGGTCGATCACCTGACCGGAAGGCAGTTTGCGCAGGTAGCCGACGACCTGGGAGGTGACGTCAACCTCGCCGAGGCACAGGTCGACGCCGTCGAAGCGGACCCGTTGCGCGGTGCGGACCACGGAGATGTCGACGACGTTGCGGGGCTGGGTGGTCCACTCGGGATCCTCGGCATGGACGAGGGCCAGGCCGTCCTCCAAGGACAAGGCGTCGACGACATATGACGCGCCCTGATGGAGATAGAGGGCGCCGGGATGGACCTGCCAGGTGGCGGAGCCGGGATCGACGGTGCCGAGCATCCGACCGGAATCCCCCTCGACGACGGCGATCTGCTCGCCGCCGGAGCCACGGATGTCGACGCCGGCATGGGGACGGTCACGGGAGGTCCAGTACCAGCCGGTGGGGCGCCGCCGGACCAGGCCGTCCTGAACGAGGTCGTCGACGATCTGCCGGGCGACGGCGCCGCCGAGAGTGACCAGGCAGTCGGGGGTGAGCGGCAGCTCGGAGGCGGCGCAGGCGAGCTGTGGGGCCAACACGTAAGGGTTGACAGGGTCGAGCACGGTGGCCTCGACGGGCTTGTCGAGCACGGCGGCGGGATGGTGCACGAGGTAGGTGTCCAGCGGATCGTCACGGGCCACGAAAACGACGAGCGAGCCGTCGCCGGTCCGGCCGGCGCGACCGGCCTGCTGCCAGAACGAGGCGAGGGTGCCGGGATAGCCGGCGACGACGACGGCATCGAGGCCGGCGATGTCGACGCCGAGTTCGAGGGCGTTGGTGGTGGCGACGCCGAGCAGCCGGCCGTCGGCCAAGGAGCGTTCCAGGGCCCGGCGTTCCTCGGGCAGGAAGCCGGCGCGATAGGCGGCGACCCGGTTGACCAGGTCGTCGTCGACGTCGGCGAGGATGCGGCGGGCGGCCAAGGCGGTGAGCTCGGCGCCGCGGCGCGAGCGGACGAAGGCCAGCGTGCGGGCCTTCTCGATGACGAGGTCGGCGAGGATGCGGGCGGCTTCGGTGCCGGCGGCCCGGCGGATGGGGGCGCCGTTCTCGCCGGCGAGCTCCTCGAGCAACGGCGGCTCCCACAGGGCCACGGTGCGCTCGCCACGAGGCGAGGCGTCCTCGTCGACGGCCTCGAACGAAAGCCCGCAGAGCCGCTCGGCCGAACCGGCGGGGTCGGCGACGGTGGCGGAGGCCAGCACGAAGACGGGGGAGGCGCCGTACTTGGCGGCGACTCGTCGCAGCCGGCGCATCAGCAGCGCGACGTGGGAGCCGAAGACGCCCCGGTAGGAGTGGCACTCGTCGACGACCACGTAGCTCAGCCGGCGGAAGAAGGTGGACCAGCGGGCGTGGTTGGGCAGCACGCCCCGGTGCAGCATGTCGGGGTTGGTGAACACCCAGCGGGAGTGGGCCCGCACCCAATCCCGCTCGGCCATGGGCGTGTCGCCGTCGAAGGAGGCGGGGCGCACGCCGTCGACGCCCAGCGACAGCACGGACCGGAGCTGATCGGCGCCGAGTGCCTTGGTCGGGGCCAGGTACAACGCGGTCGCCTTCGGATCTTCAGTCAGACGGCTCAACACCGGCAGCTGGTACCCGAGCGACTTGCCCGAGGCGGTCCCTGTGGCGAGAACCACATGTTTGCCGGCCCAGGCGAGCTCGGCGGCCCGCGCCTGATGGGTCCACGGCCGCTCGACGCCGCCCTCCCGCAGCGCGCTGACCAGCCCGTGATCGGCCCATTCCGGCCAGTCGGCGTGCCGTCCGCGCCGCTCGGGCTGGTCGGTGACGTGCGTCAGCGGCGACTCGCCCGCAGGTACGCCGGCCAGCACGCGCCGAAGCAGCTCGCGACCACGCTCGGTTCCGCCCACAGCCCCGAGCTTCGCACACAGGTGCGACGCCACTCGACCGGCGGAGCGGTCATTCACGGTCGGTGGTGGCCGGTCCATCGCCACAGGCGGCGCAGACGCTCCCTGTATCGATTCACCAGGCCGTCCAAAGATAACGGACTGTGAACGGAACGGGACTGATCGTCTGCCCGACTTGACCGACCAATAGACTCCGCCGGCATCGCACCCTTGTGTGAGGGTGCACACGCTGCGTCGGAGCCGACGCACGACACCGGCTCCTGGCGCTCTCGGCTGTAAAACGCATGACGTCACCAGGAGGACGGATGTCCCAGAAACTCGCGGACGGCCTCACGCTGTCCGGGGGGGACTACACCATCGTCGGTGTGGTTGCTGTGGTCGCCATCATCGCCCTGGCCATCGCGTTCGTGCTGCGCAAGGAGGTGCTGGCCGCCGGCCAGGGCACCCCGAAGATGCAGGACATCGCGAAGGCCGTACAGGAGGGCGCCGCGGCCTATCTCAACCGGCAGTTCCGCACCTTGGCCATCTTCGTGGTCATTGTGTTCGTGCTGCTGTTCTTCCTTCCCGCGGACAGTGTCGGCGAACGAATCGGCCGCTCTGTCTTCTTCATCATCGGCGCCGTCTTCTCGGCCGCGATCGGATACCTCGGCATGTGGCTGTCGACCCGCGCGAACCTGCGCGTGGCCGCGGCCGCGAACGAGGGCGAGGGCGGTCGCGAGAAGGCGATGCGCGTAGCCTTCCGCACCGGTGGTGTGGTCGGCATGAGCACGGTCGGCCTCGGCCTGCTCGGCGCCTCGGTGGTGGTGCTGGCCTACGCCGGCGAGGCCCCCAAGGTGCTCGAGGGCTTCGGCTTCGGCGCCGCCCTGCTCGCCATGTTCATGCGTGTCGGCGGCGGCATCTTCACCAAGGCCGCGGACGTGGGCGCCGACCTGGTCGGCAAGGTCGAGCAGAACATCCCCGAGGACGACCCGCGCAACGCCGCCACCATCGCCGACAACGTCGGCGACAACGTGGGTGACTGCGCCGGCATGGCCGCGGACCTGTTCGAGTCCTACTCCGTGATGCTGGTCGCCGCGCTCATCCTCGGCTCGCTGGCCTTCGGCACGCAGGGCCTGCTGTTCCCGCTGATCGTGCCGGCCATCGGCGTGCTCACCGCGGTGATCGGCGTCTACATCACCAGGGCCCGGCCCGGCGAGAACGGCCTGTCGGCGATCAACCGCTCGTTCTACATCTCCGCGGTGATCTCCGCGGTGCTGTGCACGATCGCGGCCTTCGCCTACCTGCCGAGCACCTTCGCCAAGCTGACCGGCGGCATCACCGACGGCGGCAATCCGGCCCTGATCGCGGCGGTCGCCGTGATCATCGGCATCGTGCTCGCGGCGATCATCCTGTGGCTGACCGGCTACTTCACCGGCACCGAGTACAAGCCGGTCAAGACGGTCGGCGAGACCTCGCTGACCGGTGCGGCCACCGTCATCCTCTCGGGTATCTCGGTGGGCTTCGAGTCCGCGGTCTACACGGCGATCGTGATCGGCGCGGCGGTGTACGGCGCGTTCCTGCTGTCCGGCTCCGTCGCGGTGGCGCTGTTCGCGGTGGCACTGGCCGGCACCGGCCTGCTGACCACGGTCGGCGTCATCGTCGCCATGGACACCTTCGGCCCGGTCTCCGACAACGCGCAGGGCATCGCCGAGATGTCGGGCGAGGTCAGCGAGGAGGGCGCGAAGATCCTGACCGAGCTGGACGCGGTCGGCAACACCACCAAGGCGATCACCAAGGGCATCGCGATCGCGACCGCCGTGCTCGCGGCGACCGCGCTGTTCGGCTCGTACGTCAACGGGGCCGGGCTGGACGTGGTGGCCTCGACCGTGAGCGCGACGTTCGCGGTGTTCACGCCGAGCACGCTGGTCGGCCTGATCGTGGGCGCGGCCGTGGTGTTCATGTTCTCCGGTCTGGCGATCAACGCCGTGACCAGGGCCGCCGGCGCGATCGTGTTCGAGGTGCGCCGCCAGTTCAAGGAGAACCCGGGCATCATGGACGGCACCGTCCGCCCGGAGTACGGCCGGGTCGTGGACATCTGCACCCGCGACTCGCTGCGTGAGCTGGCGACCCCGGGTCTGCTGGCCATCCTGGCCCCGATCGCGGTCGGCTTCGGCCTCGGCGTCGGCCCGCTGGCCGGCTACCTGGCCGGCGCGATCGCCACCGGCACGCTGATGGCGGTGTTCCTGGCCAACTCCGGTGGGGCCTGGGACAACGCCAAGAAGCTGGTCGAGGACGGCAACCACGGCGGCAAGGGCTCCGACGCGCATGCCGCGACGGTCATCGGCGACACCGTCGGCGACCCGTTCAAGGACACCGCGGGCCCGGCCATCAACCCCCTGATGAAGGTCATGAACCTGGTGTCGGTGCTGATCGCGCCGGCCATCGTGGGGCTGAGCGCGGCCGACCAGCCGCAGGCCATCCGCATCGTGATCGCGGTGGTCGCGGTGGCGGTCATCGTCGCCGCGGTCGTGGTGTCGAAGCGTCGCAGCACGACCATCGCCGGCGCGCCGGCGGAGACCGTGTCCAACGGCGTGGGCTGATCGACGAAACCGTACGGCCCGTTTCGGAGGGTATCCTCCGGAACGGGCCGTTTCGGCAGGGTTTGTCCTCCAACAAGGTGTCGCGGTACTACTCCTGATGGGTGCCGGCGCTGTGTTATGTCACTCTGTCCGTCACGGCGCACGATGACATCGGGCTTCGACGGTGCATAGTGGCGAGCCGGGGACACAGGTAGACAAGAGAGCGGGACGGCGTGGCTGGATCGACAAAGGCGAACAAGAACGGTGCCGGGGACAAGGGGTCCGGGCATCGTCGGTTGGTGATCGTCGAGTCGCCCGCCAAGGCCCGTAAAATCGCCTCCTACCTGGGCAGCAACTTCGTCGTGGAGTCCTCGAAGGGGCACATCCGGGACCTGCCGCGCAACGCGAAGGAGATCCCGGCCAAGTACAAGGGCGAGCCGTGGGCCAACCTCGCGGTGGACATCGAGCACGACTTCGAGCCGATCTACATCGTCACGCCGGACAAGCGGGCGACGGTGACCGACCTCAAGGACAAGCTCAAGGACGTCGACGAGCTCTACCTGGCGACAGACGGCGACCGCGAGGGCGAGGCCATCGCCTGGCACCTGCTGGAGACGCTCAAGCCCACGGTGCCGGTCCGCCGGATGGTCTTCCACGAGATCACCGAGCCGGCCATCCTCGCCGCCGCCGCCAACCCCCGTGACCTGGACACCGACCTGGTCGAGGCCTACGAGACCCGGCGCATCCTGGACCGCCTCTACGGCTACGAGGTCTCACCCGTGCTGTGGAAGAAGGTCATGCCGAAGCTCTCGGCGGGCCGGGTGCAGTCGGTCGCGACCCGGATCGTGGTGCAGCGGGAGCGCGAGCGGATGCGCTTCGTCACGGCCTCGTACTGGGACATCGGCGCGCAGCTCGACGCCGGCGCGGACGCCGACCCCCGCCAGTTCGCCGCCCGCATGGTGCAGGTGGACGGCTCGCGCCTGGCCACCGGCCGTGACTTCGGTCCGGACGGCAAGCTCAAGGGCTCCGGCGACGTCCGGGTGCTGACCGAGCCGGAGGCCAGGGCGCTGGCCGCCGGGCTGGCCAACGCCGCCCTCAAGGTCACCTCGGTCGAGGAGAAGCCGTACACGCGGCGACCCTATGCGCCGTTCATGACGTCCACGTTGCAGCAGGAAGCCAGCCGCAAGCTGCGCTTCACGGCCGACCGGACGATGAGCACGGCCCAGCGGCTGTACGAGAACGGCTACATCACCTACATGCGTACCGACTCGACCACGCTGTCGGAGTCGGCGGTCGCGGCCGCCCGGGCCCAGGCCACCCAGCTCTACGGGGCCCAGTACGTCTCGGACAAGCCCCGGCAGTACACGCGCAAGGTCAAGAACGCGCAGGAGGCCCACGAGGCGATCCGCCCCGCCGGCGAGGTGTTCCGCACCCCCGGCGAGGTCGCCAGGGAGCTGGCCGCCGACGAGTTCCGCCTGTACGAGCTGATCTGGCAGCGGACCATCGCGTCGCAGATGAACGACGCCCGCGGCACCACGATGAGCGTGCGCATCGCCGGCACCTCGGCGACCGGCGAGCAGTGCACCTTCGCCGCGTCCGGCCGGACGATCACCTTCGCCGGCTTCCTCAAGGCCTACGTGGAGTCGATCGACTCCGAGGCCGGCGGCGAGGCCGACGACGCCGAGCGCCGGCTGCCGCAGCTGGTCAAGGACCAGGCGATCACCGCGGTCGAGCTGAGCCCGGACGGGCACTCCACCAGCCCGCCGCCGCGCTACACCGACGCCAGCCTGATCAAGACGATGGAAGAGCTGGGCATCGGCCGGCCGTCCACCTACGCGACGATCATCAAGACCATTCAGGACCGCGGCTACGTCTGGAAGCGCGGCTCGGCGCTGATCCCGTCCTGGGTCGCGTTCTCCGTGGTCGGCCTGCTCGAACAGCACTTCGAGCGGCTGGTGGACTACGACTTCACCGCCGCCATGGAGGACGAGCTGGAGCGGATCGCCGCCGGCGACCAGCGCCGGACCAACTGGCTGACCGGCTTCTACTTCGGCGGCGAGATCGGCCCGGACGGCTCGGTCGGCCGCGGCGGCGGCCTGAAGAAGCTGATCGACGCCAGCGTCGAGGAGATCGACCCGCGCCAGGTCAACTCCATCCCGATGTTCACCGACGCCAACGGGCACACCGTTGTCGTGCGGGTCGGCCGCTTCGGGCCGTACCTGGAGCGTGAGGTGGACGGCGAGTCGCAGCGGGCCAACCTGACCGACGAGATGCCGCCCGACGAGCTGACCCCGGAGGTGGCGGAGAAGCTGTTCGCGACCCCGATGGAGGGCCGCTCGCTGGGCAACGACCCGGTGACCGGGCACGAGATCCTGGCCAAGGAGGGCCGCTTCGGCCCGTACGTGACCGAGGTGCTGCCGGAGCAGCCGGAGCCCGCGAACGGCAAGAAGGCCACCGCCCCCAAGCCGCGGACCGGCTCGCTGTTCAAGGACATGTCGCTGGACACGGTGACCCTGGAGGACGCGCTCAAGCTGCTGTCGCTGCCGCGCATGGTCGGCAAGGACCCGGAGACCGGCGCGGAGATCACCGCGCAGAACGGCCGCTACGGCCCGTACCTGAAGAAGGGCACGGACTCGCGGTCGCTGGCCACCGAGGACCAGCTGTTCACGGTCACGCTGGACGAGGCCCTGAAGATCTACGCGGAGCCCAAGAAGCGCGGCCGCCAGTCGGCCGCGTCGGCGCCGCCGCTCAAGGAGATGGGCAACGACCCCGTCTCCGGCAAGCCGATGGTGGTCAAGGACGGCCGGTTCGGCCCGTACGTCACCGACGGCGAGTACAACGCGTCGCTGCGCAAGAGCGACAGCGTCGAGGAGCTGACCGACGAGCGGGCGGCCGAGCTGCTGGCGGAGAAGCGGGCCAAGGGCCCGGCGCCGAAGAAGACGACCACGCGCAAGCCGACGGCGGAGAAGAAGCCGGCGGCCGAGAAGAAGACCGCCGCCAAGAAGACCGCCGTGGCCAAGAAGCCCGCCGCCAAGAAGGCCCCGGCCAAGACCAAGAGCTGAGCCCCGAACGGCCACATGTGGACCACATTCGACGTACGAAGTCGAATGTGGTCCACATGTGGCGCTAGTGGCGGGTGCGGGCGGTTTACGCTGGGGGTATGGCAGGCGAGTTCGGGCCCGACGGCACCCAGGCGTTGCCGCCGCTGCCGGTGTATCCGGATCCGCTGAGCGGTCTGGGCGGGGGTGCCTCGCTGCCCTTCGAGGACGCGCCGGACACGGTGGTGCCGCCGAACCTGCCGCTGCCGACGATCGACCACGACAAGGTGCGGGAGGTCGCGCGCCGCGAGCTGGCCCGAGATCGGGCTCGCCGGGCCGCGCCGCCCTTCCAACCGGCGTCGCTGCCCTCGGCTCCGGGCCTGCAACGCACCCGGACGGCCCCGACCATCGGGCTCCAGGCGACCGAGGCAGAGCGCCGGAACAACACGGCCGGCCGCGTGGGCTGCGCGGTGGTGCTGCTGTTCATCCTGCTGATGGGCGTCGTGGTGGTCGCGGGCATGCAGCGATGAGACGTGTCGCCGAGGTGATGGCCATCCCGGCGTTCCGCCGGCTCTGGACGTCCGCGTACCTGTGCTGTGTCGGCGACTGGCTGTCGCTGCTGGGCCTGTCCTCGCTGCTCGCGACCCTCACCGGATCGAGTGAATTCGCGCTGAGCGGGGTGGTCGCCACCCAGCTGCTGCCGGGGCTGTTGCTGGCCCCGCTGGCCGGGCACCTGGCCGACCGGTTCGACCGGCGCAAGGTCATGATCGCCACGGACCTGGCCCGCTGCGCCCTGTTCCTGTCCATCGCGGTCGCCGGCGCTGTGCCGTCCATCGCCGCTGCGAGCACGGCTTCCGCGGGATGGTTGCTAACCGCGAACTTCCTGGTCGGCTGCTGCTCGATGCTGTGGATCCCGGCCAAGGACTCGGCCCTGCCGACCCTGCTGCACCGCCCGGACCAGGTGCAGACGGCCAGCCAGCTGACCCTCGTCACGACCTATGGCCTGGCCCTGCTGACCGGCGCCGGCCTGTACTCGGTGATCACGGCCATCGCCCCGCATTCCGACGTGCACGTGATCGTGGTGATCAACGGCCTGCTCTACCTGAGCTCCGCGCTGGTGATCGCGACCAGGCTGCCCGAGGCGTCCGGTCGCTGGACCGCGCCGCCGACCGGCGAGCCGGGCATGGCCCGCGACGGCCTGCGCTACGTGCGCGGCAGCCGGCTGGTGCGGGGTCTGGTGATCGGCATCGTCGGGGCGCTGACCGCGGGCGGCACCGTGATCGCCATCGCCCGCCCGTACGCCACCGAGCTGCACGGCGGCGAGGCCGCCTTCGGCACGTTGGTGATCGCCCTGTTCATCGGCCTGGTGATCGGCGTGCTCGGCACGCCCCGGCTGCGGCTGCCGTTCGGCGTGGCCATCGTCGCCGCCGGCGCGCTGCTGCTGGCCGTGGCGGTCGCCCCGCACCTGTGGTTCGCGCTGGCCGCCGTCGGCACGGTCGGGATGTGTGCCGGTGTGGCCTTCGTGACCGGGCTGACGATGATCGGCGCGCAGGTGCCGGACGAGGTGCGCGGCCGGGTCAACGCGTTCGTGCAGGCACTGGTCAAGGTGGTGCTGTTCGCCGCGACGACGATGGCCCCGGCGCTGGTGGAACTGGTCGGCGTGCGCACGTCGCTGGTGGTGGCGGCCGTGGTCGCGGCGTTGGCCGGGGCCTTCGCGCACCGGCAGCTGGCGGCGCGGCATCATGTCAGGGTGACCGAGCAGGTGCAGGCATGACGGTGTGGGCCGACGTCGTCGGCCAGTCGCACGCGGTCGAGGTGCTCAGCACCGCCGCCGAGGCCGCGGCCGACCTGGTCGCCGGCCGGCCGACCACGCCGGGCGCGATGACCCACGCCTGGCTGTTCACCGGCCCGCCCGGCTCCGGCCGGTCCACCGCCGCCCGTGCCTTCGCCGCCGCGCTCCAGTGCGACGCCCCGGGCGGCCCGCGCGGCTGCGGTCAGTGCCAGGCCTGCCGTACGACCCTGCACGGCACGCACGCCGACGTGCGGCTGGTGGTGCCGGAGGGGCTGTCCATCTCGGTGGCCGAGATGCGGGCCCTGGTCCAGGTCTCGGCCAAGCGGCCGACCACCGGGCGCTGGCAGGTCGTGATCATCGAGGACGCCGACCGACTGACCGAGGGCGCGGCCAACGCGCTGCTCAAGGCCGTGGAGGAACCGCCGGACCGGACCGTGTTCCTGCTCTGTGCCCCGTCCGACCACCCGGACGACATCTCCGTGACGATCCGGTCGCGCTGCCGGTCCATCGGGCTGCGCACGCCGGCCACGGCGGCCATCGCCGAGGTGCTGGAGCGCCGGGACGGCATCGAGCCGGCGACCGCGCAGTGGGCGGCGTCGATCTGCGGCGGCCACATCGGCCGGGCGCGGCGGCTGGCCACCGATCAGGACGCGCGGCAGCGGCGCGAGTCGGTGCTGGCGATTCCGTTGGGGCTGCGGCGGTTCGGCGACATCTTCAGCAGCGCCGACGCGCTCGTGAAGGCGGCCGAGGCCGATGCCGTCGCCGCGAACGAGGACCGCAACGCCGCCGAGACCGAGGCGTTGAAGACCGCGATGGGCGCCGGCGGCACCGGCAAGGGCACCGCGTCGGCCACCCGCGGCGCCGCGGGTGCGTTGAAGGATCTGGAGAAGCGGCAGAAGTCACGGGCCACCCGGACCCAGCGCGACTCGCTGGACCTGGCCCTGGTCGACCTGATGGGCTTCTACCGGGATGTGCTGGTGACGCGGTCGCGTGCGGACGTGCCGCTGATGCATCCCGACCGGGCCAACGACATCAACAACGCCGCGTCGATGTGGACCTCGGAGTCCACGCTGCGGCGGCTGGAGGCGGTGCTGGCCTGCCGGGATGCGTTGCAGCAGAACGTGAAACCGCGCTTCGCCATCGAGGCCATGATCATGTCGATGCACCGCGGCTAGCGGTCACGAAGCCGCTGCGCGTCTCCCGGCGCAGCGGCCGCCCGTAGCCCGCGGCGATCTCGTTCAGCTCGTGTTCCGTCGGCTGCCAACCGTGTTCGGCCAGCCAGGCGCTCGGCGGCTGGTCGAGTCCGCCCTGCCAGAGCGACGAATACCGTTGCATGGAAGGGGAATCCATCGCCTCGTCGCGGTGCGAGAGGTCGCCACGCTCGAAGGCGAGCCGGCTGCCCGGCGCGGACAGCACCGTGACCGTCGACAGCAGTCGGTCGGCGTCGGTCGGCGTCAGGTAGATCAGCAGGCCCTCGGCCAGCCAGGCCGTCGGCTGGTCCGGCCGGAAACCCTTGTCCCGTAGGGCCTTGGCCCAGTCGTCACGGAGATCGGCCGGCACAACCGCTCGGGTGCAGCGGGGTTCGGCGTCGCCCAGCACGGTTTCCTTGAATGCCAACACCTTCGGCAGGTCGACCTCGTACAGGCTGGTGCCCGCCGGCCAGTCCAGCCGGTAGGCGCGGCTGTCCAGGCCGGCGGCCAGCAGCACGACCTGGCGGCAGCCGGATTCGCGCAGGTAGTCGTCGTAGAAGCGGGTGCGGATGATCGCGTGGAACGCGAACGCCAGCGACAGTGCCGTCCGCTCGCCGCCCGGCACCTGGTCCGGGGCCGCCGCACAGAACTTCGCCGCCCACGGATCGTCGAACAGGCGGTCGGCCCGCTCGCTCTCGGCCGCCCGCACCCGGGCCACACCCAACGCCGTCTTGCTCACCTCGTCCATGCCGGCAGATTACATCGGTACCGATGAATCGCCAACGATGTAATCTGTCGAACCATGGATGGCGTTCGGCTGCATCGGCTCGGCAAGCACCTCATCGACCTCGCGCGCCAGGTCACCACCGATGCCGGCGACACCGCGCTCACGCCCGGCGAGGTCGCCGTGATCGAGGACGTGTTCAAACACCCGGGCAGCGTCGTCACCGAGATCCAGGCCCGGACCGGCTTCGCCCAGAGCCACGTGTCCGCTTCCGTGTCACGGCTGCGTGACCAGGGCCTGATCGTGGCCGAGGCCGACCCGGCCGACCGCCGGCGCACCCGGCTCACGGTGGCCGACGTCGCCCGGCGGGCGATCATGCGCCGGGCCGGCCGGCCGGCCGACGAGACCATCGCCGAAGCGGTGGGGGAGGAAAGGGCGGCACGGGTGGTGCAGTTGTTGGAGGAGTTGGACGAGCTACTGAACTAGATCCAGCTCCAGCCACTTGGCCAGGTCCCTGATCTCCCTGTGGACCGCCGAAGTCATGGCCTTGGTGAACGGCTCGTCCTCGTGCACGGCGTTGATCCGCAACATCCCGGCCTTCCGGTCCGCGACGGCGTCGACCTTGCCGATGAGCTCGTCCCCCCACAGGATCGGCAGCGCCCAGTAGCCCCAGCGCCGCTTGGCCGCCGGCTTGTACATCTCCAGCTGGTAGTCGAACTGGAAGAGCTCGGTCATCCGCTTGCGGTCGTAGACCAGCCGGTCCAGCGGCGACAACAGCGCGGTCCGACCGGCAAACCGGTGCCCCAGCTGCTCGGGATCGACGCGCCACTGCCCTTTGACGCCCTCGACGACCGCGGGCTCGCCGACCTCGCCGACGTCGATGGGCTCGACCGGGCACGCCGGCCCCTTGGCCCGGGCGATGCCCAGGGACTTCAACCGCCGCTCGGCCCGGATCCGCATGGCCTCGTCCAGTGGCACGGCCGGGGTGTCGGGATAGATCCGTTCGGCGAGGTCCCACAACCGGCCCTTGTCGGTGCCGGACACGGCGACGTCGCCGTTCAACACCATGAACTCCAGCATCTGCGTGACATTGCGGTTGTTGGTCCAGCCGCTGGACTTCCACGGCACAACGCAGGTGTCCTCGAACGCCCGCGCCGGCAGCGGGCCCTCCACGTCGAGCCGGCTGAGGATGTTCTGCCGGCAGATCTCGTTGGCGTGCAACCACTTGTGCTGCTGCTTGCGATAGCCAGGGGCGTCGTCGCCGCCCGGCCAAGCGTCCATCTCCGCGCGGTACAGGGCGATGTCCTCGGCCGGGCGGATCATCAGCCGCAGGTCCACCAGGGATCGCTCGCCCAACGCCTCGGCCAGCTCCGACGGCCGGTACGCCGAGCCGAGCCGGCTCCAGGCCACCAGGTCGGCGCTGGGTGCGACCGCGTTGGTCGGATCGTTCTGCAGCAGCGTCAGCCCGCGCACGACCTCGTGCAGATCGGCCGGCCGGTCCCGGCCGAGCAGCTGGGCCCGCACGGCGATGCGCCGGGCGTCGGTCCGGGACAGCTGATGGACGGCCATCCGCCGAGGCTAGTGCGTGTGCCCCAACGCCCGCGACACCTCGCGGGCGGCGGCGACCACGCGCGGCCCCAGCGCGATCAGTTCCGGCAGCGTGTGTTCCAACGCCAGCGTTGACACGCTCAGCCCACCGACCACCGTCCCGTTGTGGTTGCGCACGGCCGCGCCGACGCACCGCACACCCGGCTCGTTCTCCTGCTCGTCCAAGGCGAAACCACAGCTGCGGACCCGGTCCAGCTGGGCCCGCAACCGCTGCGGATCGGTGATCGTGCCGGGCGTGCGGGCCGCCAGCTCCAGCCCGTTCATGTCCCTTGTGGACAGCACCGCCTTGCCGATCGCCGTGCAGTGCAACAGCAGTCGGCCGCCGATGCGGGAGGCCATCCGGTACGGCTTGCCGCCCTCCACCTTGTCCACGTACACCAGCTCGTCGCCGAGCAGCATGGCGAAGTGCACGGCGCACCCGGTGCTGGCCTGCAACCGCTCCAGCACCGGGCGCGCCCGCTCGACGGAATCCACCGGCTGAAGCACGTTTCCGGCCAGCACCAGCACCTTCGGGCCGATGCGGTAGTCGCCGTCGGCGGTGGCCACCGCGAAGCCGGTGTCCACCAGCGTGCGCAGCACCCGGTGCACGGTCGACTTCGGGAAGCCGGTGACCCGGGTCAGCTCGCTGATCCGGCCGTGCTCGGCCAGCGCCGCCAGCACGGCGAGGGCCTTCTCGACCGCGCCCTCGGTCAACGCGACATCCACCCGCCGTCGACGACCAGCACGTGACCGCTGATGTAGTCCGACGCCGGGGAAGCCAGGAACACCGCCGCGCCGACCAGGTCCTCGGGCGTGCCCCAGCGGCCGGCCGGAATACGGCCGCGGATCGCCGGCTCGCGGTCCGGGTCGGCCCGCAGCGCCTCGGTGTTGTTGGTGGCGATGTAGCCGGGAGCGATGGCGTTGACCTGCACACCGTGCGGGGCCCACTCGTTGGCCAGCGCCTTGGTCAGGCCGGCCACCGCGTGTTTGCTGGTGGTGTAGCCGCTGACGTTGATGCCGCCCTGGAAGCTCAGCAGCGAGGCGATCGTGATGACCTTGCCGGAGCCGCGGTCGACCATCTGCCGGCCGACGGCCTGGCTCAGCGCGAACACCGAGTCCAGGTTCACCGCCTGCACCCGCCGCCAGTCCTTGAGCGACACGTCGGTCGCCGGCTGCCGGTGGATGATGCCGGCGTTGTTGACCAGCACGTCCACCTCGCGCCGAGTCAGCAGCTCGGCCAACGCCGGCTCGACAGCGTCGGGATCGGCGAGGTCGACGATCATCGTCTCCACGCTGGCGCCGGCCGCCTCGGCCTCGGCCTTCACCTCGGCGAAGTCCGGGCTGTGCCCCAACACCACCAGGTCGGCGCCGGCCTGAGCCAGGCCGACCGCGATCGCCTTGCCGATGCCGGTCCGGGCCCCGGTGACCAGGGCCGTCTTACCCTTGAGGGAGAACATCAGCGCAGCTCCGTCACGGCGACCTGGTCCATGTCGGTGAACGCCTGGTTCTCGCCGGCCATCGCCCATACGAAGGCGTACGAGTGCGTGCCGGCGCCGCTGTGGATGGACCAGCTCGGCGACACCACGGCCTGCTCGTTGGCCACGATGATGTTGCGGGTCTCCTGCGGCTCGCCGCACAGGTGCACGATGCGGTCCTCGGCCGGCAGGTCGAAGTACAGGTAGCACTCGGTGCGGCGATCGTGGGTGTGCGGCGGCATGGTGTTCCACACGCTGCCGTCCGCCAGCTTGGTCACGCCGACCACGATCTGGCTGGAGCGGATGCCGTCCGCGTGGATGTACTTGCGCAGCTCGCGCACGTTGGCCGTGGACTGGTCGCCGAGCTGGGCGACGTCCACCTCCTCGAAGCGGGCCACCGCGGTCGGATAGCTGGCGTGCGAGGTGGCCGAGAACAGATAGAAGTGCGTCTCCGAGTCGCCGGCGTGGAACTGCACGTCCACCGCGCCGCGGCCGATGTACAGACAGTCGCGGTGGCCGAGCTCGTGCTTGTCGCCGTCGACCACGACATGACCGGCGCCGCTGACCACGACCACCGCCATCTCGCGGCGCTCCAGGAACGACGTCGAACGCAGCTGCTCGGGGTTGGGCAGCGACAGCGGCTGACCGGGCACCGGCGCCGCGCCGCCGAGCACGACCCGGTCCGCGTGGGTCAGGACCGTGCGCACCTCTCCGGTCCGGAACAGGTCCTCCACCAGATAGTTCTCCCGCAGCTGGGCGGTGTCGAAACCGCGCAGCTGGGCGGGGTTGGTGTGGTGCCTGACCTCCATGTGGTGCTCCTGCTGGGCTAGCGGGGGCAGCGGCGGTTGACCCCTGGCGGATGTTGCAAGCAGATGACACGATGTCGCCACTTATGGAACTACGTTCCGTCCCACGGAACAAGTGCCCCGTGACCACCGCCGCCGGTTACGGGGTCCGGTCTCCATTCGGGCTCCTACCTGGGAAAAAAGGCGGTGAGAAGTGTTCAGACAGACCCTCGACCCGGCCGGCTCGCTCACGCTGTCCGCGTTGCTGGCGCTGATCCCCTTGCTGGCGGTGCTCGTCCTGCTCGGCGGCTTGCGCTGGAAGGCCCACTGGGCCGGCATCGCGGCGCTGGCGATCTCCATGGTGATCGCCGTCGCCGGCTTCGGCATGCCGATCGGCCAGACGCTGGACGCGGGCCTCTTCGGCATGGCCAACAGCGTGCTGCTGGTCCTGTGGATCACGTTCAACGCGATCTGGGTCTACAACCTGACCGTGCACAGCGGGCACTTCGAGGTGCTGCGCCGGGCGTTCAGCTCGGTCAGCGACGACTCGCGGGTGCAGGCCATCGTGATCGCCTTCTCGTTCGGCGCGCTGCTCGAGGCGCTGGCCGGCGGCGGCAGCCCGGTGGCCATCTGCTCGGTGATGCTGATCGCGCTGGGCGTGAACCCGCTCAAGGCGGCCGCGCTGACCCTGGTCGCCGACACCGCGCCGGTCGCGTTCGGCGGCCTCGGCAACCCGATCACGGCCCTCGGGGCGATCAGCGGCCTGCCGGCCGACCAGTTCGGCGCGATGGCCGGGCGCCAGGTGTGCTTCCTGGCCGCGATCGTGCCGTTCGTGCTGCTCTACATCGCCGACGGGCGCAAGGGCGTGCGTGAGGCGTGGCCGGCCGCGCTGGTCGCGGGCGTGAGCTTCGGCCTCACCCAGTTCCTGGTGTCCAGCTACCTCTCGTACCAGCTGTGCGACATCCTGGCCGCCGTCGTCTCGGCCGGCGCCCTGTTGCTGCTGGTCCGGGTCTGGCAGCCGGCGACCGCGACCGTGTCCGCCGGCCGGGCAGGCGGCGGTGGTGGCGGTGTCGCCACGGTGACCGGTGGCGAGGACGTGCGCGACAGCCGGGCCGACGTGTTCAAGGCGTTCGCTCCGTACGCGATCATCGTGGTGGTCTTCTCGCTGGCCCAGATAGCGCCGATCAAGAAGGCGCTCAACGCCGTCGTGTGGAAGTTCAGCTGGCCCGGACTGTCCATTCAGAACGCGGCCGGCAAGAAGGTCGACACCAGCTACACGCTGAACTTCTTCGGCGCCACCGGCACCCTGCTGCTCGTCTCCGGCCTGCTGTCGCTGATCGTGCTGAAGGTCGGCATCGGCACCGCCGTGCGGATCTACGGGCGGACCGTGAAGCAGTTCGGCTGGGCCATTCTCGCCATTCTGGCCGTGTTCGCCCTGTCGTACGTGATGAACCTGTCCGGCCAGATCGGCACGCTCGGCTCGTGGCTGGCCGGCACCGGCGCGTTCTTCGCGTTCCTGTCGCCCGTCGTCGGCTGGTTCGGCGTCACCATCACCGGCACCGACGTCGGCTCCAACACCCTGCTCGGCGGCTCCCAGTTCGCCGCCGCGCACCAGTTGGGCGCATCGCCGATCCTGTTCGGCGCGGCCAACAGCTCCGGCGGCGTGATGGCCAAGATGATCTCGCCGCAGAACCTGGCCATCGGCACCGCGGCCGTCGGCCTGGTGGGCAAGGAAGGCGAGCTGTTCCGCCGCGTCTTCGGCTGGAGCATCGGCCTGCTGCTAGTCCTCTGCGTGATCGTGTACCTGCAGTCCACCCCTGTGCTCGGATGGATGGTGCCCTGATGACCATGTCACGTCGGACCCTGATCGCCGGCGCCGCAGTCGCCGCTGGAGGAGCCTTGGTAGCCAACCCCACCGCTTCCGCTGCCGACGCCTCGCACGGTGGAAACCTGCGCGCCACAATGGATTACGCGATCGCCAAGCTGCGTGCGGTCGCGCCGACGGTGACGGCCTTCCCGACCGGCACCAAGTTCGAGAAGTACACCACCGCCGCGGACGGCAGCTGGGTCGGCGGCTTCTGGCCGGGCCAGCTGTGGATGGCCTACCTCTACACCGGTGACGAGTTCTTCCGGCAGCTGGCCGAGTCGTGGGCGTTGAAACTGGCGCCGAGAGAGACCAAGAACACCGACCACGACCTCGGCTTCCTGTTCTTGCCGTCTTGGGTAACCGCTTTCCGGCTGACCGGGGACACCTCCTGGCGTGACGGCGCGCTGGTCGCCGCCGGAGAGCTGATCAAGCGCTTCAACGAGAAGGGCCAGTTCATCCGGGCCTGGGGCGCGCTGGGCACGCCGGACAACGCCGGCCGGATGATCATCGACACGATGATGAACCTGGACCTGCTGTGCTGGGCCACCAAGATGACCGGCGACAGCAAGTACCAGGACATCGCCGTCGCGCACGCCACCACCGCGCAGAAGTACATGGTGCGGCCGGACAACACCACGTGCCACGTGTTCGACTTCAACCCCGACACCGGCGCGGCCATCGGCCAGAACACCGTGCAGGGCTACAGCGCCACGTCCTGCTGGTCCCGCGGGCAGTCGTGGGGCGTGTACGGCTTCGCGCGGATGTACCTGCGCACCGGCAACAAGACGTTCCTCGAGACGTCACGCCGGCTGGCCGACTGGACGTTGCAGCACATCACCGACGACTACATCCCGGTGTGGGACTACCGGTCGCCGTTGGCCCCCAACGACATCAAGGACTCGTCGGCGGCCACCGTCAACGCGGCCGGCCTGCTCGACCTGGCCAGGCTCACCGGCAATCCGCGCTACGAGGCCGCCGCGCTGCGGTTCCTGGACGCGCTCGGCCGGTCGTGCCTGACCACCAGGTCGGCGCGGGCCGACGCCGTCCTGGCGCGCGGCACCCGTAACCGGCCGGCCGAGGACGGCATCGAGATCGGCCTGCCCTACGCCGACTACTACCTTATGGAGGCCATCCTGCGGGTGCTGCGGCCCG
>DASWRQ010000128.1:0-40579 GCA_036403095.1 Kutzneria sp. | reverse complement strand
CGAGCCGGATAGTGGCCGAGGTCGATTCCGCAGGAGATGGCCAACGCGTCGCCGGGCAGTCCGTTGGCGGCCAGCAGTCGCGCGGCGCGCGGAGTGGGTGCCGTGACGACCTGCGCGCGGCCGTAGACCCGGACGAGGTCCCGCCACGCCCAGCGCGTCAACGGCGCCCGCAGCCGGCGGGGAATCGGCGCGTACCCGATAAGGTTCTCGGGCATGAAGTGGTTGGTGGCGATCACCGGGACACCCCGCTCGGTGGCGGCGCGGACCACTGCCCGGCCGACCGCGAAGTGGGACTGCACGTGCACCACGTCCGGCCGCAGCCGGTCCAGCAGCGGCCCGACCGCCCGCACTGCCCGCCACGGTGTGGTGATGCGGAAGGTCGGGTGGAACGGGGTGCCGAGCGAAGGGATCCGATGCACCGTGAGCCCGCCGACCGAGAAGGTGGCCGCGGCCCTGCCCGCGGGCGCCGGACAGACCACGTGGACGTCGTGTCCGCGTCCGGCCAGGCCTCGCGCGAGGCGGTCGGCGAAGTTCGCCGCGCCGTTGACGTCCGGCGGAAAGGTGTCCGCCGCGACCAGGATCCGCTGCTGTGGGCCGGTGTTCGGCATGTCGAGCTCCTCGGGGACAGGACGCGGATCGGGGGTCGATCGCACGAGGACGATCACTCCGGTGACGGCGAGCAGGGCGAAGCCGACCTGCACGGACGCCTGAACGGGGGTGCTGTGGGCCGCTTCGCCGTAGACGCCGACACCGATGGCGATGGCGGTGAGCGGGTCGATCACGGTGGTGGCGGCGATGACGACGGCGGGTGGCCCGGCCACGTAGGCCTGGTTCACCAACCACCCGCCCACGGCCACCAGCAAGGCGGATTCCGCGGCGAGCCCGAGTCCGGTCGCGTAGGCCTGCGAGCCGATGACGGCCACCGACGCCGCCTTGATCAGGGCGGCCCCGGTGCCGAACAGCACCGCGGCGGACGCGGCCAGGACCAGGCACCTCCACCGGCCGCGGGCAAGCAGTACGGCGGCGCTCAGGGTCAGCGCACCGGCCGCCACGAGCTGGGATCCGGGCACGCTGCCCGTCGATGAGCCACCCGCACCGGCGGCCAGCACGACGAAGCCTCCGGTGCCTACGCAGATGGCGGCGACCGCCGCGCGCGTTCGCGACGTCACGGCCGTACCCCCGGCTCTGGCGCCCAGCAGCACGGTCAGCACCAGGCCGACCACGCCGATGGGCTGCACGATCACCAGCGGTGCGAGGGACAGCGCGGTGACGTGCAGCCCGGTGCCGGTCACCGCGAGGGCGGCTCCCGCCAGCCACCGGCGGGAGCGGATCGCGCGGCCGAGTGCTCGCAGGCCGAGGAACTCCCCCGCGTTGGCCGCGCGGACCGCGCCGTGCTGCAGCGCGATCGCGCCCGCGAAGCAGCAGGCGGCGAGCACCGCCAAGCCGATCGCGATGACGACTGTCGTCATCGAGCGACCCTCCGCACGGCCAAGGCCAGCACGACCAGCAGCGCGACCTCCGCGCCCAGCGCGAACCGCTCCAGCAGTCCGAGCGGCAGCCAGGTCGCCACCTGGGAGACGCCGAACGCGGCCGCCGTGGCCATCGCGGCCGTGGCGAAACCGCGGACCTGCCCGGCCGTAAGCGTCCACCGCGGATCCAGCACAAGTGTCCTGGCGAGGCGCATGCCCGCCAAAGGCAGGCAGGCGAGGAACATCGCGCCGCCGACGCGGTGGATCTCGCCGGACACTGTGGGGTTGCCCACGACCTGGTTGGCGCGGAACACCGCGCAGAGCACCAGACCCGCGCACCACAGTCCGAAAAGGACCCGGACGCCCCGGTCCCGCGGCATCCGCACTCCGGTCATCCCGGCGAGGAGCGCCAGCCCACCGAAGAGCAGCAGGAGCACGGAGAGGACGAACAGCACCCCGCCCGGACGGTAGTAGACGTATTCGCTCACCGGTGTGGTCACGGGATCGACCTGCCGCCACAGCGCGATGGTCAGGTACCCGGTCACGAGGACGGCGCCGCCGACCAGGACGATGCCCAGCAGGGCGTACCGCGATGCGGCGGGCCGCCGGACCGCACGGCGGACCGGGGTGGGTACGGCGGTCTGCGTCATGACTACCTCGTTCATGGCTGTCCATTTCGGACGGTACCCACGTCTACCGGACAGGTCCCATGATCTCGTTTCGGACCGCGCATGTCGTCACGGCCAGCGCCCAACCCCGTTGCCTGCTAGCGGGCATCCGATGGCTGCGGGCAGCGGTAACCGACCACGTTGCGGACAGCCCGCGTGACGTCAGCGGGCGGTCGTCAACGCCGGTGTCGAGGACGACGCCGCCCTCGCCGGCTCGAGCTTCATCTGCCACGACGTGAGACTCAGCCGCAAGGGAGGCGACTGGCGTACATCGATTCGCGCGAAGGCCGACTTCCTTCAGCATCAGCTGAATCGCCACAGCCCTTGTCCACAATGCAGTGGTGGAGGGGCTCACCGTCCAGGTCCACCTCGCGGACCTGGACGGTGCGCCCCTCCACCGCCTTCGATGCCTGGAATCTGCTAGTAGGCCGTGCTCGGCAGCTGACCGGAAAGGGCCTCTACCACGGAAGTGTCGGCGGCACGCACGGTCCCGCCGGTGATCGCCAGCCCGCCGCTCGGCGCGAACATGCCCATCGCGAACGTCGACCCGCTGGGCGCCGACGCGATCGGGATGACGGGGAAGGCATTGCCACCCGTTCGGACGGAGGTGGAGATGTAGTCGCCGAACATGCGGCCCTGTGAGGTGTTGGGGAGCCACGACAGTGTCATCGGCCCGGCGACCTGGGTGGCGGTGCTCCAGCTGGAGCCGCCGTTGGTGGAGGAGATGAAGCCGACGTCGAGCCGGCAGGTCGACGCCGTGCAGTTCGAGGTGGGATAGAAGTAGTAGGTCAGGCCGATCCGCGCGCTGGCACCCGCGGTCGACGGGTCGACGCCGATACCCGGCACGAAGTGGTCGACCGTGCTGGTGGTGGCGTCGATCGGCACCCGCGTCGGGGCCGACCACGTGGTCCCGTTGGTCGACTTGCTGAGCACGATGTCGTTGCCGGGGCAGCCCGAGCGGAACCGGCAGTCCGACCAGACCACGTAGGCGGTGCCGGCGGAGTCGATCTCCGCGGACGGCAGCGCCTCGGTGCGGATGTTGCCGGCGTCGGTGTGCCGGCTGATGCTGGACACCAGCACCGTGCTGCTCCAGCTCGCGCCGCCGTTGGTCGAGGTGAAGGAGCGGATCTGGTCGTTCAGCGACTGGTAGGGCACGACCACGGTGCCGTTGGGCCGAACGATCGGCTGGCCGCCGAGGCCGGTGGCGTTGTTGCCGGTGGCGCGGGCCGGACCCCAGGTCAGGCCGCCGTCGCTGGAGGTCTTCATCCGCAGCGCGTCACCGGAGCTGGTGACGTCGTACTCGGTGTAGCAGTTGCCGAAGAACGGGCTCGTGGCGGTGTTGTCGCACACGATCCAGTTCTTGTCGTTCGACCCGGTGGCCGTGGTGACCGGGCTGCCCCAGGCCAGGCCGCCGTTGGTCGAGCGGCTGGTCAGCACGGGCGTGCCGGGGCAGTTGACGCCCAGCGACGAGATGAGCCAGACGTTGTGCTTGGCGTCGAAGGCGACCGAGGCGTCGCTGATCTGGCCGCACGGGCCGCCGGAGTTGCCGGTGGTCGCGGGCAGGAACCCCTGGGTCCACGTGGCGCCGCCGTCGGTGGAGGTGGCGAAGCCGATGTTGGAGGATCCGCCGCCGGAGACGCGTCCGACCTGGAACGCCGAGACGATCGTGGCGCCGGAGGAGAACGTGTCCGGTTCGACCTCGGTGCGGTGCTGGGCCTGCGCGTCGGTGAACGGGTCGGCGCTGACCTGGGTGACCGCGACGTTGGCGTACGCCGGGCCGCCGGCGGCGAGCAGGCCGGCGATCACGACGGGGGCAAGCAGGGCGGCAAACAGGGCGCGAGGCATGGTGCCATCACCTTCTTCGGCGTAGCTGGGTCGCCGCGTGAGAAGCGGCGGGCGGCAGGGGCCGCAATCCATGGCTCGACGCCCATCCAGCCACAGATCCCTCGACGGGTAAAGCCGCCAGGTGGCCCACGTCGAAGGTATGTCCACTTCGGACAGAGGGCGGGTGCTCAGGTCAGCTAGGTGACCGCGGCCAATTCATCGCGGGTGCGCAGTTCGTGCGCATGCCAGGGCCCGCTACCCAGCTGCACAGGTAGCGGGCTTTTGGCCGGTTGACAACTACACGTGACGAAATTGCGGCGGGACAACGGGATCACACCGCACCGGCAGGCCACGTAACTGGAACCGATCGCGCCAATGAGGCACGGGTCGTGCCGGCACACGACCCGCGCCTCACCTCGGACTTACTGCTGAACCGGCAGCGGGTCGCACTTCACCGGCTTGCCCGGCACCGGCTGGGTGGTGACCGGCGCGGACTGCGTGACCGGCCCGCCGGGCTGTCCCGGCTTGATGATCACGCAGATCACGCACTTCTTGCCCGGCTCGTCCTTGCCCGGCTGCGTGACCGTTCCCGTCCCCTCGGCGGATCCGGTCGTGCCCGGCTTGCCGGGCGGCGGGCAGACCGGGCACTGCCCCGGCTTGCCGGTGCTGGTGGTGCCCTGCTCGGCGCCACCAGCGGTGCCGGCGGCGCCGGTCCCCTTCTCGGCGCCGTCACCCGGCTGCTTCTTGATGATGCAGATGACGCACCCCTTGCCCGGCTTGCCCGGGTCGGGCAGCGTGACCACGCCCTTGTCGGGCTGGCCGGGCTTGCCGATCACCACGCAGCCGGGCGGCGGCGTCGGGTTGCTCGGCGTCGATGTCGCGGCGAACGCCGGCGCACCCACCAGTGCCACGGCGACCATCGCCGCGGCCGGCACCCCGATGCGGCGGGCCCAACGACCAGGCGTCGACGACCTCATACGGTGTCCTCCTTCTCGTTCGATGACGGACATGGGGCAGCGAACCAGGACAGTGGTTACCGCCCGGGAACAAGCGCTGTTACCGCGGCGACACAGCCGGCGCGCCAGACTGGGGCCCATGCGCGTGCTGGTCGTCGACGACCATCAGGAACTGGCCGAGACCGTCGCCGCCGGGCTGCGCCGCGAGGGCATGGCCGTGGACGTGGTGTTCGACGGCGGCGAGGCGCTGCTGCGCACCTGGGACAACGGCTACGACGTCGTGGTGCTGGACCGTGACCTGCCGGTGGTGCACGGCGACGAGGTGTGCAGGCGGATGATCGAGCAGGGCACCCACAGCCGGGTGCTGATGCTGACCGCGGCCGGCACGATCGAGAACCGGGTGCAGGGCCTGAGCATGGGTGCGGACGACTACCTGCCCAAACCGTTCGCGTTCGCCGAGCTGGTGGCCAGGATTCGGGCGCTGGCCCGGCGTTCGCAGCCACCGGTGCCGCCCGTGCTCACCCACGGCGACCTGCACCTGGACCCGGCGCTGCGGACCGTCACCCGCGGCGGCCGACGGCTGGCGTTGACCCCCAAGGAGTTCACCGTGCTGGAGCTGCTGCTGTCCGCCCAGGGCGCGGTGGTGTCGCCGGAACGGCTGCTGGAACGCGGCTGGGACGAGGCCGCCGACCCGTTCACGCAGACGGTGAAGGTCACCGTCAGCCGGCTGCGGCAGAAGCTGGGCGATCCGCCGGTGATCGACACCGTGCCGCGCGGCGGCTACCGGATATGAGCATCGGCGGAGTTCTCGAGCGGTGGCGGCTGGAGCGGCGCAGCGTTCGGGTCCGGCTGACGGCGCTCTACAGTGGACTGTTCCTGCTCACCGGGGCGATGCTGCTGGCGATCACCTATGTGCTCACCAATTCGATGGTGGTCGGCGGCGAGCCGGGTACGGGCGCCGGCACGTCGAAGGTGCTGATCATGCCGCCGAACTTCAAGTCGGTGAACGGCCTGGTGAAGCAGGAGCTGGCGTCGCAGCGGACCGACGTGCTCAACGCGTTGCTCGTCGAGTCGGCCGTCGCGCTCGGCATCATGGCGGTCGTGTCGGTGCTGCTGGGCTGGCTGATGGCCGGCCGTGTGCTCCGTCCAGTTCGGACGATGAGCCACCGGGTCCGCCACCTGTCCGAGGACAATCTGCACGAGCGGCTGGCCGTCGCCGGCCCGCCGGACGAGCTGAAGGACCTCGCCGACACCTTCGACGGGCTGCTCGCACGGCTGGACAGCGCGTTCAAGGCGCAGCGCCTGTTCGTCGCCAACGCCTCGCACGAGCTGCGCACGCCGCTCACGTTGGAACGCACGCTGATCGAGGTCTCGCTCGCCGACCCCGAACCGACCGTGGAGTCGCTTCAGAACACGTGCCGCCGGCTGCTGGCCAACAGCCGGCACCAGGAAAACCTGATCGAGGCGCTGCTGATGCTGGCGCGCAGTCAGCGGGGCATCGAATCACGCCGGCCGGTCGACCTGGCCGTGCTGGTCAAGGAGGTCGTCGCCACGCGGGCGGACGACCACGTGCGACTGGACACGGACCTCGCGTCCGCCACCGTGTCCGGCGACGCGCATCTCCTCGAACGGCTCGTGGTCAACCTCGTCGACAATGCCTTGCGGCACAACGTGCCGGACGGATGGATGGCCGTCCGCACGGGCACGCCCGACGGCTGGCCGACGCTGTGCGTGGTCAACGCCGGCCCGGTGATCCGACCGGATCAGATCGCCGAACTCGTGCAGCCGTTCCGCCGGCTCGACGGCGAACGCCGGCGGCGACAGGGCCTGGGCCTCGGGTTGTCCATCGTCGCCGCGATCACCACCGCTCACGGTGGGCGGCTGACCGCGTGTCCGGTACCCGGCGGAGGCCTCCGCGTCGACGTGACGCTGCCACCCGTGCCCGTACCGACGCGCCGCCACGCGGTGCTGGGTGCGACCGCTTCTTAGCTTTGTCGTTCAAGGAACGGCCATCGGCAATGGACCGCGTCAGGCCATGGACACCAGACGGGCCCCGCCGTCGGCCTCGATGATCGTGCCGGTGATGTTGGCGTTCGTCGCGGCCATGGCCACGACCTCGGCGATCTCGTCGGCGGTGGCGACGCGTCGCGCGGGCAGTGCCTGTGCGGCTTGGGCGAAGTAGCCGCGCCGCACATCCTCGGGCAGGGCGTTCCACCATGGTGTGTCCACGAGGCCCGGGGACACACCGTTGACTCGGATCGGGGCAAGCTCGACAGCGAGCGGTTTCACCATTGCTTCGACGGCCCCGTTGATCGCCGCGATTCCCGCGGTCCCGGGCATCCCGCCACGGGCGGTGACCGCGCCGAGAACCGTGATCGAGCCGGCCGGCGCCAGATGAGGCAGAGCCGCCTGGATGCTCGTGATGTGCCCCCAGAACTTGGCGTCGAAGGCCCGGCGGAGCATGGCCAGGTCCAACTCGGCGATCGGTCCGGGGCCCTCGCTGCCGCTGAGGGTGATGACCAGCCAGTCGATCGTGCCGATCGTTTCGGCGAGCGCGGCGATCTCCTCGCGGTCGCTCCCGTCGGCCTGGTGGCCGACCAGTGCCGGATCGGTCTCGGCGACGCTGTCGAGCCGCTGCTGGTCACGGCCGGCGATGTGGACGGTTGCGCCAAGGGCCTGGAGGCGGCGGGCGGTGGCCAGGCCGATGCCTGATGTGCCACCGACGACCAGGGCGGTGTGATCGCTCATGATGATCTCTCTGCGAAAGGGAGGAAATTTCGAACCGGTCCGTCTCGGTTCGAAATTACGCTAGCATGGGTCCCGATGAGCGACCAACCTGATCCACCACGCCCAGGGCGCAAGCGCAGCGAGGAGAGCCGGCTGGCGATCCTCACCGCCGCCTTCGAGCTCGCCGCCGAGCTCGGCTATGCGGGTCTGTCGATCGAGGGCATAGCCAAGCGCTCCGGCGCGGGCAAGCAAACGATCTACCGCTGGTGGCCGTCGAAGGCCGATGTGCTGCTCGACGCGCTGACCACGAAAGCCGACCTGCACGTGCCGGTCCCCGATGAGGGCACCTACGCCGACGACCTTCGCGCCTTCCTGATCGCCAGCTTCGCCCTGGGCCGCAAGCCGCAGGTCGTCGACGCGCTGCGCGCGGTGATGGCCCAGGCGCAGCTGGACGTCGAGTTCGGTGAGCGCCTGCGTACGACCTTTCTTCAACGCCGTCGAGACGCGCTCCACATCATCGTCGATCGCGCCCGCACTCGTGGCGATCTACCACCGGGCGTCTCTCCCGACACCATCGCCGACATCGTGTTCGGCGCCGTCTGGTACCGCCTGCTCGCCACCCGTCGGCCGCTCGACGAGCGGCTCGCCGACGAACTCGTCACCACCCTCGCCCGGACAGTTCCGGATTCGACCCACGGGAACCACATATGCTGAGCGAACGGACGATCCTCATCACCGGCGCCACCGACGGCCTCGGTCGCGCACTCGCCGACCAGTTCGCCACCGAAGGCGCGAGCCTGATCTTGCACGGCCGGGATCCCGACAAACTCGACGACACCGCGAACGCCATCCGCGACAACCACGGTGTGCCTCGCCCCCGCACCGTCATCGCGGACCTGGCCGATCTGGCACAAGTCCGCCGGCTCGCCGCCGACGTGCACAACACGACCGACCGGCTCGACGCCTTCGTCAGCAACGCTGGAATCGGCAGCGGACACCCGGACGGACGCACCCGTCGAACCAGCGTCGACGGCCACGAGCTGCGATTCGCGGTGAACTACCTGGCCGGGTTTCTGCTCACCCTGGAACTGCTTCCGCTACTGCGGCGGTCGGCGCCGGCCCGCATCGTGAACGTCGCGTCCCTCGGCCAACATCCGCTCGACTTCGGCGACCTGATGATCGAGCACGGCTACAGCGGCACGCGCGCCTACGGCCAGAGCAAGCTCGCCCAGATCATGTCCGGCTTCGAACTCGCCAGCCGTCTTCCCCCGGCTGAGGTCTCGGTCAACAGCCTGCACCCCGCGACCTACATGCCGACCAAGATCGTCCTGGACGAGATCGGACACCACATGGACAGCCTCGCCGACGGTGTCACCGCCACACGCCGCCTGGTCGCCGACGACGACCTCGCCAACACGACCGGCCGCTTCTTCGACCGAATCCGGGAAGCCAAAGCCAACCCGCAGGCATACGACACGCGGGCCCGCCGCGAGCTCTGGCAGCGCAGTCTCGAACTCGTCGACCACCCGGACGTCGACTGAGACGCCGGCTCGCAGGTGCCGGCTTGCTTGGACGTGCAGCATCCGCCCGCGGTTTCGCTGTCGCGCTGTGTCCCTGATCGCGGTTCCACCCGCTGTTCCAGGTCATACGCTGGCCAGATGACATGGGCCGTCGGCAAAGCCGGACGCGCGAAGGCACGGGCCGAGCGGGCACGAAACGCGCGGGAAGCCGACGTGGAAGGCGCTCGCGGTGTCCGGTCGTGGCGCGACATCCATCAGTCGGATCGGCTCGACCTCGACCAACAGACCGCGCGACTGCGTGGTCTGGGCATCAGGGCAGCGGCCTTCGGGATGATCTGGCTGACCTGCTTCGCGGCGGGTGTCTTGGTGCTCGTCGCGGCGGACAACGCGGCCCAGCGGCTGCTGGACACGGGCACGCGAGTGCCGGGGCAGGTGGTGAACGTGCAGCGGGGCAAGAACAATGCGATCCAGGTGCGCTATCAGCCCGTCGGCAGCAAAGACGTCCGCGTCGTCCGGATCGCCTGGGACTCGTCCCGCGACTATGTGTCCGGCGACCAGGTGACCGTCGTCTACGATCCGGCCGACCAGGCGCGGATAAGGACCACCGGGGAACGGAACCTGGACGACAGGTCGAGCTGGGCGCCGGCCGCCGTCTTGTTCGTCGTGGCGGTTGTGGGCATGCCGTTCGCCGTGATGGGCGCGACCGGGTGGCGCCGCCGGCACCGGGCGGTGCGGGAAACCGGTTGGCACGCCGCGACCGCGACGCGAATGCTCTACGAGCGGGAGCGTTCCCGCAGATTGCTCACGCTGATCGAGGTCGAGTATCCCGACGGCAGCACGGCCGAACTCGAGCCCGTCGCCTCGGTGCACGGCGCGCTCGGTCCTGTCGGGAAGGCGTGGCCGGTGTGGGTCGGTGGCCGCGATGCCAACATGGTCGTGCTCTACCCGCGCGGCCGATGGCGGAACGTGCCCCTCGCCGTCCCGGCGGAAGGCAAGGCCGCGCCGGCCAGATAGCGCCGGACGAGTGCTGGCACGTTACACGGGCGTAGCGTGCCTACGCCCGCGATCACGTGGCCGACTGGCCGCTCCCGAGGTCGACCACGGGAGCGGCCGGACACGCCGCTCACAGGTCCAGCGAGGCCCCCTGGCTGGACAAATCCCGTCTGCTACTACACCTGCTCGGCGTCGACCGTGGTCGCGGGCTGGCTGCCGGGCTCACGGCGGTCCACGAGCTTGATGTTGCACTTGCCGACCAGCGCGACACCAGCGCCGACCGTGGTGGCCAGCGGGGCGACCAGGGCCGCGACCAGCCCGAGAGCCACCGGCACCTCCAGCACCACGTCGTCCCTGCTGTCACGTACAACCACGCGACGGTTGATGCCCTCGCTGACCAGCCCGCGAACGGCGTCGACCACCGAGTCGACGGCGGAACGGTTGGACTCAGGCTTGGATTCGCTCATGACTCTCCTCGAACTGCGGATGCCCCTTTGACTCCTCCAGCCTGCCCGCGACCGGCCACGCTGCCATCAGGGTTTCCCCTGATCCGCGCCTGATTCCCGCACCGGACCGAGGCACCGCCCCCGGTCCGGTGGACGCACAGCGTCGGCTGCCCAAGATCGACCTACCGTGGGAACACCACTGCGGACACGAGCATCGCTCAAAGTCCGGCCTGGAAATTGATCGCAGCGACGGTGACCACGGCCAGCTTGTCGTACCACGTGGCCACCGCGCGATGCTGTTCGAGCAGACTGATGCTCGTCCTCGATCCGGTCAGCCGAGACCGGCGATCACGGCTTGCTCAGCACGCCGAGCAGACCGTGGTTCTCGTTGTCGACACCGGCGCTGAACCACAGCGAGTCGGCGCCCGCCGCTGCCGGGTTGCCGGCCAGCAAGGCCCACAGCCCGGGGATCTTCAGCGGCTGCCCGGTGGCGCTGTCGCGGAGCAGACCGGCGATGCCGTGCCCGTTGGGCAGCACGACGTTGATCCGGCCGTCGCCGAAGTTGCCGATCAGCAGCGCGCCGGCCAGGTTGCCCCAGGACGCCGGCGCCATCGCCAGGCCCCACGGGGAGTTCAGGCTCTGGCGGGCGGCGATGCGCGCCAGCAGCTTGCCGTCCGGGCTGAACTCGTCGACGAAGCCGAGACCGGGACCGTCGACGCTGTCGAACGTCCGGGGATCGACCTTCGCGTAGGTCACGAACAGGTTCCCGCCCAGGTTCTGCACGTTGAACGGCCCGAAGTCGTTGGGCACCCGGAAGTCCCGGAACTGGGTGGACGTCGTCGGCACCGGTGTGAAGGCGGCGTCGAAGACGTCGATCGACTTCTTGGAGAAGTCGGCGGCGTAGAGCCGATCCCCGGCCAGCGCGACGCCGGTGTAGACCGCGCCGGGGACGGCAGCCTTGACCTCAACATCGCCCATCGGGCCGTCGACCTGTGCGTTCCAGGCCGTGACCTGCCCTTCGAGCGTGACGAACAGGAACCGCGCCGGGCCGCTCACGGCACCCTTGGTGAGCACGAAGCCGGTGCCGGTGTTGGCGACCTGACCGGTGGGCTCCCCCAACGCGGGGAAGGTCGGCCGCACCGCCGCGACCTTGGTCGCGGTCGTCGAACCGGGCGCCGAGCTGTAGAGCGTGGACGTCCTGCTACCGGCGTTGGACACCCACAGCGGGGAGGTCGCGTTGAGCGACAAGCCCCAGGGGTTGACCAGGTCCGGATCGGTCAGTGGCGCCATACCGGCGACGTCGGACACCAGGTTCACCTGGCGGGCGGTGAAGTCGTCGCCGTGCCGGCTGGCGCCGGCGGTCGCGGGTAGGCCGAGTGTCAGCACCGTGGCCGCGGCAAGCACACCGAACGAACGCGTTCTGGACACAGGAATGTCCTCTCATACGGGGAATGAACGCTCTCCACACGGATCGCGACCGAAACCGGTTCACCAGAATTCACTTTTCCCCACGCCGCCGTAAATCGCCCGGGTCTCACTGCCGGCACAACTCGGCGGTTTGGCGGAAATTCCCGCGCACGGCCTACAGTGGCGTGAACCGGACGGCCCGGGAGCCAATCCTTGGTCCGTATCACCTAGGTAGTGGGCAATCTCAACACCGTTCCAGCTCATGACCAAAACACCGAATGACAGACTCCTTTACTCGCCGCCCTGCTGCTCGAACTGGAACCGATCAGACGAACGGAACGGCCCGCCTGAACAGAGCCAGCCGAATCGAGGCGGCTCAGCCGGGCGGGCGGAGGCCGTCGATCAGGAGGTTGAGCAGGCGACCGGCCTTGGCTTCGTGCTCGGGTCGGGGGGCCACGGTGAAGATCCCAATCAGGGAGGCGGCGATGTCTTCGGCGGTGACGTCGGAGCGGAGGTCGCCCGCCGCGCGGCCGGCGTCGAGAATCGTGGTGATGGCCGCCAGCAGCTCGGTCCGGGTCCGCGCATGGGCGATCTCGCCCGACTCGATCATCGCCAGCAGCGTGTCGAGCATGCCGTTCTTGGTCGCGATCCAGTCCCCGAACAAGTCCATCCAGCGCCGCATCGCCGCAGCCGGGGGCAGCCGGCCGAGCAGTTCGCGGGCGCCGGTCGTCAGCCGCACGACCTGGTCCCGGTAGACGGCATCGACCAGCGACTCGCGGGTCGGGAAGTGCCGGTAGAGCGTGGCGATGCCGACGCCGGCCTCGCGGGCGATCGCCCGCAGCGACGGCTCGGCGTCGGCCGACACGAACATGCGGGTCGCCACCGCGAGCAGCTGATCGCGGTTACGGGTTGCGTCCGCCCGTGGTCCACGGGTCTCCACCTCGGCCAAAACGGATCACGCTCCGGTTGTGCTAGGGTCGTCGAGGTAAACGGAGCATAGTCCGTTTCACTGCGCCCCTCAGGCCAAGGAGACAGTCGTCCATGCGGCAACAGAACGGTCAACCGTCGCCGGACCGGAGCAGGGCGGTCCAGCTCGATTCGTTCGGCGGTCCCGACGTCCTGGACGTCCGTGAGGTTCCGGCTCCACAGGCCGGCCCGGGACAGGTCCGGGTGCGGGTCACCGCGGCCGGTCTCAACCCGATGGACTGGATCATGACGGCCGACGCGGACACCGCCGCTCGGTTCGGCTTGAGCCTGCCGACCGGGTTCGGGACCGACTACGCGGGAGTGGTCGACCAGGTCGGCGTCGAGGTGACCGGCTTCACACCGGGCGACCGGGTGTTCGGGGGCGCCCTGTCCCGCGCGGTCGCCGACTTCGTGGTGATCGACGCGGCCGGGGAGATCGCGGCGAACGAGGCCCATCACACCCCCGGCGGCGTCGACGACCGCACCGCCGCCACCCTCGCGATCGCCGGCCGCACGGCATCCGCCACCCTCGCCGTGGTCGAGCCAGGCCCGGACGACACCGTGCTGATCGGCGGCGCGGCGGGCGGGGTCGGGGTGTTCGCCGTCCAGCTGGCCCGGATCGCGGGAGCGCGCGTGATCGGGACGGGATCGGCGGCATCGGCCGATTTCCTGCGCGAGCTCGGAGCCGAGCCGGTCGCCTATGGCGACGGGCTGGCCGACCGGGTCCGAGCCCTCGCTCCCGGCGGGGTCACCGCCGCCATCGACCTGCACGGGACGGAGACAGTGCACACCGCAAGGGAACTCGGCGTCCCGGACGGCCGCATCTGCACCGTCGCCGCGCAAGTCGACGGAGTGTCGGCGGCCAACGGCGCCAACGCCGCCGTCGGTGCGCTGGACAAGATCGCCCGCCTGGTCGCGGCGGGCCGGCTCCGGGTGCCGATCGCGGCGAGCTTCCCGGTCGAGCAGATCCGCCGCGCGGCCGAGCTCCAGGCCGGCCGGCACGTGCACGGCAAGGTCGTCATCGACCTCTGATCAGTTGTCACACCAGAGCCTGGCCGCACTGAAGACCTTGCCACGGGTGCTGTCCGAGTGCGCATGTGTCGGCCTGGCAACGGTTACCGACGCACGCCATAGCTCCACAGGCCACGGCCGTGGGTTGCCAGGAGCAACGCGGTGCCCTCCGGAGCGACCACCAGTTGCTGCCCGGACGCGTTCGGCAGGCCGGTGCCGAGCTTGAACCACGTGCCGGCCAAGCGGACGTAGACGCCGGCGTCGGTCGCCGCCGCCAGCAAACCGTTCCACTGCACCAGCGAGGTGGTCGGCAGGTCGGGTAGTGCACCGGTGTCATCGGTCCAACTGGCCCCGCCGTCACCACTCTCGAACACGTGCCCCTTGCCCGCGCCCGGCACCCACTTGTCCGTGTAGCCGCCGAAGGAGATGTACAAGTGACTGTCCCGCAAGGGATCCAGCGAGATCGACGTGATGTAGCGGGCCGGCAGGTTCGGCGTCGCCAGGCGGTGCCAGGCGCCGCCGTAGTTCGTGTCGATGCCGGAGTGGTAGACATGGTCCGCGTCGCGGTACTGCCAGGCCGCGTAGATGGTGTTGCCCTTGGCCACCACGGCCGTGATCTGCGCACCGGTGTCGTGCACGTTCTTCCAGTCGCACGCGGTCGGGCCACACGTGGTGCCCCAACCCTTGCCCTGGTTGTCCCACACGTACCGGCCGCCGGCCACCCAGTGGTCGATGTTCGCGATGTCCGCGCTGTACGGGGCGATGAACAGGCTTCCCGGGTCGCACGGGTCGGCGACGGTGCCTGGCACCGGGTTGTCACAGGACGGCGACATCGTGGTGTAGCTGGGAGTCGTGTAGTCGGACCGCCCACCGTTCTGGGTACGGGCCGTGCTGAGATGCACGTACTCGTTGACCGCCCGCAGCCCGTTGCGTGGATCGACGATCACCTGCCCGCCGTCACCACCGAACGGCGAGACCTGCTCCTTCGCTCCCGGCAGCAGCAACGACACACCGTTGTCCTGCAGGCCGCCCCAGATCGCGTCGCCGCCGGCGACCCGACCGGCGCCGACCGAGTAGTACTGCAGCGTGTGCAGCCCCTCGTTGAGGTTGTTCCACTTGACCGCTCCGCGCAGTGCCGCGGCCCGGGAGTAGACGCCGCCGTCGTTGCCGAAGTACGCCGTGCCGTCACTGCCGAACGCCACCGCGTGCTGGTCGGCGTGCGTGGTCGGCGGGCAGGTCAGCTTGCTCAGGTCGGAATTCCAGCACGGCAGTCCGAAGTTCCAGTACGGGCCGATGACCTGCCAGCTCGCGCCGCGGTCCGAGGTCTCGTAGACGTCTTCGAGGCCGAGGTAGACATGGTCGGGGTCGGCCGGATCGGCGGCCACGTACTGGTCGTACCAGCCCTGGCAGCCGCCGCAGCCCTGGGCGCCGGCCTTGACCAGCGCCGGGGTGTCGGCGATCTTGCTCCAGGGACCGCCGGGCCGGCCGGAGTCGGCGCGGAAGACGCCGGTCAGCACGCCGGTGTCGGTGTCGTTCTGCACCACCGCGTAGAGCGCGGACCCGTTGGCGTTCCAGGTGAACGTGGTGCGCCCGATGTCGGCGTTCGCCAGCTCGCCGACGGCTGTCTGCTGGCTGAAGGTGCCGGGCCCGCCGCCGGTGGTCGACAGGTAGAACGCGTTCACGGCGCCGGGGTTGACCCCGTGGTTGACGATGGTGGTCGCGACGACGGATCCGTTGCTGCCCGGCCGGATTCGCACGTCGGTCGCGAACGAGGTCTCGGCGCCGGTGGCCGGAGCCAGCACGGTCGTCCAGGGCGCGGACCAGTCACGCAGGTCGTGGCGCAGCAGGCCGAAACTGGTGGCGGCGTAAACGTGGCCGACGCCGTCCAGCACGATCCGTGCGGTGCGCAGGCCGAAGAAGGACTGACCGATCCGCTGCCAGCTGTGTCCGCGGTCGGCGGAGCGGTAGATCGCGTCACCGCCGAGGCTGTCACCGCTGAAGTCCGCCTCGCCGGTGCCGACGTACACGCTGTGGTCGGACTGATCCACGGCCACCGCGCCGATGGCGAGGCTGGGCATGCCGTCCCACAGCGGCTGCCAGTGCGCGCCGCGGTCGTCCGACCGCCACACACCACCGTCGGCGGCGCCGACGTAGACGGTTCGCGCGCCGTCGGTGGCGAGAGCGCTGACCCGGCCGGAGACGTGGCCCGAGCCGGCGGTGGAGTTGGACCAGTTCGGGTCCCTGTAGTCCGGCGCGTCGCTCTGGTACGGCTGGCTCGTCACCTCCTGCCAGGCGCCCGGCAGCACCGGCAGTTGCTGGCCCTGCTGCTGACCGGCGTAGTAGGCCTGCGGGTTCGCTGCCGTCAGGCCTGGCGCGTTGCGGATGTCGCTGTACTGCCGCGAGGCGTCGGTGAGGTCCTCGGTCTCGTCCTCGGCCACGTGGCCGTCCATCGGTTGGGCCAGGTGGCTGATCACCGCGTGCGGTCCGGGCGTCGCCCCCTCGGGTACGGCCGCCGCCGGACTCACGCCCAGCCCGAACACCAGCAACGTTGCTGCGGTGACGACCGCCGCCGATTTCACGGGCAGAGGCTAACCGCGCGACGGGCCGGCCAGAAGCGATCACAGTTGACGGCACGCAACCGGCCCAGGCGGGGTAGAAGCTGCCGCGCCGATCAGTGGTCGCCCACCGCGAAACATCGAGTTGGCCGAGGGCTCCTTCTCCCGCACACCTGCCGGTTCGATCGGACGGCAAGGCCGGCGAGGTGCGGGGATGCTCACCGCCTGTTGACAGCGTGACTAGCGTGGACCCGGTAGTGAAACGTTTCAACGCGGAATCGGGAGCCCTGCATGAGACTTCACCCCCGCGAGTTACGCCTTCCTGCCGCCGCACTGACACTGGCCGGAGTCGCTTTCCTGGCCCCGCCGGCGACCGCGGCCTCCAGCTGGCAGCAGTACGTCGTCGGCCCGACCAGCCGGGACGTCCACCCGGTGCGTGTGCTGTCCGCGACCGGCGACGTCACCAATCCCAGCGGCCTGCTCGGGGGCGGTGTCACCACCCTGCGCCGGCCCGCCCCACCGGCCAAGACCGCCTGGCCCGCCGGCACCACCGCGACCGCCTCCAGCTCGCACGACCCGAACAACGGCAACGACGGCAACCGCCGCACCTACGACGCCGCCAATGCCATCGACGGCGACACCGACACGTTCTGGAACGACGACACCATCGCCGCCTATCCGGACGTGCTGACCCTGACCACCCCGTCGGCCGTCACCGAGGACGGGATCACGGTGCGGTTCAACGCCGACGGCGTGCCACAGGACTTCACCGTGCAGAGCGCGGACGGCGCCACGCTGGCCACCGTCACCGGAAACTCCCTGCCGCAACTGGCTGTTCGCTTCCCGCGGCCCGTGACGACGACCCAGTTCCGGATCACCGTCACCCGTGACCAGTCCACCGGCAAGGGCGAGTTCACCCGGATCAACGAGGTCTGGCCGGGGCTGGTCGCCGATCCCGTGGCGCCGTCCGTGGTCGTCGACTTCGGCAAGGTCGTCGTGGGTTACCCGAAACTCGCCTTCGCCGGCGCCTCGGCCAACCGGCCCGGCGTCCGGCTGTCGTTCGCCGAGAGCCAGCAGTACCTGGGCGACCGGTCCGACTTCACCCGCTCCGACTTCGCCGGCGGGCCGGGCACCGACCAGCACGCGGTGCCGACCGGGGTCAGCACCTGGACCGACACCAAGGGCTGCCTGGCCGACGGCAAGGTCTGCGCCGACGGCCTGCACGGCTTCCGCTACGTCAAGATCACCCTGGACGCGCTGCCCGGCGACGCCCCGGACGCGCAGCCCGACGGCGAGGTCGACATCAGCGGCGTCACGCTGGACTTCACCGGCTACATCGGGCGCTACACCGGCTGGTTCGAATCCTCCGACCAGCAGCTCAACCAGTACTGGTACGACGCCGCGTACACCAACGAACTGGTGATCGACACGTTCCGGCCCACCGACATCGAGCCGCGCGGCGCGGACAGCCCGACCCTGGACGGCAAGCTGGTGCTGCACGACGGGGCCAAGCGCGACCGCGATCCGTACGTCGGCGACATCGCGGTGTCCGGTCGCACCACGTACCTCACGCACGACGCCGCCGTCGCCGCCCGTGACGTGCTCGCCGATCTGGCCGAGCATCAGCGGGCCGACGGCTGGATCCCACCGGCCTCGATCAACAACTACACGCTCCCGCTGTTCGACTATCCACTGTGGTGGGTCACCGCCAGCTGGGACTACGTGCTCTACACCGGCGACACCGCCTACGGGGCCCAGTACTACGCGCAGTTGGTCAAGGTCCTCGACGGCTGGTATCCGTCGGTCACCGATGCTCGCGGCCTGCTTTCCCGGCCCAGCGGCTACGGCGACTACGCCTTCCTGCCGCGCGACGGCGAGGTCACGTACTACAACGCCCTCTACGTCCAGGCGTTGAAGGACGCCGGTCAGCTGGCGAAGTCGTTGGGGCACAACGCCGACGCGTCGCGCTGGCAGCAGCGGGCAACGGCGGTGTCCGCAGCGGTCAACGCCAACCTGTGGGACGGCGCCGCCTACGTCGACGCGGCCGGCGGCACGCGACACGGCCAGGACGGCAACGGCATCGCGATCGTCGCCGGCGTCGCCGATCGGACCCGGGCCACACAGTCGCTGAACTACCTGGCCGCCCACACGACCCTGCCGTACGGGAACTCGTTCATGGACGACAACTCGCTGGTCTCGGACGGCACGCAGCGGGTCTACGCCTTCACGTCGTATCCGGAGATCGAGGCCAGATTCCTTACCGGACAGCCGAATTCAGCCATCGACGAGATCAAGCGGCTGTACGGCTGGATGGCCGGCCACGACCCCGGCCCCACCGACTGGGAGGGCATCGGCGCCGGCGGCTCGCTCTACGAGGGCGCGTACACCTCCGCCGCGCACGGCTGGTCGACCGGCGTGCTGCCGGCGCTGACCAACGACCTGCTCGGCGCGACGCCGACCAGCCCCGGCTTCGCGACCTGGACCGTCGCGCCGCATCCCGGCTCGGTGGCCTGGGCCCGCGGCCAGCTGCCCACGCCGCACGGGCCGCTCGGCGTCAGCTGGCGGCAGTCCAACGGCTCGATCACCATCACCGTCGACGCACCGCCCGGCACCCACGGCACCATTCGGTTCGGCAACCGCGACGTGGCGATCGGCGGCGGCCACCACACCCTCACCGTGCGGTGAGTCAGGCCGCCGGCGCGGCCCGCGACAGGGCCTCGTCGGCGGCCGGCACCGGACCCGCTGAGGCGGAAGGCGAACCAGCCGTCCGCGGTCGGTGACGGACACCGGCAGTTGATCAGGTTGGTCGCGGCTGTTCACTGTCCTGAACCGGACAAGCAGATTTACAACGTTGTGCCAACGATGTAAGACCGATGAGTCACACGGTGTCCCTATCCTGCGACCTCGGGAGACGACTGTGTCCACTGACCGTCATCACGTCGAACCGGCCCGGGCGCCGCTCGGACGCCGTGACCTGTTTCGGTTCTCCGGCGCCGCCGGTCTGACGCTGGCCGCGTCGACCCTAGTGGCGCCGGAGGCATCGGCCGTCGAGGAGTCGACGCCGAACCGGAACTCCCCGGCGCCTTCGGGCTTCCACCCGGTTCGGCCGCCGGCCACGCCGCTCGCGGTGCGATCGCCCTACCTGAGCACCTGGCTGGCCGGTGACTATCTGGCCGGTGAGTGGGCCGGTTTCTGGACCGGCCGCACGACCGCGATGACCGGCATCGCCCGGATCGACGGCGTCGCCCACGTTTTCCTCGGCGCACCGGGCGCGTTACCCGACGCCGCGGCCCGCGGCATGATCCAGACCGACGTGACCGTCACGCCGACCAAGTCCCGGTTCACGCTCAACGGCGGCGGCATCGAGCTCACGGTGACGTTCCTGTCCCCCGTCGAGCCCGGCGACCTGCGCCGCCAGTCCATGCCGTTGTCCTACGTCTCGGTGCGGGCCCGCGGCATCGACGGCAAGGCGCACAAGGTTTCCCTGTACGTCGACATCAGCGCCGAATGGACCAACGGCGACTCCAACGCCGCCGTGGGTTGGGACTCGACGTCGGCCAACGGCGTCCGCACACTGTCGTTCACCCCGGCAAACCCGGGCGTGCTGGCGGAGCACGGCGACATGGCGTCCTGGGGCACGGTCACCTGGAGCACCGCCGAACGGCCCGGGCTGACCTGGCAGATCGGCGAGGACGTCGCCGTACGGCAGAAGTCCTCGCTCGGCAACAGCCTGGATCCCGCCCAGCCACGCCGGATCAGTGATCGGTGGCCGGTCGCCGGCCTCAACCTCGACCTGGGAACCGTCCGTGGTCCGACCGACCCGTTCGTCGTCTCCGTCGGGCACATCCGCACGCCGGCGGTGAGCTACCTCGGCGCGCCGCTGAATCCACTGTGGACGAAGTACTGGCCCGACTGGCGCCAGATGGTCGCCGAGTTCCACGCCGACGACCAGGCCTTCAGCCGCTCGGACCGCCTTGACGACAAGATCACCTCCGACGCTCGGCGGGCCGGCGGCGACAAGTACGCGGCGCTGTGCGCGCTGGCCCTGCGTCAGGCCTACGCCGGCACCGAACTGGTGGTCCGCGACGGCCAGCCGTGGGCATTTCTCAAGGAGATCTCCAGCGACGGCAACGTCTCCACCATCGACGTGCTGTACCCGGCGATGCCGGTGTTCGCCTACCTCGACCCCCAGTACCTGAGCCTGCTGCTGGAGCCGGTGCTGGACTACGCCGAGACCGGCGGCTGGCCCAAGGCCTTCGCCGAGCACGACCTCGGCGCCAGCTATCCCAACGCCGCCGGCCACAACGACGGCAACGAGGAGGACATGCCGGTCGAGGAGTCGGCCAACATGCTGATCATGATCGCCGCCGCCGGCAAGAGCGGCCACTACCCGATCCTCAAGCAGTGGGCCGACTATCTCGTCGACAACGCCCTGGACCCCGGCTACCAGAACCAGACCGACGACTTCACCGGCTTCATCGCGCACAGCGCCAACCTGGCGTTGAAGGGCATCGTGGCCATCGGCGCGATGTCGCAGATCGCCACCGCGGCCGGCAACACCGCCGACGCCGCGCACTACCTGGGCGTGGCCAAGGACTACATCACCCAGTGGCGGGCCAAGGCGACCGACACCACCGGCCAGCTCAAGCTCGCCTACGACCGGCCGGGCACGTGGAGCCTGAAGTACAACGGTTTCGCCGACACGCTGCTCGGCCTGAACCTGATCCCGGCCGCGGTGACGGCCGAGGAAGGAAACTGGTATCTCCAGCACCGCAACCAGTTCGGCACGCCGCTGGACCTTCGGCACTCCTACACCAAGGCCGACTGGGCGTTGTGGACGGCGGCCTGGCAACACGATCACCCCGCGGCACGTGACGCGTTCATCGACGACGTGTACGACTTCGTGACGACCAGCGCCAGCCGGGTGCCGTTCACCGACCTCTACGACACGATCTCCGCCCGTCAGTCGGGTTTCCAGGCGCGTCCCGTGGTCGGCGGCATGTTCGCGCTGCTCGCCCTGCGTACCGCGAGGCACTGACATGCGCCGGACGTGGTGGGCCGCGGCCGCTGCCACAGCGCTGCTCGTCGTCGCGGCGCCGGCCGCCTCCGCCGTCGGCGGTTCGGCGCCCGCGACGACTTTCCTCGACCACACCGCACTGCTCGGTTCGGTCCAGGACCCCGGCTGGTACGAGGCCAACATCCCGTTCCTCGAGGTGCCGGACCGGCAGATCCAGGACGTCTACTACTACCGTTGGCAGACCTACAAGGAGCATCTGGTCTACACCGGGCCGCAATACGGCTGGCTGTCCAACGAGTTCCTCCAGCCGGTCGACTACGGCGCGCCGTACGGCGGCGTGGTGGCCGCGGCCGGGCACCAGATCACCGAGGGCCGCTGGCTGCGCGACCAGCAGTACACAAAGGACGATATCGACTACTGGCTCAACGGGCCGGGTCAGTTCGCCAAGCCCCGCACCGACGGGGTCAACCCCGACACCGGCGACTGGGCGCACGAGTACAGCTTCTGGGCCGCGAGCGCGGTGTGGCAGCAGTACCTCGCGGCCGGCGACGCCGGCTTCACCACAGCCGAGAAGCAGGCGTTGATCCGCCAGTACAACGGCTGGTCCGACCACTTCGACAGCAGCCTCGGTCTGTACTGGCAGGTGCCGGTCTGGGACGCCACCGAGTACTCGCCGTCCTCGTACGAGTCGAGCGACCCGTACCACGGCGGCGCCGGCTTCCGGCCGACCATCAACGCCTACCAGTACGGGGACGCGATGGCCATCGGCCGGATCGCCGCGCTCACCGGCGACACCGCGACGGCCGCCGACTTCACCCACCGGGCTTCGGCGTTGCAAACGGCGATGCAGGCCCATCTGTGGGATCCCGGCCGCCAGTTCTTCTACGACATGCCCCGGGACAACAATCCCTCCCGCGCGCTGCTGGACACGCGCGAGGAGATGGGCTTCATGCCGTGGATGTTCGACATGCCGGCCGCGGGCGACGTGTCCGCCTTCGCGCAGTTGAAGGACGCCAACGGCTTCGCCTCCGCGTACGGGCCGACGACGACCGAGCGGCGCAGCCGGTGGTTCATGCACGACGCGGCCGAGTGCTGCCGCTGGGACGGGCCGTCGTGGCCGTACGAGACCTCGCAGACGCTGACCGGCGTCGCCAACCTGTTGGACGACTACCCGGCTCAGTCGGTGCTCGACGCCGCCGACTACGTGTCGATGCTGCACACCTACGCGGCCACCCAGTACCGCGACGGGCAGCCGTATGTCGCCGAGGCGCACGATCCCGACCAGCCGAACTGGATCTACGACTCGCACGGCCACAGCGAGGACTACAACCACTCGACCTTCAACGACAACGTGATCTCCGGCCTGATCGGCCTGCGCGGCCAGGCCGGGAACACGCTGACGGTCAAGCCGTTGGCCCCGTCCGGCTGGGACTACTTCGCCCTGGAGAACACCCCCTACCACGGGCATGACGTCACCGTGCTGTGGGACCGCACCGGTTTGCGCTACCACCAAGGCGCCGGCCTGCGCGTGTACGTGGACGGCCACCAGGTCTCCGTCTCCCCCACTCTCACAGCGGTGACGGTTCCCGTCGGTCCGGCGGTCACCCAGCCCGCTTCCAGCCTGGTCGACATCGCCGCCAACGGCCAGCGTTTCGCCGCCGGTCCACAGCCGTTCGCGTCCTACACCTCCCCGTACGACAACCCGTGGAACGCCATCGACGGCATCGTCTACCGCACCGGCATTCCCGAGAACAGCCGCTGGACCAGCTACGCCTCGCCCAACGCCAGCGACTACTACGGCGTCGACTTCCAGCGCAAGGTGTCGGCGAGCGACGTCCGCCTGCGCTTCTACGACGACGGCGGTGGCGTGCGTGTTCCGCTGTCGTACGATCTCCAGTACGACACCGGCGGCGGTTGGGCCTCCGTCCCCGGCCAGGTCCGTCTGGGCGACCGGGTCACCTTCCCCGCGCTGACCACCAGCCGGCTGCGGGTCGTGGCCCCGAACCGCGGCGGTGGCACCGGCTGGGGCCTGCAGGAGTTCGAGGTGTGGAGCCCGCCGGTGTTCCACATCCAGAACGTCAACAGCGGACTGCTGCTCGGGGTCGACCGTATGTCCACACAGGACGGCGCGCCGGCCGTCCAGTACCACGACAACGGGACCCCCGACCATCTCTGGCGGCTGACACCGGCGGGCGGTGGCCAGTACAAGATCCAGAACGTCAACAGCGGGCTGCTGCTCGCGGTCGAGGGCATGTCCACACAGGACAGCGCAGCCGTCGTCCAGTACCACGACAACGGCACCCGGGACCACCTGTGGAGCCTGGTCGACACCGGCGGCGGCCAGTTCCAGATCCGCAACGCCAACAGCGGCCTGCTGCTGGGCGTTGCCGGCATGTCCGCACAGGACAGCGCAGCCGTGGTTCAGTTCCACGACAACGGCACGGCCGACCACCTCTGGCGCTGGGAGCCCGCGAGCTGAAAAGCGCATTCGGACTCGGCGGCCGGGTGTCACCGGTCGGCGTTCGCCAGCCACCTCAGTTGCCGGTCGCGGTGATCGGCCGAGCCGCCTTCGTGGGTGTTCCAGGGGTAGATCTCGATGGCCTTGTCCGGGTGGGCCCACCGGTTGTACGAGGCGAAGACCGTTGACGGCGGGCAGGTCTGATCCCGCAGGGCCACCGAGTACAGCACCGGGCAACCGGACCGGGCCGCGTGGAGTGCGCCGTCGAAGTAGGACAGCGTGCGGAACACCCGCTCGTCGCAACCTCGCTGTGTCTTCAGGAAACGCACGATCTCCTGGTAGGGATCGTTGTCGGTGATGTCCAACGCCCGGCGGAAGTGCGTCAGGAACGGAACGTCCACGAGCGCCCCGGCCACGTCATTGCGCAGTCCCGCGACCGCGGTGGCGATGCCGCCGCCCTGGCTGGCGCCGGCGACGTACACCCGGCCGGGATCGATGGCGGGGTGGGACTTCGCGGCGTCGACGGCTCGGACCGCGTCGGTGTAGACGCGACGGTAGTAGTAGTGCTCGGGGTCGAGGATGCCGCGGGTCATGAATCCCGGGCTCTGCGGGTTGTGCCCACCGGCCGGGTCTGGTGTGTCGCCGGCGTGGTCCGCGACCGAGGCGCCTTGGCCTCGGGGGTCGACGACCAGGACGGCGCGGCCGGAAGCGGGCCAGACCAGGTGGTCGTGGGGCGTGCCGCGACCACGCTGGTAGCCGAGGTACTGCATGACGCAGGGCATCGGGCGTGGGGCGTGTTTCGGTAGGATCAGCCAGCCGGATATGCGGTGCCCATCCCAGCCGGCGAACGAGGCGTCGTAGACCTCGACCTCGGACAGGGCCGCGTCGTGCGGATCGAACCGCGCCGCCAGCTCGTGACCGGCGGCCTCCTCCAGGGTGCGCCGCCAGAACTCGTCGAAGTCCCCAGGCTCGACGAGTTCCGGTTGGTAGGTGCGCAGTTCGGCCAGGGACAGGTCGAACAAGGCCATGCAGAGCTCCCGCGTGCTCGAAACTGTGGGGCGCGGACCGGGGTCGCAGTCGCGCCGCGGTCAGCTGTCGTCGCCGAGGCGGCGGACCGGGTCGAACGCGCGCAGGTGTCCGCACATGCCGAGCGTGGTCTCGGACAGGGCGGGAATGCGGTGGACTCCGGCGTCGGTCAGGTGCGTCGTGTCGGCCCGGCCGAGGGCGTTCACGTGTTCGATGGCCGCGGCCGCGGTGGCCGCGGCCCCGTTCTCGACGAGCTTTCGCCATTCGCTCAGGCGAGGCGCGACGAGCACCGCCGCCTGACGGTGGAACTGGTCGAGCACGTCACGGTTGCCCAGCCGCCACTGGCGCACCAGCTCGGTGAAGCCTTCCACCGCAAGGTCACGCCGCGCCCGGGCCCGCTCCTCGCTCGGTCGCCCGTCCGGGCCGAGCGTGGATGCGGCGGCCGGGTACCGCTCAGGGGTGAGGTGCTCGTGCGGGAAGGTCATCACCGCGTCGCCCGCTTCCGGCAGGCCGCCGTTCTGCATGATGACGATCACGTGCAGGCCGCCGTCGTTGATCGCGCGGTGGATCGTGCCGGGGGTGAACCAGACCACGTCCCCGGGCGCGAGGGGGTGGACGTTCGGGCCGCTGTGGTCGAGGGTTTGCAGCCGTCCTCGGCCGCCGACCACCACGTAGGCCTCGGTGCAGGCCAGGTGCATGTGCGGGGAGCCGCCGTGCTCGTTGTCCACGGTGGGCCATGGGTAGGCGGACAGGTCGCTGATTCCGACGGCGCCGGGAAACTCGGGCCAGGTGCTCATGGCGCGTACTCACGGGCGATCGGCTCCAGGCCGGAGCGGTCGGTGACCTGATCGAGGAACACGAACCGGTGGCTCAGTTCGAGGGCCGCCCCGGGCTCGAGCTTGATCTCGGCGTCGAAGGCCGGCGAGGGATTGAGACAGGCGAAGGGATCGGTGCGGGAGAACCACTTGAGCGGAACATCGGCCGAGGAGATGCCGGCATAGGCCAGAACCGTGGCTCCGCCGTCGATCTCGTCGTGCTCGCCGCCGATCGCGGCCCAGGCGCCGGTCGAACCCATGACCTCGTCGCCCTCCGCGTCCTCGGCGATGATCGGTGCGCCGGTGAACGCACGCGGGCCACGCCAGAACAGGCCGGTGTATCCGGCGTTCGGCCGGCCGTGGGTGGTGGGGCTGCCGAATTCGAGCGTCTCGACGTGCGTGTTGGTCAGCTCGGTGGAGAAGTCCAGCGCCCAGATCCCCCGCTCGATGTCGGCGCTGTGAAAGCGAAGGACACGCCGTTCGGCCAACCAGCCCTGGCCGGTGGACGCCACCCACTCGAGGCGCTCGACCACGGTGGCGTCGGCGCGATCGGCGTCGAGTTGGTCGAAGGCGCGGTGCAGTTGGCTGCCGTTGTTGTCTCGCCAGACGTATCCGTGTCCCGGCGCGCCGGGCTCGAAGCTGGGGCCGCCCCAGAAGTTCTGGCCGGACAGGTGGGACCAGGTCATCTGCAAGCCCTTGTGCCACCGGTGGTCCCACGGCCGGAACGAGCCGAGCGGCGCGCCGGACAGGGTGCGCAGCGGGTAGAGGTAGGGCTTGGGCGACTCCTCCCGCGGCGTGTCGGGGCGGTAGACGTAGGTGGCGATCTCGACGCCGTCGACGGTGACGGCCAGCTCGGTGCTCGCATGGTTGTCTCGGATGTGGAAGACCGCGTCACGCATGCACGTTCTCCTTGTCGCCGCGCGATGTCGGAGCCGGCGTCGTCAGCTTCGGCGCTGTGGAATCCGGTTTCCGCTCATGGAGTGGTAGAACGGGTCGTCGGCGGTGATCTGGCCCGGGGTGACCGGGCGGCCGGTGGCCGCCGACGCGTAGAGCGCCGCGATGAACGCGAGCACCCGGCGGCCGTCGTCGCCGCTGGCCGCGGGCCGGCGGCCGTGGCGCAGGTCGTCGAGCAGGTGCCGCAGTTGCGCCGCGTGGCTGCTGGCCTCGTTTTCCGCCGGCGCGCCGAGGTCGGCCGGGGTGTCGTCGGTGCGGTGCGGCGCGGGGGTCCAGCGCCAGTTGGCGTTGTCGTAGCCGTAGAGGTGGGTCAGCTCGACCGTCGCCTCGGAGAAGTCGAAGCGCAGGTAGCTGGTCTCGCGGGGAGACAGAATGCTGTTGACCATCGACACCATGGCGCCGGAGGCGAAGCGCACGATGGCCATCGAAACGTCCTCGGTCTCGATGTCGCGGGCGAGGGTGCCGGCCGCGGCCCGCACCTCCGTCCACTCGCCCATGAGCGAGAGCATCAGGTCCATCTGGTGGATGCCGTGGCCCATGGTCGGCCCGCCGCCCTCGGTGCTCCACCGGCCGCGCCACGGCACCCGGTAGTACGCGTCGTCGCGGTACCAGAGGGTGTGGCAGACGCCGACCAGCGGAGTGCCGAGTCGGCCGGTGCGGATGTGCTCGCGCAGCGCGCGGGCGCCGGAGCCGAACCGGTGCTGGAAGACGTAGGAGACGTAGGGTCCGCCGGCCACCTCGTGGGCCGCGATCTCGTCGTATTCGACGAGCGAGAGGGTCGGCGGCTTTTCGCACCACACCCACACTCCCGCGTCGAGGCAGGCGAGTACGGCGTCGCGGTGGGCGATCGGCGGGGTGCAGATGATCGCCAGGTCCGGCGCGGCCTCGTGCAGCATCTGGTCGAGATCGCCGTAGGCGGCCGGGATCTGCCACCGCTGCGCGAAGGCGCGGGCCCGGTCGAGATCGACGTCGACGACCGCGAGGATCCGCATCTCGGGTCCGCGGGCCCGGATGGCGGGCAGGTGGCTGATCTCGGCGATGTTGCCGGCGCCGACGATCACCACCCCGACGGGGCGGCCGGGGTCGGTCATGGTTGTCCTCTCGGTTGGTCAGAGGGCGCGGCGGGCCGGCTGGGCCAGCGTGTGGGCCGGGTTGGCGAACCGCAGGCTGATCACCAGGCCCAGCAGCGCGATCGCCATGTAGAACACGGTCATCGCGGCCGTGAGGGCGGCCGGCGGGCCGCCGGGGTCGGACAGCGCGCCGAAGATGCTCACCACCAGGGTCTGCGTCTGCGCGCCGGAGACGAAGAAGGTCAGCTCGAACGAGCCCAGCACGCGCACCAGGCTGAGCACGCCCGCGGCGACGATGCCCGGGGTCAGCAACGGCGCCAGGACCCGGCTGAACAGCCGCAGGTTGTCGGCGCCGAAGACCTTCGCGGCGTGTTCCACGTCGGGCGAGATCTGTTCGACGAACGGCACGGTGATCAGGATGACCAGCGGCAGGATCGGCACCAGGTTGACCAGCACCACCGACAGCAGGGTGCCGCCGATCCCCACCCGGTACATCAGGGCCGCGAGCTGCACGGCGTAGGTCAGCGGTGGCAGGATCACCGGCAGCAGGGCGATCAGCATGATCACGCCACGGCCGGGAAACTTCTTGCGCGCCAACACGTATCCGGCGGGCACGCCGATCAGCAGGGCGACGGCGACGTCCGCGGCGGCGACTTCGAAGGTGACCGCGATCGAGTTCGCCAGGCCCGGGGTGTCCCACGCCCGGCTGAACCAGGACAGGGTGTAGCCGGTCGGCAGCCAGCTCCCGCCCCACGACGTGGACAACGCGGTGACGACCACGGCGATGAGCACGGCGAGCAGGGTCGCCGCGAACAGGCCGGCGACCAGCCAGGTCAGGACCGCCGTGACAGTGGGACGACGGCGCGCGAAGCTCGACACCGACGCGGCGGCAGCGAATGTCGTGGTGGCCATGGTCAGCCCTTCCCGCCGGTGGCCGGGCCCTTGAACAGCCGGCCGCGCACGAACACGGCGAGGCCGAGGATCAGCAGCTCGATCACGGTGAGCACGATGGCGATGGCCGAGGCCTGGGTGTAGTCCGAGTTCTGCGACGCGGCCTGGTAGATGGGTATGGTCAGCACATGGGTCTGGTTGTCGGGCTGGCCCACGAGAATGGCCGACGGGAAGATCGCGAACGCTTCGACGCAGGCGAGCATGAACGTGGTCAGCATGCCCGGGGCCGCGAGCGGCAGCACGATCCGCCAGAAGCGGGCCGCCCGGCCCGCGCCGAGGGTGGCCGCGGCGTGCTCGAGCGAGCGGTCGATGCCGCCGAAGATTCCCATCAGCAGCAGGAACACCAGCGGCAGCGTGGTGAGCACCGCGGCGATGAACGTGCCCCAGTAGTTGTAGAGCAGACTCACCTGCGGCAGACCGACGTCCTTGAGCAGCAGATTCAGCCAGCCATAGGGCGAGAAGACGCGCGGCATGCCCTGGGCGATCAGGATGCTGCCGAAGGTGATCGGCAGCATCACCACGAGCGTGACCACCTTGCGGCCGCGGAAATCCCGCCGGCACCGGAAGGCCAGTGGAGCGGCGAGACCGACGCTCACCAGCGCGACCGGCAGCGCCAGGCGCAGGGTCTTGAGCACGGAGCCCACTTGGTAGGGGTCGGTGAAGAAGTTCGTGTAGTTGGCGAAAGCACCGCCGCCGGACTGCGGCTCGACCGAGATGGAGATGCCGTAGACGAAGGGGTAGAGGAACAATCCGGCGATCACGAGCACCGCGGGGACGAGCAGGAGCACGGAGTGGTCGATGCCCCGCTCGGCCAGCCGGTGGCGTAACGGCTGACGGGGTGTGCGCGTGGCCGCGGTCATGACACGGCCGCTTCGACGTCGAACTCGTCGCGCTGCAGCACGTCCTCGTAGACCAGGACCCGGTCGGCACGGGCGGTGAGCGCGACGTTCGATCCGGCCAGCACCGGCTCGGTGGTCTTCAGGTGCAGCACGCCGCCCCCGGCGGTGCGGGCGCGGACCGACAGTTCACGCCCGTGGTACTCGACCACCTCGGCGACCGCCTTGATCGCCTTCGGATCGGTGTCGGCGCTCAGGATCAGGTCCTCCGGACGAATCGCGACGGTCACTCCCGCGCCGGGATCAAGGCGTCCACCGGAGATCAGGGTGCCGGTGACGGTGGCGCCGAACGCGGCGACCGTCACCTCCCGGCCCGTGCCGGCTGCCACGCAGCCGGCGGCGAACAGGTTGCGGTAGCCCATGAATCCGGCGACGTACGCGCTGGCGGGGTCGGTGTAGACCTCCTGCGGGGAGCCGGTCTGCTCGAGCCGGCCCTTGCGCAGCACGACCAACCGCGTGGCCAGCGAGAGCGCTTCCTCCTGATCGTGCGTGACGTACAGGACCGTGAGGCCGCGCTCCTGGTAGATCCGCTTGATCTCCGTTCGCAGCTCGATGCGCAGCGCTGCGTCCAGGTTCGACAGCGGCTCGTCCATCAGCACCACTTCGGGCTCGATGGCCAGCGCGCGGGCGATCGCGACGCGCTGCTGCTGCCCGCCGGACAGCTGCGAGGGCAGCTTGTTCGCGTACTCCTCGAGTTGCACGGTGCGCAGCGCCGCGAGTGCGCGCTCCTGCCGCGGGCCGCGGGCCACCTTTCGCATGGCCAGCCCGAACTCGACGTTGCGCCGAACGCTCAGGTGCGGAAAGAGGGCGTAGCTCTGGAAGACCATGCCGAAACCGCGCTTCTCGGTCGGCACGGTGTCGATGCGTTCGCCGTCGCGCCAGATCGAGCCGCGGGTCAACGGCTGGAGACCGGCGAGGCAGGCCAGCGCGGTCGACTTGCCGCAACCCGACGGACCGAGCAGAGCCACGAAGTCGCCGCGGCCGAGGTCGAGGTCGAAGTCGCACAGCGCGGGCGGATTCTTGCCGTAGACGCGGGTGACTCCGCGCAGCGACAGGGTGTCGAAGGCTGCGCCCGACGTCCTCCGGAGCGGTGCGGCCACGGTGATCGCCATTGCTCACCCACCGACCTTCGCGCCGACATTGCGCTGCCACAAGGCGAACGCCGCCTGCAGGGCCGACGGCGTCAACGGGGTGTGCACAGCACCGGTCCTGAGCGCGGCCGGATAGAAGTCCGGACGCCCCCACTTCTGCACGAAGGCGGTCACGGCCGGCCCGGCGTTGTCGATCGTGACGTTCTTGTTCGCGCTCGTGAGCACCCCGGTGCCCAGGCGCATGGTCTGAGCCTGAGCGGAGACCATGAACGCCTCCAGCTTCAGGTCGACGTAGAGCGTTTCCGGGCTGACTCCGGCCGGGACCATCGCGTAGTGCCCGTCGGTGATCCACGCCTGGTCCGAGAACAGGGCGATGCCGGTGTCCGCCGGATAGGTGTTGGACTGCCGGAACGAGATGTCGTGCGAGATGACCGTCGGAATCATCGCCAGCTGGCCGCTGCCGAACTGCTGGGCCAGCAGCGTCGAACTGGTCGGGTAACTGCTGACGTACTGGCCGAGCTGCGCCAGGTACGTCCACGTCTTGCCCCACCCGTTGGCCGGGTCCGACGGGTCGGCGTCGCCCAGCAGGTACGGCAGCGCCTCGATGAACGCGCGCCCGGAGCCGGAGTTGTTCGGGTCCGCGTAGGCGAACTTGCCCGGGTGCTCCTTGGCCCACGCCAGGAGGGCCGCGGGCGTGGTCGGCACCTGCGCGCTGGTGAGGATCGACGGGTTGTAGTCGAGGAACGGCCCGTTCTGGTCGTAGCCGATCAACAGGCCGTAGCCGCCCGACAGCTTCTGGAAGCCGGCCCGATCCGGGTCTTGAACACTCGTCAGTTCCGGCAGGCTGTGGGCCTGCTGGGGAAGCTGCTGCAACAGCACGTGTTGCGCCTCGGCGGCGCCGAGCACGTCCGGCCCGCCGAGCACGAGCGAGGTGCTGACCGACCCGCCCAGCTGCTGCGCCTTGATCTTCCCGGTCACATCTGTCCCCGCGGCGGTCTGGTAGTCCACCGACGAGACCAGGTCCGGGTTCGTCTTCACGAAAGCCTCGATCGCGGCCTGGCCGCCGCCCTTGAGGTCGCCGCCGCCGTCGAGGACCGTGAGCTTGAGCGGGCTCGACGGCTTGGCCGGTGTGATCGCGCTCGTCGCGGCCGGGGAAGGGCCGGTCGGCGCACCGCAGGCCGACAGCACGGCCGCCGCCAGTGCCGCGGCGACAACCCCGGCGAGCGTTCTGGAGCCTCGCGATGCCGTGGACAAAGCGCGATGGGTCATGGCGGTCCTTCCGTGGCACGTCGATGTGCCGTGAACGCCGGGTTGGACAGGGGCCGGACTCGGCGTGGGCCCGGGCCGGGAGTGGCCGGAGGAACGTGCAGGTGATCGGTTCCCGACGGTGTATCGGCGAACATAGTGATCGATCACCCTGAGCGTCAAGAAAACGACGGTGATCGATCACTTTCGATAGGACGAACCGCGCCCGGAACCGCTACCGCGGCGGCGGGCCGCTCGACGCGCGAGGCACCAGGGTGAACAGGTTCTCCAGCTGCTCGACCGCCGGCTGCGGCTCCTCGCGGATCAGCGCGATCAGACGCGTCATGGCCTGGCGCCCGATCGTCTCGCGGTCCGAGGCGATCGTGGAGATGCTCGGCAGGAAGTACCGGGTGAACTCCTCGTTGTCCCAGCCGAACACGCTGACGTCCTGCGGCACCCGCACGCCGCGGTCCTGGAAGCCACGGATCACGCCCATCGCCACATAGTCGTTGGCCGCCAGCACCGCGGTCACGCCGGAGTTGGCGGGCAGGTCGCGGGCCGCGTCGTAGCCGGAGGCCATCGACCAGTCCCCCTCGACCACCCCGTAGCTCTCCAGCCCGAGCTCCGCGACCGTCTGCTCGTAGACCCGGCGCCGGTTGACCGCCGACGCCCAGTCGTCCGAGCCGGCCACGTGCAGGAACCGGCGGTGCCCGAGTTCGGCCAGGTGGCGCACGATCATCCCGGCCGGCTTGCCGTCGGCCAGGTCGCCGCGGGAGTGCATCTGGTCGTCGTACTCGCCGTAGACGACGATCGGCCGGCCGGCGGCCTCGATCACCTGGTCGCTCAGCGGCGTGAAGGAGAGCACGCCTTCGATCTGCTGGCCGTCCAGCAGCGAGAGCGTGCCCTCCGCCCGGCGTTTCTCGTCGCCCTCCAGACCGATGACGTCCGTGGTGTATCCGGCCGCGCGGGCCGCGGCCGATGCGCCCTTGAGCACCGGGATCGGCACGAAGGTGGTCAGCTCCGGCAACACGATCGCGATCCGGTTGCTGCGCCGGGTGCGCATGGAGCGGGCGATGAGGTTGGGCTTGTAGTCCAGTTCGGCCACGGCCTTGTCGATCTTCTCTCGGGTCAGCGGCCGCAACCCGCCCTCGTTGCGCAGATACCGCGACACCGTCTGGTGCGAGACCCCGGCGACCCGGGCGACCTCCCAGATCGTCGACCTCTTCTTGCCGCCGCCGGACCCACTCGCCATGCCTGCACTCCAACCCTCGCGATAGGCACGCCCGGAGTGCCGAGTTCGACTCTGCCGTCCCGGCTCGCGGTGCGCCAGGACCATCGTAAGTGATCGATCACGAGCTCTTTGCTTGACGCTAGAGTGATCGATCACTATCTTCCTCGTTGTCGACCCGCGCAACCCGGGCGACATGGCGATGAACGCCGGGCCGGCGCCGACGGCGCGCCCACCCGCGTCACGTCCGGCCGGCGACCGATATCCGCACCACCCGACTTCCGAACCCACGCGGGCCGGATGGCGACACGCGAGGCGTACGGACATCCTCTCGGAAGGTGACACAATGAAGTGGACCCTCGCCCGCCGATCGCGCGGGAGCCGACCTACCGTGACCACCCTGAGCGCCATCGCCGTCGGCGTCGTGGCGGCCGGCGCCGGGATCCTGTTCGTCCCCGCCGCCCAGGCCAGCGGGACGACGTACTACGTCTCGGCGGCCGGCAGTGACTCGAACTCGGGGACGAGTTCGAGTTCGCCCTGGGCGTCGCTGGCCAAGGTCGACGCCACCACGTTCCAGCCGGGCGATCATGTCCTGTTCCGCGCCGGCGACACCTGGCACGGGCAGTTATGGCCGAAGGGCTCGGGCACCTCGAGCGCGCCGATCACGATCGGCAGCTTCGGGTCCGGGAACAAGCCGTCGTTCGCCGGGTCGGGCCAGGTGCCGGACGCGGTGAAGCTGTGGAACCAGCAGCACTGGACGATCACGGGCATCGACACGTCCAACTGGGCCGGCAGCTCGACCTCGGACCTGAAGGACTTCCGCGGCATCCACATCGGCGGGGACGACAGCCAGACCCTGTCCGGGTTCACCATCGACGGCGTGAGCGTGCACGACGTGACCGGCGTCGACAACTGGATCAGCGGATCCACCTCGAACAACCGACCCGGGATCAACTTCAAGATGGGGTGGGACCGGGCGAAGAACACCGGCGGCATCGTGTTCAACACCTCCGTGCCCAACATCGCCGCGCCGCCGAGCAAACCGACGATCCTCAACGACATCCTCATCGAGAACTCGTCGGTCAAGAACACCTCGTGGGGCGGGATCGTGCTCAAGCAGTACTCCGGCACCTCCCCCGGCGCGGTGGCCACCGGCTGGGGCCTGCGCACGTCGGCGACGGACTCGAGGTACTCGCCGCACACGAACGTGACGATCCAGGGCAACTACATCATCCAGTCCGGCACCGCCTACGGCGCCAACGGCATGCTCATCGACGACGTGCGCAACGCGCTGGTGCAGAACAACCTGGTGGACCGGGTCGGCACCTCGGGCATCGAGTTCGACTACTCCGACCACGTCGTCGCCCAGCACAACGAGGTCACCGGCACCACCGTCAAGGCGGGCGGCGGCGACAGCAACGGCATCGACACCGACATGGGCGTCACGAACGCGGTGGTCCAGTACAACTACCTGCACGACAACGGCATGGGCTACCTGTCCTGCGCGTGCAACACCAGCACCAGGTTCGACACCGCGGTCGTCCGCTACAACGTGCTGGCGAACAACAAGAACACCGAGATCCTGCTGGACAGCGTCAGCGGCAGCGTGACTTCCGTGTACAACAACACCATCTACAACACCGCCGCGACGAAGATGATCAGCGGCAGCGGGCCGACCACGTTCACCAACAACATCTTCTACACCACCCTCGCCAAGGCCTCGATGACCGCCTCCGGCGCGACCTTCCACAACAACCTGTACGGCGGCAACAGCCCGACGATCCCTTCCGGCGACAGCCATCCCGTCATCGGCAATCCCCAGTTCGCCCATCCGACCGCGGGCGGCACCGGAACTCCCGCGACCGGGCCCGACCTGAAGGCCGGACTCAACTGGCTGATCGCCGCCGGCTCGCCGGCCGTCCGCGCCGGGGTCGCCATCGCCAACAACGGCGGCGTGGACTACAACGGCGCCGCCATCCCGACCGTCCCGGACATCGGCGCCCTGCAACACCCCTAGTCCCTTTCCTGATCTGCACGTACGTGAGTGGCTCATTTGACGCCGGAAGTCAAATGAGCCACTCACGTGCATCGGGGTGTGCGCGGCGTTGCCGCGATCGCCGCGCGCGACATCGACCAATGTGGACACATGTGCACGCTGGAATTTTCACCGAAAGTTCCAGTCCTCAGCGGAATTCCGGCGGTGCCGCGAGACTGCGACGGAGGGTGCCGGCAACCATCGCCGAGCCCGCAAGGTGACCGAAAGACCTTGGTACGAAGCACATTTGCTGCTACAGCCCGGCGGAACGCCACCGCTGGGCGGACGAGCGAGAGAAGCGGACGTCGTGCCGCGGTGAACGGCAAGCCTTGAAATGATCTTTGATGCGGGATTCCATCAGATCAGGCAAGCGCTTTCCACCACCGTCCACTTGCCACCGGCGACGCTGGAGAATCACCGTGGCGCCGAGGCGATCGACATCAGAGGACGTGAGATGTCAACCACTCGGAGGATCCGTTCGCTGCTTCTCCCCATCGCCGTTGTCCTGGCGTTCCTCGGCAACGTCACCGCCGCGAGCGCGGCCACCCCGGCGGCTCCGAACGCCGCCGCGACGATCCAGAACGACGTCTTCTGGAAGGACACGGCCGGCAACCCGATCTACTCCCAGGGCGGTGGCGTGCTGAAGGTCGGCAGCACGTACTACTGGTACGGCGCGAAGTACAACGGGGCCGTCTCGTACTACAACAATCCGGCCAAGGGCCAGAACGCCGACATCTCCTTCAGCGCCATCACCATCTACTCCTCGACCGACCTGGCGCACTGGAAGTTCGAAGGCAACGCGCTGACCGCCTCGGACCTGGGCGGCGGCTGGGTGGGTCGAGTGGGCGTCGCGCACAACCCCAACACCGGCAAGTACGTGCTGATCTCGCAGTTCAACAGCGGGCTGGTGTTCGCGACGAGCAGCACGCCGGCCGGTCACTTCACCAAGGCCGGCACCCAGTCGAGTATCGGCAACGTCACCACCGGCATGTCCGGCGACCAGTCGGTCTTCACCGACGACGACGGGCGGGCCTATCTGGTCTTCAGCAACAAGAGCGGCCGATCCCACCTGTACGTCGCGCCGCTGCGGTCGGCCGACTTCCTGCACGTCGAAACGGCAACGAACATCGCCAACAGCTCGTCGGGCGGACGTGAGGGCAACATCATGTTCAAGCACGACGGGACCTACTACTTCTGCTCCTCCGATCTGCACGGCTGGAACGCGTCGCACACGTACTGCATCAGCTCGACGAAGATCTCCAGCGGCTACTCCCCGGAGTTCGTGCTGTCGGGCACCGACGCCGACTTCTCGCACGTGACGCAGACCGGCCTCGCGTTCGCCGTGACCGGCTCGTCGGGATCGTTCGTCATGTTCGGCGGCGACCGCTGGAGCGACTTCGCCGGCAACGGCATCGGCTACAACGACTGGATGCCGGTCACCTTCACCGGAAAGACACCGGTCTTCCATTCGCTCAGCCAGTGGACCGTCGACGCCGCCAGCGGCACGTGGGCCGTCGGCAGCGGCAACAACTACGTGCTGAATCCGAGCGCCGAGGCCGACCGCGTGTCCCTGACCACGCCGGCCGGCTGGACCAGTTCGGCGAACGTCAGCAACCAGCTCGGCGGCCACACCGGACGCTGGGCGCTGACGCAGCGTTCCTCCTCCGCCTACAACGCGAGCATTCGCCAGAACATCTCGCTGCCCAACGGCGCCTACACGCTGTCGGCCTGGGTCAGGAGCAGCGGCGGGCAGAACGCGGTGAACCTGTTCGCCAGGAACTTCGGCGCCGGCGAAATCGATCATGCGATCGACCAGCCGATCGGCAGCTGGACGAAGGTGGTTGTCAGCGGCATCACCGTGACCAACGGCTCGATCCAGGTCGGCGTGTCGTCCACCGCGAACGCGAACGACTGGGTCGACGTCGACGACTTCAGCCTGGTCCAAGCCGGCCAACTGACGGACCGTCCACTCGCGACACCGGCCGGACTGAACGGCTTCACCGCGGCGTGAAGCACCGCCAACACCCTGTTTGGACGAAACCTCAGGAGGTAGTGGAGCAATGCGACAACACAGTGGACGCTGGTCCCGGCCGATCGCAGCGGTGTTGGCCGCCGCCGTGCTGGCTTCGACCGCGGCGCTGACCGTGGCCGGCCCGGCATCGGCCCACCCGACCGCCTCGAACCCGGCGACCGCGACCGTCACAGGCACCCAGCGCGGTCCCAACCCCACCCTCGCGATGATCGAGGCGTCCCGGGGCCCGTTCGCCACCGCGCAACTCAATGTCGCACCCGGCAACGGTTTCAACGGCGCCAGGGTGTACTACCCGACCGACACCAGCCAGGGCAGCTGGGGCGCGCTGGCCATCATTCCCGGGTACACCGCGCGATGCGTCAACCAACCCGCGCCCGAGGAGGCCTGGATGGGGCCGTGGCTGTCCTCGTTCGGGTTCGTGGTGATCTGCATCGAGACCAACAGCCCCAACGACTATGACGTCGCCCGGGGCAAGGAGGCGCTGGCCGCGCTGAACTGGCTGACCACCCGCAGCCCGGTCAAGAACCGGGTCGATCCCAACCGGCTGTCGGTGATGGGCCACTCGATGGGCGGCGGCGGTGTGGTCTACGCCGTCGAACACCAGCCCTCGCTCAAGGCCGGCATCGGGCTGGCGCCGTTCTCCCCGTCGCAGAACATGTCCAGCGACCGTGTCCCGACACTGGTGCTCGGCGGCCAGCAGGACCCGACGGTGACACCGTCGTATCTCAGGGGCCTGTACGCCACCATGCCGTCGGCGACCAGGAGCGCGTTCGCCCAGATCGCGGGGGCCGACCACGAGTTCTACCGCACCGCGAACAACGTCATGATGAAGCTGATCATTCCGTGGCTGAAGATCTTCGTCGACAGCGACAAGCGCTACGAGCAGTTCCTGTGCCCGAAGCTGCCCGACCCGTCCAAGATCTCCATCTACCAGCCCAGGTGCCCCTACATCTGACCAGTCGCCCCAGCGCGGCGTCGACGAGCTGACGGGGTCGTGACCTGCGGGAACGCTATTGCGGTGGGTGGGACGGGTTGCTGTCGGCCCGTCCCACCCGCCGCTGTTCGGCCTGGGGTCATAGCCGCCGCCGGACAGGTGGATCCGGCATGACGCCACCTGCCCCTGACGCTCGAGGGCGCTACTCCCGTCAGACTATTGACCCCCCGCTGTGCTGTCGGCCGGCCGGGCCTCGGGTACCGTCGGGGCCGTGAGCGCGAGAGGTGCGACATGAAGCCGCCACGCCACCCTGATGACAGCGTCACGGGGGCGACGGCTCATGTCGAAGACCCCGGTCCTGAGCTGCTCGAGATCGTGGCGCTGAACTCTCAGGCCGGCATCCGGGCGCAGGGCCAGGTCGACATGGCCGTCCGCGACCAGTGGGAGTCGGCCCTCGCCCGCCTGACCGACGAGGACGCCCACGAGGTCCACCTCGACCTGACGGAGCTGACGTTCATCGACGTGCGTGGGACGGTGGCCCTGGTCGAAACGGCCCGAGCGCTCGACCGAGGCCGGCAGCTGGTACTGCAGCATCCGCCCGAGATCCTGATTCGTATCCTCAACACCATGTGGTCCGGCGGGTTGCCCACCATCACGATCGAGGCGCCATGAGCAGCACCGTCACCGTGTCCGACGAGCCCTTCGTGCATCCCGCCCTGTTCTACCGTGGCGAGGACGAGTACCTGGCGGGCAGCGTCCCGTTCATCACCGAGGGCCTGGCCGCCGGCGAACCTGTCGCGGTCGCCGCGCCGGCCGCGAATCTGGCCCTGCTGCGCGACGCGCTGGGCAGCGCCGCCGGGCAGGTGCGGATGCTGGACATGACCGAGGTCGGCCGCAATCCGGGCCGCATCATCCCCGGCGTGCTGCGCGCGTTCGCCGACGCGCACCCCGATGGCCACGTCCGGATCATCGGCGAGCCCATCTGGCCCCAGCGGTCCGACCACGAGTACCCGGCGTGCGTCCAGCACGAGGCGCTGATCAACCACGCGTTCACCGGCCGGCACGTGACGATCCTGTGCCCGTACGACGCCGAGCGGCTGGACCCCGTGGTGCTGGCCGACGCCGCACGGACCCATCCGCTCCTGGTCGATGCCACCGGGCAGCAGCACAGCGACGCCTACGCGCCTGACGAGGTGATCGCGGCCTACAACCGCGACCTCGCCGCCCCGGTCGACGCGACCACCCTCACGGTGGACAGCCGCGGTTTGGCGGGGCTTCGGCGGATGGCAGCCGAGGTGGCCGGCCGGATGGGGCTGACCGCGCAGCGTCGTGACGACGTGCTGCTGGTGCTGACGGAACTGGCCACCAACAGCATCGAGCACGCCCGCAGCGTTGCCACCGTGCTGCTCGGGACCGACGGCCACCACCTGGTGTGCCAGGTGCGTGACACCGGCCAGCTCAGCGACCCGCTGGTCGGCCGGCGTCCGGAGGTCGCCGGCCAGCTCCGTGGGCGAGGGCTGTTGATGGTCAATCAGCTCGCCGACCTGGTGCGCGTGCACACCTCGCCGCAGGGCACCACCATCGAGGCCCGGTTCGCTCTGGCTTCCTGACCTGCCCTTACCCCGCGGCTGTGACCACGAGCGTCTCCCGCGGGGTCTGGGCTGCGTCGGATTGCCGGTGAATGCATGAGCGAGCCTGACCCGGGCCCGTCGGGTCGTCGCGGCATCGGACTGCTTGCCTTCGGAGCGAGGACTCGGACGTCGGTCCCGCATACGAGCGTGGCGGGTTGTCGATCCCGGCTACCGTCGTTCGACGCGTAGCCGAAGGCACCCGCAGGGGGCCGGCGTGAACGCCGGCCAGACACGAAGGACGACCCGATGACCGAACTGAACGCGGCACAGGTCCGGCGAGCGATCGTCGAACACACCCGACATCTGGCGGAATCGGCCGCCGCGGCCGGACCCGACGCCGCCGTGCCCACGACCCCGAAGTGGACCGTCGCCGACCTGGTCGGGCACGTGGGCCAGACCCAGCACTGGGTCGCGGAGATCATCGAGCGGCGCATCACCGATCCCACCCAGCTGCCCACGGAGATGGCCGTGCCGCCCACCGATCCCCGCGAGTGGCCGGCCTGGCTGTCGGAGTCCGCGCAGCGGGTCGCGAGCGCATGCTCCGATGACGCGCTCGACGCGCCGGTGTTCAACCCCGCGGCCGACGGGCGGTCCGGGACGCGATTCTGGATGTCCGGCATGCTCAACGAGGCGGTCCTCCACGGCTTCGACGCA
>DASWRQ010000127.1:0-3854 GCA_036403095.1 Kutzneria sp. | reverse complement strand
GCGTCATGCGGCGATGCTACGGAACCGGTTCTGGAAAATCTTCCTTGTTTGAAACAAGATGGCGTGTTGTACTCGACGTGAGCCAGGTCACTGACGCCCTGCCCCGGAGGTTCCATGCGCAAGCTCCTGATCCCCCTGTTGACCGTATTCGGGCTGGCGGCCGGCACCGCAACCGCTGGTGCGGCACCGACATCCGGCGTGAACGACTACTCGTGCGCGCCGAGCGCACAGCACCCGGAGCCGATCGTGCTGGTGCACGGCCTCGGCGCGAACGGCCCGCTCAACTTCGCCACGCTCGCGCCGACGCTGGCCGCCGACGGCTACTGCGTCTATTACCTGACCTACGGCACCGGAATCCTCGGTCCGACGGTCGGCGGCCTGCGTCCCATGGAAGACAGCGCGGCCGAGGTCGGCGGCTTCGTCGACAAGGTGCTCGCCGCAACGCACGCCGCCAAGGCCGACATCGTCGGCCACTCCGAGGGCAGCACCGTGCCCGCCTACTACCTGAAGTTCCTGGGCGGCGCGGCCAAGGTCGCGCACTTCGTCGGCTTCGGCGCCAACTACGCCGGCACGTCGCTGGACGGCCTGGCCACGCTGGCCAACCTGCTACACCTCGGCCCGGCGCTGACCGGCGTCGGCTGCGCGTCCTGCGCCGAGTACCTGCCCGGCTCGGCCTTCCTGGCCAAGCTCAACGCCGGCGGCGTGGCCGTGCCCGGGCCGACGTACACCAACATCGTCTCCAGGTACGACACCGTGGTGACGCCGTACACCAGCGGCGTGTTCACCGCGCCGAACGCCACCAACATCGTGATCCAGGACCGCTGCGCGGCCGACTTCACCGGCCACCTCGGCCAGGCGATCGATCCCAACGTGGCCTCGCTGGTGCGGGGCGCCCTCGACCCGGCCAGCCCGGTCCACTGCCAGCCGTTTTTTGACGCAGCGGCCTGAATTTCGAAGTTCACTCTTCCGTAACGCGGGCGCAGCGGTTTATCGTCACGACGCTTGAGAGCGCTCTCACAACGTCGTGCCCGGCAGACCCTGCCCCTGCTCGGAGGTGCTCAGATGAGGAGAACACTGCTACTCGCCTTAATCGGTGCAGTAGCCCTGACCGCGGCTTCCACCCTGCCGGCCGCCGCGGCCGACGACTACACGCAAAGCGTCACCGCGACCAGCGCCAGCCAGGCCCGGATCGACTTCACGCCGACCACGGCCTCGAAGTACGTGGACGTGCACTACACCGGCGTGCCCGGGACCGGCCAGCAGAACGTGCGCATGACCAACAACACCGGCACCTGGCAGTGGACCGTCAGCGGGCTGTCCACCGGCAACGTGCTCGACTACTGGTTCACCTACGAGAAGAGCGGCCCCCAGTACGACACCCCGCACTTCAGCTACACCCAGGGCGGCAGCACCACGCCGACCGCCGCCGCGCCGACCTTCAGCCCGCCCGGCGGCAGCTATCCCACCGCCCAGACGGTGACCATCGCCAGCAGCACCGCCGGCGCGACCATTCGGTACACAGTGGACGGTTCCACGCCGACCACCAGCTCGCCGCAGTACACCGGGCCGATCTCGGTGCCGTCCAGCCGGACCGTGAACGCCATCGCCGTCGCGTCCGGCCTGGCCAACTCGCCGGTGGCCAGCGCCGCCTACAGCATCGGCACCACGTCGACGAGCTGCCCGACCCAGTCCGACACGCCCAACTTCGGGCCGAACGTGCACGTCTTCGACCCGAGCATGTCCGCGGCCACCATCCAGGCCCAGCTCGACGCCGACTTCAACGCGCAGAAGGACACCCAGACCGCGCAGTTCGCCGAGCGGCGGGTGGCCGAGCTGTTCAAGCCCGGCGCCTACGGCGTGAACGACAACGTCGGCTTCTACACCTCGGTCGCCGGCCTCGGCCAGAACCCCGACGACGTCACCATCAACGGGCACGTCACGGTCGACGCCTTCAACGCCTCCGACGCCGGCAACGCCACCCAGAACTTCTGGCGCTCCGCGGAGAACATGGCCGTCAACGCCACCGGTGGCGACCGCTGGGCCGTCGCGCAGGCGGCGCCGTTCCGTCGCATGGACGTCCGCGGCGACCTCCAGCTGTACCCGGCCAGCTACGGCTGGGCCAGCGGCGGCTACATCGCCGACACCAAGGTCTCCGGCCAGACCGCGTCCATCTCCCAGCAGCAGTGGTACACCCGGGACTCGGCCTTCGGCAGCTGGTCCGGCGGCGTGTGGAACATGGTGTTCTCCGGCGTGAACGGCGCGCCCGCGACCACCTTCCCGACCCCGCCCGAGACGACCCTGGGCACCACTCCGGTGTCGCGGGACGTGCCGTACCTGTACGTCGACGGCACGGGCAAGTATCGCGTGTTCCTGCCTTCCTTGCGCACCAACGCCTCCGGCCCGAGCTGGGCCAGTGGCAGCACTCCCGGCACCTCGGTGCCGATGAGCCAGTTCTACGTGGTCAAGGCCGGCGACACCGCGTCGACCATCAACGCGGCGCTGAGCTCGGGCTGCAACCTGTTCTTCACGCCGGGCGTCTACCACCTCAACCAGACCCTGAACGTCACCAAGGCCAACACCACGGTGCTGGGCATCGGCTACCCGACCCTGGTGCCGGACAACGGGGTCAACGCCATGCAGGTGTCCGATGTGGACGGTGTGCGACTCAAGGGCCTGCTGTTCGACGCCGGCACGACCAACTCGGCCGCGCTGCTGACGGTCGGCCAGTCCGGGTCGTCGGCCAGCCACGCGGCCAACCCGACCACCATCCAGGACGTGTTCTTCCGGATCGGCGGCGAGCAGGCCGGCAAGGCCACCGCGTCGCTGATCGTCAACAGCGCCAACACCGTGATCGACCACATCTGGGCCTGGCGGGCCGACCACGGCAACGCCGGCACCGTCGGCTGGGGCACCAACACCGCCGACAACGGCGTGATCGTCAACGGCAACAACGTGTTGGCGACCGGGCTCTTTGTCGAGCACTACCAGAAGTACGAGGTGACCTGGAACGGCCAGGGCGGCCGGACCATCTTCTTCCAGAACGAGATGCCCTACGACGTGCCCAACCAGGCGGCGTGGATCGCTCCCAACGGCGTGAACGGTTACGCCGCCTACAAGGTCGGCGCCAACGTCACCTCACACGAGGCGTGGGGCCTGGGCAGCTACAACTACTTCAACGTCAACCCGGCCGTGAACGCCTACCACGCCTTCGAAGTCCCCACCAACTCCGGCGTGCGGTTCCACAGCCTGCTGACGGTTTCCCTGAACTACCAGGGAACCATCACGCACGTCATCAACGACACCGGCGCGGTCACGCCTTCGGGCACCACGCCGAGCAACGTGGTCAGCTACCCGTGATCCCCTGAGGCCGGCCCGTTTCGGCGGGCCGGCCTCGTCACGGTTGTGCATCACCGGTCCCGTGACCGGTGGGCGGCGTGCTGTGATCCGGCCTCCGAGACATCGAGGGGGCGGGATGCGCGGGATCGTGCACGGGGCGACGGCAACGTGCCGACCGGTAGCAACGCCGCGGTGGTGGACAAGGGGGACACGGTTGTCGTCACCGCCGACGGTGGCACCGATACCTTCGACACCGCCACCGGGAATCCCCGCCGCTGATCAGTCCTGCGCGTAACCGGCGAGCCTGTTGGCCAGTGCTCGCACCAGGTCTCTCAGCGCGGCGGGCTGTTCGACGATGAACGGCCGGTCGAGCGCGGCCAGTCGGGCCGGAATCCAGTCGAGGTCCTGGGCTCGGATCCGGGCTCGCACCCAGGAATCGGCGTCTTCCAGCGTGGCGATCGATGGCGGGAAGACCGACCGGATGTGGTCATGCGTCGCTCGAATCCGCACCGACACCT
>DASWRQ010000126.1:0-18860 GCA_036403095.1 Kutzneria sp. | reverse complement strand
CCACATGGGGTTCCTTCACGTCCTCGCGGAGTTGGTCGCGGGGCGTCCCTGGCTGCCTATAACCGCCTGACCACAGACCTAACCAGTTACGATCCGACAATACCGCCGACAGGGGCGGGGTCACCGATTACGGTGACCCCGTCCCTTTTTCATGTCCGGGCAACTAAAAAATATCTTAAAACCTGAAAAGCGCCTCAAAACCCGCTGCGAGGTTTTCTCAAGCCGCCGGTGTCATTCTTTTCTTGTCACCGAGAAGGCGGGGGAACCGGATGAAACGGGCACGACGGTTGTGTGTTCTCATGGTCACATCGGTCCTGATGGCGCTGATATCGCTCACGGCGCCGAGCCCGGCGCTGGCGAACCAAGCACAGACGAACACAACACAGACGAATCTAGCGCAGACGATCTCCGGTCTCGACCTCCACGACGGCATGGTCACCCAGGTCGGTTCCACCTACTACCTCTACGGCACCGAGTACGCCTGCGGCTTCTCCTGGCTGGACCCGAACACCCGGTTCTGTGGATTCGACGTCCGGACCTCGACCGACAAGGTGCACTGGTCCGCGCCGACTCCGCTGTTCGACCCCTACGGCCACAATTCGTGGCGGGACGAGAGCTGGCAGACCACCTGTGTCTCCGTGTACGGCGGCGGTTGCTTCAACCCGCGGATGGTGCAGCGCGGCGACGGCGTGTGGATTCTGTGGTTCAATGCGCCCGACGATTTCCGGCGGACCGGCGCGAACGCGTACTATGCGATGGGCTGCCTCGGGCCGGCCGGTCCGTGTGGCGACCAGTATCCCGGCGGCACCACGCACAAGCCGAACCTGTCGATCTGTGCCGGCAATGGTGACTTCTCCATCGTCAATGACGGTGGGACCGCCTACTTGGTGTGCACGATGGCCGATCAGACCATGCGGCTCGAACAGCTCGACCAGTGGTGGACGAATGGCATCGGCAAGGGTGTCACCGCCATCGGCGGCCTGACCAACGTCGAGGCGCCGGCGGTGTTCCGATCGGGCGACCATCTCTACCTGACTTATTCGGACCCGAACTGCGGATACTGCTCGGGCACCGGCACCAGTTTTCTGTACTCGACGAACGGCATGCTCGGTCCGTGGCAGGCGGGCGGGAAACTGTCCACCACCAGTTGCTCCGGCCAGCCGCGCAGCCTCTCCATCATCGACGGAAGGTTCGTCGAATGGATCGACCAGTGGCACCCCGATGGTGCGCACAACCAGACCGCGGCGTCAATTCGACTTGAACCGATGACCGAGACGGGACCGGGACAGCTCGCGAAGCTGTCCTGCTGAAAAGGGGGAGAAAAATCGTGAGAAAGACGTCATCAGGCGCGCTCGCGCTGCTCGGTGCGACGCTGGCCACGACGGTCGCGGTGGCACCGGCGTCCGCCGGCACCACGTCCGACATCGCCGGCCTGGCCAGGGCGAATGAGGGCAAGACGGCCTGCTCGACCAACAGCGCCGGCGGCAGCTACTACTACTCCAGCTGCACCGGAGCCGGCGGTTCGCCGGAGAACTGGTGCGCGGACTTCGCCCGCTGGGTGTGGGCGAATTCAGGGGTCCAGTTCACGGGCGATCTCAACGCCATGGCGGCCAGCTTCTACTCCTACGGCACGCGGCACGGCACGGTGTCCAACAGTCCTCGGGTTGGTGACGCGGCGGTGTTCAGCCCGACCAACTCCACCGGCAACATCATGCACGTCGCGATCGTCACCAAGGTGAATTCGGACGGCACCGTCGTTGTCGAGAACGGCAACTGGGGTGACAACCCGTCCATCTCGCGGGTGGCGCCGGCAACCATCAACGGCACCGTCGGATCGTTCAGCACCGCCGAGGGCTACAACCTGGTCGGCTACGTCGCCCCGGTCGGCGTCGCGAACACCAGCTCGTACGCCAGCCTCGCCGTGTACCGGCCGTCGAACAGCAATTTCTACGTGCGGAAGGCCGACGGCACATTGCTCACCCAGGCGGCTTTCGGGCAGTCGAACGACCTGCCGCTCGCCGGCCATTTCGAGGACAGCAGCTACGACAACCTCGCGGTCTACCGACCGTCCGACGCCAGCTTCTACATCCGCAAGGCCGACGGCACGCTGCTCACCCAGGTGTTCTTCGGGCAGGTCGGCGACCGCCCGCTGGTCGGTCATTTCGAGGACAGCGCGTACGACAACCTGGCCGTGTACCGCCCGTCGGAGGCGGCGTTCTACATCCGCAAGTCTGACGGCACCGTGCTGAGCAGGATTGCTTTCGGGGAAGCCGGCGACATTCCACTCTCCGGCCACTTCGAGGACAGCGCATACGACAACCTCGCGGTGTATCGCCCGTCGAACAGCACGTTCTACATCCGCAAGTCGGATGGCACGACGCTGACCCAGGTCGCGTTCGGTCAGAGCGGCGACATCCCGGTGGCTGGCCATTTCGAGGACAGCGCGTACGACAACCTGGCGGTCTACCGGCCGTCGAACGACACCTACTACATCCGCAAGTCCGACGGCACCCTGCTCACCCAGGTCGTCTTCGGCGAGCCGGGCGACCTTCCCGTGGTCGGCAACTTCCAGTGACGAAAAGGCGGAAAGAAGAGATGAACACCGTTTCGCGAGTCCGGCGCATCGGCGTGGCGACCATGGTCGCGCTCGGCGTGGTGCTGACCGGCGTGACCCAGATCGACGCATTCGGCGCGACCGGCTCCGTATCCGTCGCCGACGCGGTGAAGGCGGGCGCGTTCAGCCCGAATTCGACGCAGACCAATGCCGACTTCATCAATGCGGCCGGCCCGGCCGCGCAGCCCTCGCAGACCGACTACGGCGTGCCGGCCTCGGTCACGGTCGCCCAGGCCGTCCTGGAGTCGAACTGGGGCAACGCGGCCCCGAACAACAACTACTTCGGCATCAAGTGCGCCGGCGGCGACCACGGGCCGATCGCCAACGGCTGCGCCAACCTGCCGACCACCGAGTGCGACTCGTCGGGCTGCCACACCGTGACGGGCTCGTTCCGCACCTACGCCTCGATGACCGACTCGTTCCGCGACCACGGCCTGTTCCTCAAGACGAACAGTCGCTACAACAACGCCTTCCACTACACCAGCAACCCGGACCAGTTCGTCCGCGAGGTGGCGGCCGCCGGCTACGCGACCGACCCGAGCTACGCCAGCAAGGTCATCAGCATCATGCAGGCCAACAACCTCTACCGGTTCAACAGCATCACCGCCTCGTACGCCAGCCTCGCCGTGTACCGGCCGTCGAACAACAACTTCTACGTGCGCAAGGCCGACGGCACGCTGCTCGACCAGGAGGCCTTCGGCCAGCAGGGCGACGTTCCGCTCGCCGGCCACTTCCAGGACAGCGCCTACGACAACCTGGCGGTGTACCGGCCGTCGAACGCCAGCTTCTACATCCGGGCCGCGGACGGCAGCCTGCTCACCCAGGTGTTCTTCGGGCAGACCGGCGACGTGCCGGTGGTGGGGCACTTCGAGGACAGCAACTATGACAATCTGGCGGTGTACCGCCCGTCGAACAACACGTTCTATATCCGCAAGTCCGACGGCACCGTGCTGACCCAGGTCGTCTTCGGCCAGAGCGGTGACATCCCGGTGGTCGGCCATTTCGAGGACAGCAGCTACGACAACCTGGCGGTGTACCGGCCGTCGAACAGCACCTTCTACATCCGCAAGTCCGACGGCACCGTGCTCACCCAGGTCGCCTTCGGCCAGAGCGGCGACGTGCCGGTGGTGGGTCACTTCGAGAACAGCAGCTACGACAACCTCGCGGTGTACCGCCCGTCCGACAGCAACTACTACATCCGCAAGTCCGACGGCAGCCTCCTGACCAAGGTCGCCTTCGGTGAGACCGGCGACCTCCCGGTGGTCGGCCACTTCCAGTGACAGTTCCCCGTCGACGGCCCGCCTCCGAGGGAGGCGGGCCGTCGCCTTTTGCCGTCAGGGCGCCAGAATCGCGCTGGCGTAGCTGCTCAGGGCCTCGCGGTCGGGCTGCTGGGTCTTGGCGATGAGGCTGGCGACGTGCTTCTCCACGGTACGAGGCGAGATGTGCAGGCGGTTGGCGATGGCCTTGTTGCCCAGGCGTTCCACCAGCAGTTGGAACACGTCGTACTCCCGCACGGTGACGCCGACGGAGCGAAGGGCGCTGGGCACCTGGTCGGCGCCGACGCGACGCTGCTGCACGGAGACGCCGACCTGACGGAGCAGGGCCCGGCAGGCCGAGGCGGTGCCGGTGATGTTGTTGCGGTGGAAGTACTCCTCGGCGTTGCGGAGCCACGTGACCGGATCGCCCCAGCCGTCGAGGTGGGCGGGCTCGGCGACCAGGCGCAGACCGAGGTTGCGGGCCATCGGGAAGGCACCGCCGACCTGTTGCGCGGCGGCCATGGCGCACTCGGCCTGCTCGATCTTGCCCTCACGTCCGTACAGCACGGCCCCGGCGAGCTCGGTGAAGTGCCGGTTCCAGCGCATTCCACCGGCCGGAGTGGACATCACGGACCGATGTTGGGTCCAGTCGAAACGGCCCTCCAGCACGCCCAGCAAGAGGTCGAGGCCGTGCCGGCCGGCCAGGTGGAACGTGGTCGGGTTCTCGGCCTCCAAGGTCAAGGCCTGCGCGAGCTCACGATCGGCCAGCTCGCGGTTCTCCTCGAGCAGTGCGCAGAAAACCCGGGCCAGGCCGAAGGAAAGCGGCAGCTCCTGGGACTTTTCCCCGCCCCACTGCCGGAATTCGGCCAGGGCGTCGTCCATCTCCCGCCGTCGCCCCTGGTGCGCGGCCAGAGTCGCCTTGGTCATCAGGACATAGCGGACGATCGAGCCGTGCTGGAGCCGCCGGGCGGACTCGCCGCAGGCGTCGATCCGCTTCGCCGCCAGGTCGAAGTCGCCGCCCAGCACGGTGTGCAGGGCGATGATGGCGTCGGCGTTGTAGGCCATGGTGATCGCGCCGATGCGCAAAGCCTCCTGCCGGGCCCGTTCCAGGCTGCCGGTGTCGGCTGTGGACAGCCAGTCGATGCCGGCCAGCCGCATCATGGCGTACGCCCGCTGCATCGGCAGCTGATGCCGTTCGCCGAGCTGCTTGGCCTTCTCCAGGCATTCCATGGCCAACGTGATGTCGTGCTCACGGGCGATGATGCCGAGCAGCTCCCACGCCTCGCAGGCCACCACCGGCTGCGACGAACGCTCGGCGGCGGCCACGGCTCGGCGGGCCAGAGCTTCGGCCCGGGCCAACCGATCCGGGCGAGGGGTGTCGAGTTCCAGGTACGCGGCAACAACATCGACCGGCGCGGTGTCCTCGTCGGCGGCATCGGCGCCGAGCAGTGTCCGCGCTGCCGTGACTTGTTCCACGCCGTCCAACGGACGTCCGGCGAGGTAGGCGACCTTGGCCAGCCGGGTGTGCAGGGCGGCCCGACGGCGAGTGTCCAGCACGTCGCCGTCGAAGTCGGCCAGCTTGCCGGCGAGTTGGAAGGCCCGGTCGAAATGTCCGGCCTCGGCCAGCGCCGGCAGCAGGGACTCCAGGATATCGGCGCGGATGCCGGCGTCGAGTTTGCGGGTCAGCAGCCGATTGGCCTTGTCCAGCAAGGTGATCGCGGACCCGGCGGCGCCGTCGCGCAACGCCCGTCGGCCGGCCTCCGCGAACAGGCGGCCGGCGGCGGCGTCCTCGCCGGCGTCCAGACGCAGCGAAGCGACCAGCTGGCACCAGTGTCCGGGCAGCGAGGGATGCAGCTCCAGCACCGCATCGGCGGCCTTGGACGACAGCTCGGCGCGGTCGATGGGCGTGAGCTGGCTGAGCAACGCCTCCGCGGTCAGCGGATGCCGGAAGGCGTACCAGTCCGGCGCGGGCTCGTCCGGGGTGACGAGCTGCGCGGCCACGCCGGCGTGCAGATGGGACAGCAGACCACGATCGTCGATGTCGGCGACCTTGCGTACCACCGAAAGTGGGAACCGGTGACCCAGCACGGCAGCCACCGACAGTAGCATTCGTCCTTGCGGGCCAAGCCGATCCGTGCGGTTGGCGATGCTGCGCACGACCGCCGCCGGCACCTCGGTCCGCAGCTGCCCGACCACCTGCCAGCCGTCGCCGCTGGGCACGAGCAGACCGTTGCTCACCATGCCGTGCAACAGTTCCTCGACGATGAACGGGTTGCCGGCGCTGTCCGCCCACAGCCGCTGCACGACCTCGTCGGCGACCTCCGCGAGCGGAATCTCCAGACACGACGCGGCCATCGACCGCACCTGCACGCGGTCCAACCGCCGCAGCTCCGACAACGCCCCGGTGCGCCGCTGCTCGCTGGCCCGCGCCAGGTCCAAAGCCGCGCAGGGCTCGCCGCGAATGGTGGCCAGCAGCATCACCGGCTGCAGGTCCAGATTGTCGGTCAGGTACTCGACGACGGCCAGCGTCTCGGCGTCGGCGTCGTGCAGATCCTCAAGCACCAGCAGGCATCCGCGCCCGCGGCCGGCCACCGACAGCAGCCGCAGCACGGCCTCGGCCAGCACCACCAGCGACACCGGTTGCGGCGACGCGGCCGCGCCCCACTCGGGAATCAGCCGGCCCAGCACCGGCCGGTAGGGGCCGAGTTCGTTGTCGTCGAACGGCTCCCCGCCACGGAACAGCGACAGCAGAGCCTCGGTCAACGGACGAAACGGAACCATCGGGCCGATCGTGCTGCCCCGTCCGCGCAGCACTCGCATGCCGGCGTCGAAGGCCTTGCCGGTGGCCATCGCGGCCAGCCGGGACTTGCCGATCCCCGCCTCGCCGACCAGGAACGCCGACCCCCCACGGCCGGCGCGAGTCCCGGACAGCGCCCGCGTGAGCTCGGTCAGCTCGGCGTCGCGACCGACCAACAGTGGCGCGCGGGTCTGCATGGGGCGACCCTAATCGCACCGGCTTGAAATTCCAGCAGAACGCCACCGGAGTGGCCGAATGGCGGGACGGTCTGCCCCTAGGTGAACGGCGGATCCCCCCATCCGGGCACATCGGACGGGGGGATCGGCAATCACGTGGTGGTCAGACCGTGCCCGGCGCGCTGACGGTGGTGAACGGCATGGCGGTGACCGCCAGGAACGCGCTCATGCCCAGCGTCATACCGGCCAACGCCCGAGCCCGCGCCCCCGCGCGCGTTCTGGCGGTCACCACGATCTCGCCCGCCGGGTTCTCGCCACTGGCCGTGGCGAACTCGACGTCGGTGGCGGTCTCGTCGGTGGTGAAGTCGTTCATCCCAGTCTCCCTCAGTGGATTCCCTCAGTGGCACAACGAAAAACTCATGCGTCGAGCAGGAGCACGGACGGCACCTGGTCGGCGAAGCCGAGTCGCAGCAGCCCGTAGCCGATGCCGGCCAGGCCGCACAGCAGTCCGGGGGTCGGGACCTCGTTGGGCGTGCCGCAGCGCGCCCCGTACTGGTCGAGCGAGCCGAGCACCAGGCCGGCCCGCCGGCTGACGGCGCCGGTGTGGCCGAGCGCGATGAGCGCCTCGATGGAGCCGAGCTCACCATGGCACAGGCTGAGGTCACGCAGCGGCGGATGTCCCGCCAGGGCGTCCACCCAGTGGCCGAGCCCCTCGTCCGCACGGCCGATCCGCGCCAGCACGGCCCCGGGAATGCCGGCGCACCAGCCGTGATCCTCCGACCTGGCCGAGGGATCCCCGTCCGCGGCGAGGAAGTCGGCGCCGGCGGCCTCGTGCCGGTCGCTGCCGATCGCGGCGGCGAGCCGCAGCAGGGCCCAGCCGGCGCCGGCCGGCCCACGGGCGAAGCCGGCCTGGTCGGTGGTGGCGTGTCGGCCGGTGGCCAGCCGATCGGCGTAGCGGATGGCCAGCGTGCCGGCCGTGGACAGGCCGGTCTCGGCGTGCACGGCGAGCATCGCGGCCAGCCCGCCGGCCAGGCCGTTGGCCACGTCGGCCGGCTCGTCGCCGGCCTCGGTCTCCAGCGCCGTGGCCAGCCGGACGGCCGTGGTCAGCCAGCCCAGCACCTCGGCGTCGTCGTCGAGCAGGCGGTGCAGCCGGGCCAGGGCGTAGCAGATGCCGCCGAGGCCGTGGAAACCGCCGGAGCCGACGGCCAGGGCCAGCGCCAGGTCGTCGCCGAGGGCGTCCAGCAGCCGCGGGATGGGCTTGATCGCCCGCCGGGCCAGGTCGCCGTAGCGGGGCGCGCCGGTCAGCTTGGCCAGCTGGGCCAGGAACAGCGCCAGCCCCGGGTAGCCGTCGGCCAGGCCGGCGCCCATCGGCAGCACGGTCCACTGGCGGTCGTCCACGAGTTCGAGGCCCAGCCAGTTCGTCCGGTCCGTGCCGGGAACCGCTCGGCCGACCAGCTCGTCGGCTATGCCGCAGGCCGCGGCGAGCAGCCGCTGCGGATCGGGCACGACGGTGGCGACCGAACCCGGCAGCACGTCCGTGCCGCGGTGGTTGACGGGCTGCGGGCGGGTGGCGAACGAGGCCCGGATCAGCCACTCCTGGTTGTGCCGATCCACCTCGCCCATGTCGGCGATCTTCGACTCGGCGGCGGCCAGTCCGGACTCCGCGAGCAGATTCGGCAGCCGCACCCCGGTGGCCGAGAAGACGTCCCGCGAGCCCACGTGGCAGGTGAACATCGGCACGTCGCCGGCCCACAGGTCGGCGATCTCGTGCGGCACCAGACGCCGGCGCATCGGGTCGTCCAACGAGTCCGTCCACAGCAGATCGAACACGCTGTCCCGGTCCAGGGCGTCGCGCAGCACATCCGGGTGCGTCGACTCGTCCAGCAGCGTCGCGTACAAGGCGGTCGGCCGGGCCACGAACCGGAGCTCGTCGTCGGCGCAGGCGTGCAGCAGGGCCACGAACGAGGCCCGGTGCTCGACGATCGCGTCGTACGCGGCCTGGAAACCGGTCAGCAGCGCGGCCTGGTAGTCGCGCGGCTCGGCCTCCTGCTCGCCCAGACGCGGCCGGTTGCGCCCTCCCCGCATCGCAACCGGCCGCCGGACCAACCGCATCGAGTCCGTGCCGGCGCCGTCCCAACCCACCCCATCGGTCGGGAAGACGCCCTGGTCACCGCCCAACCCGGAGAGGTCGAGCGAGCCGTTCTCGCCCAGCATCACCTGCGGCAGCAGGGCCGTGCGGAACACCGAGCGCACCAACTCCTGCGCGGCCGGGTCGTGGCCGGTCGCCGTCTCCACCTGCATCGTCGGGTGGAACAGCGTCTCCACGTCCACCAGCACCGGCTGGTCGCCGGCGGCGATCAGGTTCTCGTAGTGCATGTCGCTGCCGTCGACGGCGTAGAGCACGGCGAGCAGCGCCCCCTGGCGGCGGTAGAACCGGCTCAGCCCGGTCACTTCCTCGCACGGGGCCGAGGACACGAACTCCTGCCAGCCGTAGCCGTCCCGACACAGCAGCGTCACCCGGCGCAGGCCCAGGTCGTGCACGCGGCCGTTGAGCCAGTCCAGCAGGTCGTTGAAGTGGTTGTGCAGGTCCAGCGGGCGCGGCTTGTAGACGACGGTCCGGCCGTCGGCGAACGTCACGAGCGCGACCGAGCGGCCGTGCTGGTGGGCGTCGCCGCCGGTGGACTCGATGCGGACCAGCGGGCCCGGGTCGCGGCCGTCCAGCAGCGTCTCGACGATCGCCTCCCGGTCGTCGGCCAGCCGTGCCAGCAGCTCCAGATGCGCGGCGACGGCCTGCTGGCAGGTCTGAGCCAGCAGCCGCGCCAGCACCGGGTATTCCGCGAACAGCGCGTCCAGGTCGGGGTGGTGGGCGAACCCGGCGAACCGCTCGGCCGGCGTGCCGCCCGTCAGCTGCCCGCGAGCCCGGGCCCGGTTCAGCTCCAGCACCAGGGTGCGGGCGGCCAGGCGGGCCAGGCAGCGGCCGAGGCAGTGCACAAAACCGCCGGTGACCTCGGGATCGGCCGTGCCGGCGACCGCAGCCTCGGCGATCTCCACCAGCGGCCGCAGGCCGGTGGCCAGCGCGCCGATCCAGTCGTCGCCGAACTCCTTGCGGTGCCCGGTCGGGGTGGTCAGGGCCGAGTCGACGAAGTCGGCCCAGCCCGGGCGGGCGACCCGGCGGGCCAGCGCGTCCGGCGTCTCGGCCAGCAGGCCGGTCAGCAGCTTCTCGTCCAGTCCGGCCGCGGCGAGCCGCCGTTCGAACCAGTCGGGAGCCAGCTCCTCGTGCGCCCGGCGCCACCGCTCCAGCCGGGCCAGCGCGTTCGCGGTGCCGCTGACCTGCTGCGACGGGCGGGGCAACCGCTCGTGCAGGGTCAGGCCCCCGGCCCACCAGAACGTCGCTGACTTCGTCACGTTGAGAAAGGTGTCACGTCCGCCACCTACCTACATGGGTACGCGGCCCCCATATTCGTGACCCCTACCCCCGGCACCCCCTGTCACATGCGGTCCGCATGTGACGCCAGGCGTCATATCCGAGGCGCATGTGACTTTTCGCGTCACCCGATAGGCGGTATGGGGGCCGACCGGCGGCTGTGACGGCGCCGGTGGCGGCCGGCGCCGCCACCTATGCGTTCTGCGCCCCGTTGTAGACGGACAGCGCGGCGTTGCGGTAGTAGGCGAAATAGGAGTCACCCCAGCTGCCGAAGAAGCTGCCGGTCTGCATGGCCGAGCCGTCGCCCTGGTAGTTGACGATGAACGCGCCGCCGCTGGCCCCGCCGGACAGGCCGTTGCAGTTGGGGATCTGCACGCCACCCTGCGGCCCGTCGTACGGCTGCCCCTCGCACCAGACGGCGTAGTCCTTGTCGGCCGGGATGCCCAGCCCGTGCGCGTAGCTGTTGCTGGGCTGGTTGAAGCCGATGCCGGAGCTGCCGACGGCGTCCTGCACGTGCCGGTTGCCGTTGCCGCCGGTGGCCAGCACGATGAACGCGTTGTCCCCGCCGGGGCTGGTGTCGTCGATCCGCCAGCCCATCGACCGCCAGTTCCACCAGCCCTGCGGCGCGCTGCCCCGGTCGTAGGACGGCGCGAAGCGGAAGTTGCTGTAGGTCTGGCCGGTGCCGATGTCCATCACGCAGTGCCGCGCGGTGGCGATCACGTCGCGATTGTTGCTGGTGACGACGTTGGCCGAGCAGAGGTAGTCGCCCTTGCCCGGCACGGAGAACACGAGCCGGCCGATGGTCGTCCACACACTGCTCATGGGTTGGAGTCGCTGAGAGGCGGAAGAAGTCGGCGCTGTGGCGTGGACGAAGGTCGGGGGACCGGCTTGGTCCCGGGTGGCGCCGGGCACGCCCCGCGGCGCCGGCATGGGTTTGGCCTGGGCGAGGCGTTGCGGCGTCCAGTACGCGTCGAGTGCGTTGGCGGACACGGTGTTCGTCGCAGTGCCGACTGCGGCATGTGCGGGAACCACGGTGACCAACAGGGACAGGGCAGCGGTCAGCAGCACCGCGGCGGTTCTGTGCACGATGTCAACCCCGTTCGTGAGCAGCGGTTGGACTCGTGGCGGCCGGCCCATGGTGCCAGAGCAATCGGCGTAATCGTTGGGGCACAGGCGATTCCTGTCCGGTAACAGACATGGCTCGCCCGCGATAAGCCTCCCGTGGTGTTACGACGCGCATCTGAGTTGGGCGACCGGCTGCTCGAACTGTCCCGGTTCAAGTACCCGGCGGACACCACGGCGCTGGAGCACGGCGCGCGGCTGGCCGGCTATCTGGAGGACGACGAGACTCTGCTGGAGGTCGTGCACGCCCGGCAGTCCTTCGGCGCGGCTGTCGCATGTGGACTCGTGCTGACCGGGGAGCGCTTCATCTTCATGCCGGAGACCCGCCATCTGAGCGAGGTTCGCCGGCTGTTGCCGGGCAGCGGCGGGGCATTCGGACTACCGCTGTCCGACGTCACGGGCGTGCGCACCGAGGGCTCGGCGGAGGAGACGGACTGGCTGGAGGACCTGTTCACGCACCAGTCATCGCGCGCCGGCCTGGTGATCTGCACCCGCGGCCTCGACGAGCTGCATTTCGGCTCGGTCGTCCCGGTCGACGGCCCGGCCAGGATCGTCACCCGGCTTCGGCAGATCGGCATCCGTGGCTGACGGACAGCGTCGGTTTACCGGGAGGCAGCGCCGCCCGCGGATCGGGCTGGCCAACAGGATGCCGGTGGACAGCACCAGCAGCACCATCATCACCCACATGGTCGCCCGGGTGCCGATGGCCGAGCCCAGCGCGCCGGCGAGCAGGCCGCCCAGCGCCGACATGCTGGTCGAGATCACCGAGGAACTGGCCGACACCCGGCCGAGCAGGGCCGGTGGGCAGTGCGCCTGCCGCCAGCCGGAGAAGATCACGTTCGACGCGACGATGCCCGCGACGAGCACGAACGAGCCGACGGCGAAGTACAGCAGGCCGAAACCCTGGCCGGTGAGCGGAAGCAGCAGTCCGAACGTGACCGCGCACAGTTGGCACGCCAGCACCGCACGGGCCGAACCCAGCCGATTGGCGATCCGCGCGGCCAGCAGCGCCCCGACCACGCCGCCGACGCCGGCGGCCATGAACAATGCGCCGATCAGCGCCGGGTCCGCGCCGACGTCACGCAGCAGGAACACCGACTCGATGGCCTGATAGCCGACCAGGCCCAGATTGGACACAGCGCCGTACACCGTGAACGTCAGCAGAATCCGGTCGCTGGCAACATATCTCAGGCCGTCGGCGATCTGGGTGCGCAGCGGGGGTCGCTCCGTGGCGTCCACCTTCGGTTCCGGCGTGCGGATCGTGGCCAGGCAGATCGCCGACACGATGAACGTGGCGGCGTCGAACACCAGGCCGGTCACCAGGCCCAGAAACTGTCCGATCAAGCCGCTCGCGCCCGGGCCCAACACCTGCGCCGACGATTGCCCGGCCTGCAATCGCGCATTCGCCGCAACGAGGTCGGCCTTGTCGACCAACGCCGGCAGATACGACCGGTAGGCCGGGGTGAAGAACACCGTCGCCACGCCGGTCAGCAGGGCCACCGCCACAAGCTGAGCAACCGTCAACATTCCGCAGAACTGCGCCACCGGAATGCTCAGGTAGAGGACCGCCGAGATGATGTCGCACGTCAGCATCACGGCCCGGCGGGACAGTCGGTCCACCCACGCGCCGGCCGGCAGGCCGATCACCAGCCATGGCACCCAGGCGACCGCCGCGATCAGGCCGACCGCGAACGTGTCGGCGCGCAGCGTGACCGCCGCGATCAGCGGAAACGCCACCCCGGTGATGCTGCTGCCGAAGGCGCTCGTGGTCTCGCCCAGCCATAACCGCCGGAAGTCGCGGTTCACGGCTTCGCCGGGACGCCATGGGCGAACACGAACACCGGCTCGCGCTCCTGGCCGTCGTCCACGGTCTCGCGCTTGGCCCACCGCTGCACCAGCGCGACCATCTCGTCGGCGAGCTCGGCCAGCTCGGCGGCGGACAGTCGCAGCCAGGACTCGGTGGAGAACGCGGCGGCCTGCCAGTCTTCCGACCGGCTCTCCCGGCCGGCCATCGCCGCCCGGACCAGAGCGACCTGGTGGTCGAGGTTCAACGACTCCGCCGCCTCGGCCACCGCCGTCGCGGCCGGGTCGTCGGCGTAGTCGCGCGTCGACCAGCTCAACGTCCTCGGCCGGGTCTTCCACCACCGCTCGCGCCGGTCGTTGGCCAGCTCGGGAGCCTCTTCCACCAGCTCGGCGGCGGCCAACACCTTCATGTGGTGGCTGATGTTGCCGACCGCCTGGCCGGTGGTCTCGGCCAGCGTGGACACCGTCGCCGGGCCGTGCACCTTGAGCACGTCCAGCAAGCGGCGGCGGAGGGGATGGGCCATCGCGGCCAGCACCTTGGAGTCGAGCATGACCCCACCCTGCATCAACAAGAGCCATTGCACAAGAGCTCTTGTTAACCGACCGGTCGTCTCACGTGAGTGGCTCAGGTGTCGCCAGAGCGAAAATGAGCCACTTACGTGCCGAGGGAACCGGGCGGGATTGGCAGGTTGGGGTTCACCTGGCGTTCGTCTACGGCGTTTACGTTGCGGTCCTCCGATGCGGCAGGAGGCGCGGATGGATCTCTCGCTCCTGGTCGTCGTGGTCATCGTGACCGCGCTGGCCTTCGACTTCACCAACGGCTTCCACGACACGGCCAACGCCATGGCCACCTCGATCGCCACCGGGGCGCTCAGCCCGCGGCTGGCGGTCGGCGTCTCGGCCGTCTTCAACCTGGTCGGCGCGTTCCTGTCGGTGCAGGTGGCCAAGACCATCTCCAGCGGCATCGTGGACGAGGCCAAGATCAACAGCGCCATCATCTTCGGCGGACTGGTCGGTGCCATCGTCTGGAACCTGCTGACCTGGCTGCTCGGGCTGCCGTCCAGCTCCTCGCACGCCCTGTTCGGCGGCCTGATCGGGGCCACCTGGATCGCCGCCGGCTCCGACGCGGTGCACTTCACCACCGTGATCGAGAAGGTGATCGTGCCGGCGGTCGCCTCGCCGATCATCGCGGCCGTGGTCGCCACGGCCGCCACCTTCCTGGCCTACAAGGTCACCGCCAGGGCCGACAAGACCGAGCGGGCCAAGGGCTTCAAGGCCGGCCAGATCATCTCGGCCTCGCTGGTCTCGCTTGCCCACGGCACCAACGACGCGCAGAAGACGATGGGCGTCATCACGCTGACGCTGATTGCCGCCGGCACGCTGCCGTCCGGCTCCAACCCGCCGCTGCTGGTGATCCTGGGCTCGGGCCTGGCCATCTCGCTGGGCACCTTCCTCGGCGGCTGGCGGATCATCCGCACCCTGGGCAAGGGCCTGACCGAGATCGAGACGCCGCAGGGCTTCGCCGCCGAGGCCAGCGCCACGGCCACCATCCTGGCCTCCACGCAGGTCGGCTTCGCGCTGTCCACCACGCACGTGGCCACCGGCGCGATCATCGGCTCCGGCGTGGGCAAGCGGCTGTCCGAGGTCCGCTGGGGCGTCGCCGGCCGGATGGCCACGGCCTGGCTGTTCACGCTGCCGGCCGCGGCCATCGTCGGCGCCATCGCCGGCCGCACCGCGTCGCTGGGCAACGTCGGCACGGTCGTCGTGGCGCTGGCCGCGATCGCCGTCGCGGTCGGCGCCTACCTGCTGTCGCGCCGGCAGCCGGTGTCCGCCGGCAACGTCAACGACATGCCGGCCAACACCCCCGCGCCCGCGGCCGTCTGAGCAGGGAGCACACCATGACCATCAATTGGGGCGGTCTCGGCACCGTGTTCCTGGTCGCGACCGTGGCCTCGGTGTTGTTCGTCGGCCTGTTCTCGGTCGGCATCAACTCCTGGACGCGGCGTGGCGAAGCGGCGCTGCACAACGTGCTGGCCATCGCGTGTTTTGTGCTGTGCGCCGGCATTGTCGGCTACGGCTTGTACGCCATCGCCATCAGGTAGCCGCGTTCATCAGGTCCAAGGCGCTCTGCTGCCGGGCCGCGTCGACCTTGTCGAGCGGCCCGGCCCAGAGCAGGCCGTACATGTCGAAGCCGTTGCGGTCGTGGGCATAGGCCGAATCCGCTTGCCTGTTCAGATAAGTCCGGTACGGCCGGCCCGGCAGCAGGGTGTCGAGCTCGGCCAGGCCGCGCACGTAGGCGCCCTTGAAGCTCGGGCCGTCCGCCCCGCCGCCGCCCGGCTTGTCGCCCGGGTCGTGCAGGATCCCGTCGGTGTTGATGGCCGCGTCGACCGTTGACGCGTCCGCCATCGTTCGGGCCTGGGCCAGCAGATCGCGGTTCCCGGTCGCCTTGTACAGCTCCGACAGCGCGGCCAGCGGCACTCCCTGGTTGTAGGTCCAGGTCGGCTGACCGTTGTTGGCGCAGTTGGCGTTCAGGCCATCGTTGACCATGTTCGCGGCGTTGATCATGCCGGTGTTCCGGAACCACGACCAGCCTTGCGTCGCTCGCCGCACGTAGGCCGTGTCCTTCGGGATCCTGTTGTGCAGGGCGGCATTCAGCTCGATGTAGAGCGAGTTCGTGATGGCGTTCTTGTACGTCCGGTCGGTGTTCCACCACACCCCGCCGCCGCAGACGTCGTCCCAGTACCCGGACACGTGATCGGCGTCGAACCGCGCCGTGTCCAGGTATCGGCGGTCGCCGGTCACGTCGTAGGCGCGCAGCCAGGCCAGTCCCCACCACAGGGTGTCGTCGTTGTAGTTGTTCGTGAAGTTTCCGTCCTGGGCCTGGAGATTCAGGTCGTACGTGTGCGCGATCGCGTAGCCGTACCGGCCGGAGTCGATGATCGCGGTGAGGGCGTTGGCCGCGTTCCACCAGTTCGTCGTGGCCCAGAGACCGGTGCTCATGTCGTAGTTCTCCATCAGCGCCGTCGCCGCCGCGCTGCGCCGGTCGTAGGCGTTCCAGGTGCTGCGCCGCCAGTCCGTGCACCGCGTTTCCGTGCAGGCCCTCAACAATCCGACGCCGTGACCCCGCCAGTCGTCGTTGTTGTACATCGCGGTGCGCCGCGTTGCGCGGCCCAGCGACGACCACGTCCGGCCGGCGTCGAAGGACCGGTCCAGCCAGACCGTTTGGGCGCCCACAGCCCAACCCATGTCGTCGAGATCGTCGAAGTGCAGGGAGACATCGTTGGTGCTGACGGCTTGTCGGTCGTGGACAGGATGGGCGGCGCTGCGACCGTCGCAGTAGCGGTTGCACACGCCGGTCGTGGTCGCCGCGGCGGTCGGGGCGAGGGCGACCGGGACAAGGGTGACCAGGCCAAGGGTGATCAGCGCCGTGACGGCGAGAACGGTGGCTCGAAACATGGAACCTCCCCAGTGATCAGCACCGCTAGGCTGACACACGTGAGGCTGCTTCTGGTACGTCACGCCGAATCGGTGGCCAGCCTGGAGGGATTCAAGGCCAGCCCGGAAGCCTGCCAGGGGCTCACGCCACGCGGCCTCCAGCAGGCCCGTGACCTGGGCCGACGCCTCGACCTCCGGCCGGGGCGAGGGCGATAGCCCGTTCGACACCGAATTTGCCGCCCGCTACGGCCGGTTCGCCCCTTCGGCCGAACCGAACCGGGCACCGCCGCCCGCGTCGATCCGCCGTTCGCGTCCGTGACCGAGTGGCAATTCAGTGGCGGGTGACGGCTGATTTCCCTCAACATGACGTGATGGAGACCGATCGCCTGCTGCTGCGCCCGGCCGAACCGTCCGATGTGGACGATCTGCGCGCGCTGGACGCCGACCCCGAGGTGATGCGCTTCCTCGGCACCGACGGCGCGAGCTCGGTGGGACTGATCGGGCGCGTCGGCTACTGGGTGGGCGTGGAGAAGGACACCGGGGACTTCGTCGGCTGGTTCGGGCTGGGGGAGGAGCTCGGCTACCGGATCCGCCGCGACAAGTGGGGCCTCGGCTACGCCACCGAGGGGGCGAAAGCCGTGCTGCACAAGGCTTTCACCGACGGCGTCGAGCGGGTGACCGCCCAGACCATGTTCGTCAACACGGGATCGCGCCGGGTCATGGAGAAGCTCGGCATGCGGCACGTGCGCACGTTCTTCGTGGACTGGACGGACCCGTTGCCCGGCTCGGAGCGGGGCGAGGTGGAGTACGAGATCACTTCTTGGCCAGGTACGACAGGAACTGCTCCACCGCGTGCGCGGTAGCGACGGTTCGGGCGCCGGCCACGGCATCGAAGGCGTGGTGGGCGTAGGGCAGCTCGGCGTAGCCGAAGGGCGAGCCCAGCTCACGGGCGCGGGTGGCGAACTCGCGGGCCTGGTTGACCGACACGATCTCGTCGCGATCGCCGTGCACCACCAGCAACGGCGGCGAATCGGGCGTGAGCCGGTGGATCGGCGACGCGGCGCGGAAGACCGGCGACTCGGGCTCGTCGTCGATCATCACGCGGTGCACGTGGTCGCGCAGGCCAGAACTGCCGTCGTCGTTGAGAGCGGACAGGTCGTAGACGCCGTACAGCAGCGCGCCGGCCTGCACGGAGGTGTCGGCGTCGGCGAAACCGGGCTGGAACGCCGGATCGTTGCCGGTCACCGCGGCCAGAGCAGCCAGGTGGCCGCCGGCCGAGCCGCCCGTGACAGCGATGAACGACGGATCGCCGCCGTAGCGCTCGATATTGGCGCGGACCCAGGCGATGGCCCGCTTCACGTCCACGATCTGCGCCGGCCAGCGGTTCTTCGGGCCGAGCCGATAGTCCACCGCCACACACACCCAGCCGTTGTCGGCCAGGTGCGCCAGCAGCGGCAGGTTCTGCTGGCGGCGGTTGCCGCCCGTCCAGGAGCCGCCGTGGACCTGGACCACCACCGGCGCGCCGGTGACGCCCGCCTTGCGCCACACGTCCAGCGCCTGGTCCTCGCCGTAGCGGATGCCGTCGGCGACGATGAACTCCGCACGCCGGTACTTTTGCGGCAGCGCCGGCGTCGGGGCCCACAGCTCCACCGCCCCGCGGCCCAGCGCCTCGTCAACCGCGCCCTGGAGGTGCCGACGCGTCTCGTTGGCCGGCTTTTGCAGCGCTGCCAGGCCGATCGCCGCACCCGCCGACACCGCCAGCGCCGCCGCGCCGATCTTGCTGCGGTGCGCCTTGAGCGCCGCCGCTACACCCGTCACTGCCAGCTGCGCCGCCGCCGACGGCACCGCCAGCTCCGTGCCGACCACGCCGGCGGCCATGCCCACCAGATGCCAGGGATAGCGCCGCCACGGCGCTTTCCGGGCGATCACGTTCAACGCCACGCCGCCAACGCCCGCCGCCACCGCCAGTGCGGTCCCCGTCCTGCTCATGGTCACTCAACGAAGCAGGGTTCCCCGGACGCTGCTACTGAGGAGTGAAGCCGATCACACATCCGCAGTTACGGCTCTGTCCTGGCTGCTGCGACGCTGCTGCGGCCCGATGAGCTGGTTATCACCGGCGCGGTCGCCACACCCGGGACGGTGTGGTGCACCTCCGCGCTGCACGCCCGGGCGTGCCGGCCCCTCGCCATCGACTACGTGACGCGGCGGCGCACCGAGCGACACGAGGTCCGCG
>DASWRQ010000125.1:0-4841 GCA_036403095.1 Kutzneria sp. | reverse complement strand
GCCACATGTGGCGTTAGCAGGGGGCGCTCAGTAGCCGCTGCCTCCGGAGTTGCCGTAGCCGCCGTTGTTGTTGGCGTTGGGGTCGGTGCCGGCGCCACCGGGGTTCGCGGCGGGCGGCGGGGCCTGCTGCGGCACGGTCGGGGCGGGCGGCGGCGAGGCCGGCACGCAGGTCAGGTTCTTCTTGCCGGCCGAGTCGATGACCCACCAGGTGTTGCCGACGGCCTGGCCGGCCCACTTGCCCGGCTCCTTCTCGTTGGAGAAGTTGTAGAGCGGCCAGCCCGCGAGGGTCACCTGCATGGTGCCGTCGGGACGGGCGACCGTGCCGACCAGCGACGGGTCGACGCCGGAGATCACCGGGGTGCCGTTGGTCAGCACCGGCGGCCAGATCAACGCGCACTTGTCGACGCAGGTGGAGGTGGGCGGGTTCGCGCTGTCCTTGTCGAAGCGGTAGAGCACGAAGCCCTTGCTGTCCTCGATGACCGACCCCATCTTGGGGATGCTGGTCGACGTCAGCTGGGCCGGGCCCAGCGCGTTGGCGCCGGGCGCGCCGGCGTTGTTCGCGCTGGTCGGCGCGGCCGGGCTGCCGGTGGCCGAGGTGGACGAGGACGGGTCACCCAACTGCACGGTGACCGGGGACTGCGCGGCGGCGTTCGTCACCGAGCCCGGGCCCGACTGAGTAGCCCCGAGCTCCTGGATACCGAGCCAGGTCAGTGCGGTCACGGCGGTCAGGCCGCTGGCGATACCGATCGCGATACGACGGCCTCGAGTCACGAGAAGCCTCCGTGTGTAGGGAGTGGTGCCTTGCTGCCCACGATTACGACGACCACCCCTGAGCGGTTCACCGTCCGGCACAGAAAAAAGATCAGGCGTATCGGTCACGGGCGGTGATGTTCACCCGGCCGTGACCGACTCCCAGGTTCCTCCAAGGATGCGTCCAGCGTGCTCGCACAGACGACCGCCATACCTGAACGTGGGCTCGATCCAGAGCCGTACCGCGACTGGGGTCAGGTGGTCCGAGATGAGTGGAGCGGCCGTTCGCGGCGACGCCGACACGAGCGCCGAGCAAGGGCACTGGTCGGTGGGCAAGACCGCGACCGTGGACATCGTCGTTCCGGTGTACAACGAGGAGCGTTCGCTGCCGGGCTGCATCGAGGTGCTGCACGGCTTCCTGAGCGAGCAGTTCCCGTTCGAGTGGACGATCACGGTGGCCGACAACGCCAGCACCGACGCCACCCTGGAGGTGGCCGGCGAGCTGGCCGACAAGTACCCCGGCGTGCGGGTGTTGCACCTGGACCGCAAGGGGCGCGGCCTGGCGCTGCGCAAGGCGTGGGGCTGGAGCGACGCCGACATCGTCGTCTACATGGACGTGGACCTGTCGACCGGCCTGAACGCCCTGCTGCCGCTGGTCGCGCCGCTGGTCAACGGCCATTCCGACGTGGCCATCGGGTCCCGGCTGGCACCGGGCTCGCGCACCATCCGCGGCCCCAAGCGGGAGATGATCTCCCGCTGCTACAACGCGATGATCCGGCTCTCGCACGGCGCCAAGTTCTCCGACGCCCAGTGCGGCTTCAAGGCGGTCCGCGCCGACGTGGTCCGCCAGCTGCTGCCGCACATCGTCGACGACTCCTGGTTCTTCGACACCGAGCTGCTGCTGCTGGCCGAGCACAACGGGCTGCGGGTGCACGAGGTGCCGGTGGACTGGGTCGAGGACATCGACACCCGCGTGAACGTGGCCAAGACCGCCAGCGAGGACATCCGCGGCCTGATCCGGGTGGCCCGGGCCAAGGCCACCGGCGCGGCCCGGGTCGACAACCTGCCGCGGCGGCCGGCGCCCCGCTCGGAGCACCCGGACGCGGTGGTGGCCCGCCGCGAGTCCGGTCTGCTGTGGCAGCTGCTGTCCTTCGCGGCGATCGGCGCGGTGTCCACTGTGGCCAATCTGGCGCTGTACGGCATCATGCGCACGTGGTGGCCGGCGCTGGTGGCGAACTTCGTGGCGCTGACCGTGACCACGCTGCTGAACACGGAAGCCAACCGCCGCTTCACCTTCCTGCGCTCGTCCGGCTCCACCGGCCGCGTCCACCTCCAGGGTTTGATCGTCTTCGCGCTGTACTACGCCTTCACCTCGGGCGCCCTGCTCGCACTCGGCGCTTTCGACCCGACCGCGTCGAAGGCGCTGGAACTGTTGGTGCTGCTGGCTTCCTCGCTGATCGGCACCGCGGCCCGGTTCGTGCTGCTGCGCGCCTGGGTCTTCAAGAACACTGTCAAGGAAGGAAACGCATGACGACGGCCGCGCAAGCGTCCGCGCCACCGGCCGGCCCGGCGACTCCTGTTGAGTCGCCGGGCCTTCGGCCGCACTGGCGGAAGTACGCGCTGGGGGCGATCCTGCTGGGCGCCACCGTGCTGTACGGGTGGAACATCTGGGGGTCCGGCTGGGGCAACGAGTTCTACTCGGCGGCCGTGAAGTCCATGTCGGAGGGCCTGACCAACTTCGTGTTCGGCTCGTTCGACCCGGCCGGCGTGGTCACCGTGGACAAGCCGCCGATGGGCCTGTGGCCGCAGGTGGTGTCGGTGTGGATCTTCGGCTGGCACGCCTGGGCATTGGCGCTGCCACAGGCGATCGAGGGCGTGGCGGCGGTGTTCCTGCTGCACCGCACGGTTCGCCGCTGGGCCGGGGAGAACGCGGCGCTGATCGCCGCGGCGGCGCTGGCTTTGACGCCGATCACCGTGGCCATCGACCGCGTCAACAACCCGGACGCCGCTTTGACGCTGCTGTGTGTCGCTGCGGCATATGCGTTCACGCGGTCGGTCGAAGTCGGCATCACGGCCCGCAGCGCGACGAAGTGGTTGCTGCAGGCGGCTTTCTGGGTCGGCTGCGGATTCCTCACCAAGAGCCTGGCGGCGTGGATGATCGTGCCGGCGCTGGCGCTGGGCTATCTGTTCGGGCGCAACGCCTCCTGGGGCCGACGGATCGTGGATCTGCTGGCCGCCGGCGGGGTGCTGCTGGTGAGCTCGTTCTGGTGGGTGCTGCTGACGGTGGTGTGGCCGAGCCCGAAGCCGTACGTGGGCGGCAGCACCGACGGCGGCGAGCTGTCGCTGATCTTCGGCTACAACGGCCTCGGCCGGGTGTTCGGCGAGAGCGTCGGCCGCGGCGGTGGTGCGGGCGGTGCGGGCGGATTCCCCGGCGGCGCACCGGGTGGCGCGGCCCCGGGCGGTGCTGTCCCTGGTGGTGCGGCCCCGGGTGGTACCGGCGGTTTCCCCGGCGGTCGTGGCGGTGGCGGCGGCTTCGGTGGTTTCTCCGAGGGCAACGGCATCACGCGCATGTTCGGCGAGCAGGTCGGCGGCCAGATCAGCTGGCTGATGCCGCTGGGCCTGTTCGTGCTGGCGGTGGTGGCCGTGACCGGGGTGCTGGCCTGGCGGCGCAAGCGGCGGGCCGACAACCCACTGGGCGCCGATCACCAGCGGCGGGCCGGCTGGTTCATGTGGGGCGCCTGGCTGATCGTGCTGAGCCTGGTGTTCAGCTTCCAGCAGGGCATCTTCCACCAGTACTACACGACCCAGCTGGGCCCGGCGGTCGCCGCGCTGGCCGGGGCCGGGCTGGTCCTGCTGTGGCGGCACTACCGGCATCCGACCGGCTTCAGCTGGCTGCTGTTGCCGGCCGGCATCGTGATCACGGCGGCGTGGGCCTGGGTGCTGGTGTCGCGGGACACGTCGTGGAACGGCTGGCTGCGGTACGCGGTGGCGGCCGTCGCCGTGCTCGCGGTGCTCGGCCTCGTGCTGGCCAAGCTGCTGAACACGGCCGGCGCTCGGATCGCCGCGGTGCTCGGCATCGTGGCCGTGCTGCTCGCGCCCGGTGTGTGGTCGGCGGCCGCGGCGATCGACTCGGCCAGCGCCGGCGGTCCCGGCGGTCTCGCGACCGCGGGTCCGCCCGGTGGCGGCTTCGGCGGTGGCGCAGCTGGTGGCCGTCCCGGCGGCGCCGGCGGCCAGGGCGGCCTCGGTGGCTTCCCCGGTGGTCAGCAGCTCTCGCCCGAACAACTGGAGCAGTTCGAGCAGCGCTTCGGCGGCGGTCGCGGTGGACGCGGTGGACGCGGTGGCAGCACGCTCACCGCCGAGGACCAGAAGATCCTCGACTACGTGGTGAAGAACGCGCCCGACGCCCGGATCAAGCTGGCCGTCGAGGGCGGCGCGATGGCCTCCGAGACGTTCATCGTCAACAGCGATGTGACGGTGATCGGCATGGGCGGCTTCATGGGCACCGACAACGCGCCCAGCGTGGACCTGCTCAAGCAGTGGCAGTCCGAAGGCAGCCTCGGCTTTGTGCTCACCGGCGGAACCGACGGCGCCGGTGGTTTCGGTGGCCGGGGCGGCGGTATCGCGCAGGAGCGCACCCAGTGGGTGCAGCAGAACTGCAAGGTGGTGCCGGCCGGCGCCTACGGCGGCGGCACCCAGACCCTGTACGACTGCCTGACCAAATAGGACAGAACGACGGCGGGGCATCCCCCTTATGGGTGTCCCGCCGCCGTTCTCAGGTTCTTCCCAGCGGCCTCACAGGTTGGCCGACCATGCTGAGGCCCGTGGGCACTCCGACCGTACCGCCGCCGACCGTCCTGGTCGTCGACGACGAGCCGAACATCCTGGAGCTGCTGTCGGCCGCGCTGCGGCTGAGCGGCTTCGACGTGCACGCCGCCGACTGCGGTGTGGCGGCGCTGTCCACGGCGGCCCAGGTCAGACCGGACATCGTGGTGCTGGACGTGATGCTGCCCGACTACGACGGATTCACCCTGGCCCGCATGCTGCGGGCCGGCAACGACCGGGTGCCGGTGCTGTTCCTGACCGCCCGCGAC
>DASWRQ010000124.1:0-9868 GCA_036403095.1 Kutzneria sp. | reverse complement strand
GGCCAGCCCGACCGCCCGGTGGTCGGCCATGTTCAGCCGGCCGTTGCCGCTGAGCTCCCGGTGGGCGCCGATGACGACCAGCTCGGGTCGATGCCGGCGGATCGCCCTGGCGATGTCCCGGCGCAGGTCGAGGCCGTATTCGATCATGCCGTCGGGGTGGTCGAGGAACTCCACCTCGGTCACCCCGACCTCGGCCGCCGCCGCCACCTGCTCGGCCATCCGCAGCTGCACGCAGTCCTCGGGGGCCATGCCGTCCAGGCCGGCCTCGCCGCGGCTGGCCAGCAGGTACACCACCCGCTTGCCCTGCGACGTCCAGCGCGCGATCGGCGCAGCCCCGGGATATTCCACGTCATCCGGGTGGGCGACGACGACAAGGGCGGTCTGCCAGTCCTCCGGGAATTCAAGAAGGTTCACCATTTGTTTCTAACACACCCATCCATTGTTCGGTATGGCCACAGAGAAATCAGGAGTAGAAACTCAGGCTCGAATAGCGGCCACCATAGAACACGAGTGGCCTAACGTCAGGGCGGGGCCCGCCGAAGTCGCGGACCCGGCCCAGCACAATCACGTGGTCCCCGGCATCGATCTGCTCGTGCAGCTCGCAGTCGAGATAGGCGAGCGCGTCGGTCAACAACGGGGCACCGGTGTCGCCGTGCCGATACGGGACATCATCGAGGCGCTTGCCGGCCGACCGGGAGAATCTCCGGGACTCCGACCGCTGGTGCTCGGAGAGAATGTTCACGGCGAAGCACTTCGCCTCGGCGAAATCGGCGCGGACCCCGGAGGAGCGCTTCAGGCAGACCAGCACCAGGGCCGGGTCGAGGGAGACCGAGGTGAACGAGTTCACCGTCACCCCCACCGGCCCGTCGGGCCCGCTGGTGGTCACCACGGTCACTCCGGTCAGGAACGTCGCGAGGACTTGACGCAGCGCGTCGGACTCGGTCATCACCCTTCTCCGTTCGGGGGCCGGGACGCCAGCCGGTCGGCCAGGCGCGACCAGGCGGTGGCGGCCTGTCGGGCGAGCTCGGCGACTTGGTCAGCGAGGTGGCACGGCACCACCGCGGCGACCTCGTCGAACCGCCGGTCGAGCAGGGACAGCGAGCCCAGCAGGCGGAGCAGGGCCCGGCCGTCCTCTGTGTGCCGCAGCGCGGGGTCGACGCCGAGCTCGGCCACCGACATCGGCTCCCGGGCGGCGACCAACCGCAGGCCGGCGGGCTGGGACCGGCGCCGGTCGGGCACCACGTCGCGGCCGGCCCGCAGCCGCTGCCGCACGTCGTGCACGGTGGACGGGGCGATGCCGGCGATCGCGGCGATCTCGCGGACCGGCGCGTCCGGGCGCTCGGCCAGCAGCCTCCCGGCCAGCACACGGCCGTCGGCGGCGCTGAGCGGGCGCCGCACGCCGTCCCGGCCGCGGCGGGCATTCGACCGTTCGGATCGGTCGGTCGAACGGTCCCTGATCGCGCCGACGGTGGACGGCGCGAGCCCGGTGACGCCGGCGACAGCCCGGTCCGACCAGCACGGATGCGCGGCAAGGATGCGCGCCGCGGCGGCCCGCCGGTCGGCCAGGGTCAGCGGCAGCCCGTGTTCGGCGTTGGCCCGGACCGCGCGGACGAACAGGTCCTCCTCGTCATCGGTGACGAACACGACCTCGATCTCGCGCCGGCCGCGCAGCCGGGCCGCGGCCACCCGGTGCATGCCGTCGACCACCCGGTTGGTCCGGCGGTCCACGGTGATCGGCGGCAGCGGGCCGTCGAACTCGGCCAGCGCCCGCACGTGCCCGGCGTCGCAGCCGGCCAGCCGGGGTGAATCGCCGGCCGTCAGATCGTCAATCGCGACCGACTGTTCCTCACACGAATTCGACACCGCGAGCACAGCGGCGCCCCCCATAGTGTTCACACTTCCCCCAGTCCACCGGAAAAGAATCGACTCGCCCGGCCCGAACATCGACCGGCCCAGTGAAGCCGGTGGCGTTCAAAGATCGGAAGGGAAACCGACAGTCAGCTTGGTCAGCTTGGTCAGGTCGGTTCGTGACGAGTAAGAAAAGAGGCAAGTGTGACGTCCATAACACCCAATCGGGCGTGGGCAACCCTTGGCTACGATAGGTAACGTGAGCGTAACGTAACGCGAGCACGGCGTTGCGTAATGCACCAGGGGGGTTGTACAGTGCGCACCGTTTCACTTCTCGGCTCTTTTCTCGACCGCCTCGGCTGGTCGCCGGAGCGGCTGGCCCGCGAGGTCAACCGGGCCTCCGGGAACGGGGCCATCAGCGCCAAGGCGCCCTACGGCTGGGTCAAGGGCGCGTTCCCACGGGGCCGGGTCGCCCACATCGTGGCCGAGGTCCTGACTCGGCACCTCGACGAGCCGGTCACCGTGCAGGCCATCTGGCCCGGCCGCGCCGGCGGCCCCGAGGCGCCCGGCTGGACCCCGCCGACCGGGCCGGACGACCCGGCCTACCCGCTGCCGCCCGAGGCCGGCCGCTGCGAGTTCGCCGAGGCCGACACCGCCATCGCCGCACTGGACTGGCTGAACGGGAGCGAGGCTCACAACCAGGTCCGCACCGGCGGCGGCGACCTGGACCCGCTGGTGATCGACATCCTGGCCGACCGGGTGTGCACCCTGCGCCACCTCGACGACCTGCACGGCGCCTCGTTCACGCTGGGGCTGGTGCTCCAGGACCTGCGCTGGACACTGGCCCTGGCCCAGAGCTCGGCGTACGGGCGCGAGGACGGCGTCCGGCTGCACCGGGTGATCGCCGAGCTGGCGCAGCTGGCCGGCTGGCTCGCGCTCGACACCGGCGAGCACACACAGGCGCAGACCCTGTTCCTGACCGCGTTGCGGGCCGCGCGCACGGCCGAGGACTGCCCGCTCGGCGCGTACGTGCTGTCCTGCATGGGCTACCAGTCGTTCTGGGCCGGCAACGCCCAACACGCGGTGCGGCTGCTACAAACCGCGTGCACCGGGACGAGTGAGTGCTCCACCTCCATGGTCCGGGCCCTGCTGTTCTCGCGGCTGGCCCGCGCGCTGGCGCTGCATGGCGACGAACGGGGCTGCGAGGAGGCGATCGCCACCAGCGAGCAGGCCTGGGCCACCCGGGACGGCCTGATCCGGCCCCGCTGGAGCTACTGGGTGGGCTCGGCCACGTTGCTCGGCGACGCCGGCCGGGCCCGGTTCGACCTGGGCAAACGGTCGGCGGCAGAGGCCGATCTGGACCGGGTGGTGCGGGTGATCGGCGACACCCAGCCCCGCAACCGGTCCCTGCACCTGACGTCGCTGGCCGAGGTCCGCATCGCCAGCGGCGACGTCGACGGGGCCGCTGCGGCCGCGTGCGAGGCGGTCGGCCTGCTCAGCCGGATCGACTCCATGCGCACCCGCTGCCGGTTACGTCGGTTGGAGACCGCCTTCGCCCGGCACCGCGGCTACGCCGTCGCCGCCGAAGCCGGCGACGCGATCGGCCACACCCTGACCCGCACCGGCGACTGACCGGCGTGACTTGACATCGTGTCTTCGCTGTTTCTGCAATAGAGGCATGGAGGACATCATCGCCGCGGTCGGCCCGAGGCTTCGGCGCATTCGGCGGGAGCGCAACTGCACGCTGGAGGAGTTGTCGGCGGCGACGGGGATCTCGGCCAGCACGCTGTCCCGGCTGGAGGTGGGGCAGCGCAAGGCCAGCCTCGAGCTGCTGCTGCCGATCTCGCGGGCGCACCGCTTGCCGCTGGAGGAACTGGTCGGCGCGCCGCCGATCGGGGATCCGCGGGTGCGCATGAAGCCGGTCAAGCGCAGCGACCGCACAGTGGTGCCGCTCACCCATGAGCCGGGCCGGCTGCAGGCGTTCAAGATGATCTTCGGTCCGAGCCAGTGCGAGCCGGACCTGCGCACCCACGAGGGCTACGAGTGGCTGTACGTGCTCAGCGGCAAGGGCCGGCTGGTGCTGGGCCAGCAAGACGTGGTGCTGAAGGTGGGCGAGGTGGCGGAGTTCGACACCCGGATCCCGCACTGGTTCGGAAGCACCGGCGACGGTGCGGTGGAGGTGCTCAGCCTGTTCGGGCCGCAGGGCGAGCGCATCAGCGTCCGGGCCAAGCCTCGCGGCAAGGGGCACTGACCGTCCACAATGGACGTTCAGGAGGCCGGTTCCAGCAGCCGGCCGCCGAGGCTGGCACCGTACCAAGAAGCCCTCCTACATCAAGCTCCTCTTTACGTTCGCACCGAAGAGGTCGCTGGTTCGATCCCAGTATCGCCCACACGCGAGAGTGCGAGAGGTGCGGCCGCGGAAAGCGCGGCCGAGGCAGCGCAGAGGGGGTTCGATGTGAAGCTTGTTCACGTATTTGATGCGTACTGAGGGCGAAATGAGCTGGGGCTGATCCCATAAACGACTTCGACAAGCCGGCGGACGTGGTCCGCCGGCCGTACATCGCCTCGGCCGCCGGAGATCTGGTGGCACTGCGCGACACGCTCGCGATCGACGTGGAGTGGACCGAGATGGCCGGCTTCCCGCTGGCCGGCACCTACCGCACGCCCGAAGAGGTCACGTCCAACGTGATGGAGGCGCTCGCCGTCGACTGGGACGGCTGGACCGCCCACGACGACACCTACGTGGTCGACGGCGAGAACGTGGTGGTGCTCGCCCGCTACACAGTCACGAACAAGGCCACCGGCAAGGACATCCACGTCCGGGTCGCGCACCACTTGGACCTACCTGGCGGCACCGGTGTTGGCACCGCTGGGGCTGATCGTCAAGGCGTGGCGGCGGGCTTCGCCCGGCGTGTAGCCGAATCGCTCGCGGAAGACACGCGTGAAGTGCGCCTGGCTGGCGAAACCCCAACGATGCGCGACGTTTGCGATGGTGCCGGGATTTGCGAGGTCCTGATGAGCGCGGAGCAACCGCTGCTCGAGGATGTACCGCGACGGGCTGTCCATGATCCGGTTCAGCTGGCGCACCGAAATTCCCAGTGCGGCAGCGATCTGGGGCATCGCCAGCTCGGGCTCGGCGAAATGCTGCTTGATGTACGCGATGGCCGCGGCACGACCGACAGGCCCGCCGGTACGGGAGTGAACCAACGACCTGACCAGCTCGAGCACCGACTGCTCAGAGGCGCCGGCACGGGCGAGATCGGCCAGCGCGGACACCAATGCTCCCTCGGCCGGCGTGTCCCCGAAGACCGTCGCGTCGTCACCGAGCTGGCAGTGCTCAACGAACAGCTCGTACGGGACGTCAACGAGAATGTTGTTCATCGGACGCGTGAAGGCGAACAGGTACGGCCGATCCGTGTGATAGAGCACGAGCTGACCGGCAGACATCGGCAACACGCCCGTGGGGCGGAAGAACACCGCCTCCCCGGACAGCACGAGGCTGAGGAACACGGACTCCTTCGGCGTGGTCCGGCAGATCGCCGGTGTCCGCTCGATCACGTGCTCGTTGCCGGTGATCTCGGTCAGCCACAGGCGGCCAACCCGCGTGTTGGTCTGGCTGGCCGACAGCCCGCTCTCGGCGTACGGCGTACAGGTCAGCCCGACCAGCGCGGACCGATTGTGATCCTCCCAATAGGACACTCGATCGGCCGGCGGCACGAAGGCCGTCGAGGCGTGGCGCACGGTCACGGTGGCCATCACGACCTCCTTTCCGTGCTCCGAGCCTACTTCTCAGCGCAGCAACGAGTCCACCATCGCCGCGCCCAGGCCGACCTCGGCGTAGTGCCTGCGGCACATCTCGAGATAGTCGTGCACGTCGAAGAACCCGGTCGGCTCCCCCGCCTCGTCCAACCAGATCAGCGGTCCCTTGACGATGAACAGCGCCTTCATCTCCTCCTCGCTGTCGTAGGCCACGAGGGTGTGGCCCTCACCCGGCGACTCGTAGACGAAGTCCCCCGCGGTCGCCACCCAAGGTCGCTCCAGATACCCCCACTTGCCGGAGATCGTGTACGCGAACACCTCGTGCGGGTGGTAATGGCGGTTGACCAGACCGGCCTGCTTGGCCCGCAGGATGTCCGACCAGGTGTTGTCCTTGACATTGAGCCACAACGGCCGGGACACGACGGTGTCGGTGAACGGCACGTAGTACCGGTCGTCGTCGGTCGCCACCTTGGGCAGGTACACCTCGGGCAGTGCGTCCGGCCGCAACGAGTTCTCGATCGGCTTCAGATCACGCCAGAATTCTGCCATCGACGCACTCCTTTGTGATTGGCGAAGACAATCACGCTAACGCCTGGTGGGCCGGGTCGTCTGTCCCGTGCCGGACGCGTCCTTTGCCTGTTCCGGCCAAAGAACCCAGGCGCGGATACACCCGCAGGGCGTTGTGCGTGTACACCTTGGCACGGTCCACATCGGACAGTGCGACCGCGTCCACGTAGCGGCGGGTGTCGTCGAAGTGGTGACCGGTGCGGCTGTCCACGCCGCGGACCGCGCCGAGCGTCTCCGAGCCGAACAGCACGGCGTCCGCGCCGATCACCTCGAACAGCAGGTCGATGCCGGGCTGGTGGTAGACGCAGGTGTCGAAGGAGACGTTGGCCAGCACATGCTGGGCCGGATCGGGACGGCCCAGCATGTCGGCGAGCCCGCGGTAGCGGCCCCAGTGATACGGGGCCGCACCGCCGCCGTGCGGGATCACCAACCGCAGCTCGGGCAGGTCGGTGAACAGATCACCTTGCACGAGCTGCATGAATGCGGTGGTGTCGGCGTTCAGATAGTGCGCGCCGGTGGTGTGGAAGGCTCGGTTCGCGGATGCGGACACGTGCACCATGGCCGGCACGTCCAGCTCGATCATCGCCTCGTAGAACGGATACCAGCTGGGGTCGGTCAGCGGCGGGGCGGTCCAGTGGCCGCCGCTCGGATCGGGGTTCAGGTTGCAGCCGACGAAGCCCAGTTCCTCGACACAGCGCCGAAGTTCGCCGACGCACCGTTCGATCGGCACCTCGGGCGACTGGGGAAGTTGGCCGACACCAACGAATCGGTCGGGGTGCAGGGCGACCACGCGGTGTATCAGATCGTTGCACGCCCGCGCCCAGGCGGCACTGGTCGAGTCGTCGCCGAGGTGGTGGGCCATGGCGGAGGCACGGGGTGAGAAGAGGGTCAGGTCGATGCCGCGTTCATCCATGAGCCGCAGCTGTGCCCGCACGGACTCGCGGATCTCGTCGTCGGTGATGGTCGGGTACCGCGCGGCGTCGCCGGCGAGTTGGCGTTCCCGCCAGGTGGTGTGCGCGGCGGGAGCGGTGGTGTAGTGGCCGTGGCAGTCGATGATCACGGAGACAACTCCTCCAGTGCGCGGTTGCGGGTACGGGGTGCGAACTGGGCCAGCACGGCCGCGACGACCAGGAAGCTCGACACCAGCAGCAGCGCCGGCAGCGGGGCGAGCAGGGGCACCAGCGGCGCGACGACCAGCACGCCGGTCGCGCCGCCGAGCACGCCGATGCCGTCGACCAGGCCGAAGCCGGCGGACCGGATTCGGGTCGGAAAGCTTTCCGCGGACAGCGCCAACGTCGGCGGCACCCACACGTTGAAGCCGAAGAACACCAGGAAGGAGCCGGCGAGAGCCCAGCCGATGTCGGTGCCGAGCAGGGCGATGATCACGGCCCCGAGCAGGGTCGTCGCCGCCCCGATCGGCAGCCAGTAACGGCGCTCCAGCACCTCCGAGTACCGGGCGGAGAACAGGCCCTGCACGAAGAAGCCGACACCGCCGGCGGCGGAGATCATGCCGGCGACCGGCGGCGTGAAGTGCAGGCTGGTGAGCACGACGGTGGAACCGGTGGAGTAGGAGAAGACGGTGGCATATCCCGTGAACCACATGATGATCAGCAGCAGCGCACGGCGTCGGTAGCGCTGGTCGACGAAGAGCTCGGCGTAGGCGTGCTTGGCGTGTTCGACCGGCGGCGGCACCGTCGACGGATCGGGCTCGGGGAGCGGGTCCTTGGCCCTTTGCTCCAGCCTCGTCACGACGGCGTCGGCGTCGGCGATTCGGCCGTGTTCGACCAGCCAGCGCGGTGATTCCGGCAGCCGCGACGTGGCCACGACGGCGACCGCGCCCAGAAGCACTGCCACCCAGTGGATCCAGCGCCAGCCGTCGGCCAGGCCGAACGCGAGCGGCATGCCCTCGGGGAACGGGGCAGCCTCGGTGGTGAGCACCAGCCCGAGTCCGATGCCGACCATCGCGCCGAGCGTGGAAAGCACGCAGGTCGCCGCGGTGTAGCGAGCCCGGGCTCCGTGCGGGGCGAGTTCGCCGATGTAGGTGTTCCCGACGGCGATCACCGCGCCCATGGCGATGCCGGTGACGGCTCGACCGATCGTGAAGGTGGCGTAGTCACCGGCGATCGCGGCGATCAGCGATCCCGCCGCCGCGAAGGCGATCGACATGGTGAGCACCGGCCGCCGGCCGAGACGGTCGGACAGCGGGGCGACCAGCAGGCAGCCGACGACGTAGCCGCAGAGGTAGGCGCAGACCGGCAGCGGCAGCCAGGACTGCGCGGTCGCGGGCGTGCAACCGTCGACGATCTGGCCGCACGTCTGAATAAAGGAGACGTTGATGTTGAAATTGCAGTAGAAGATCACGAACATCGCGAGGCCGACAATGCCGGTGGCCGCGTAGCTCACGGCCCGCCGTGGCAGCCGGTCCAGCCTGGCCAGCACGGCCGCACGGTCTGTCGTCGGCGCCTGCGCGCTGCTGGACATGAGTCCTCCCTCGGTCTACACCCTCCGGGTTGCCGACCAGGTCCCCCGCACCCTCAGGTGAGGCAGAACCGTAGCTCCGTCGACACGATCGTCACAAGAGTTGCCGACGAGATTGTTGACAATCTTGTGTGAGATGCTTAGCGTCCGATGTCGAGGAAGGGAGCCCCATGGTGAGCGCGCCGCGGGAGAACGAGGCCGACGGACGGTCGGCGCTGCCGCTCGAGGGGGAAGCCGGCAAGCAGGCCGCGGTGGCGGCGTTGCGGGCGGCGCTGATGGCCGGGGACGTCGTGCCGGGACAGCGGCTGGTCGAGGCGGAGCTGGCGGAGACGATCGGGGTGACCAGGGCCAGCGTGCGGGCGGCGCTGATCGACCTGACCGCCGAGGGGCTGGTCGAGCGGATTCCCAATCGAGGGGCGCGGGTGCGGGTGGTCACCGTCGCGGAGGCGGTGGCCATCACGGAATGCCGCATGGTGTTGGAAGGCCTGTGTGCGGCGAAGGCGGCGGAGAAGGCCACCGACGTCCAGATCGAGGCCCTGGTGGAGGTCGGCGAGCAGATGCGGGCGGCGGTGGCGGACGGCGAGGCGATGAAGTACTCGGCGCTGAACCGGGAACTGCATCGGCTGGTGCGGGAGATCGCGGACCAACCGGTGGCCAGCGGGCTGGTGGAACGGCTGCACGGGCAGCTGGTGCGACACCAGTTCCGGCTCGCGATGCGGGACGGGCGCACCCATGTGTCGCTACCGGAGCACCTGGCGATCATCGACGCGATCGTCCGGCACGACCCGGATGAGGCCGAGCGCGCCGCCCGCGAGCACCTGCGCAGCGTGATCACAGCGCTCAAGGAGACGGAGTAGGCATGGACACGGTGGTGGTGACGGACGTGCCGCGGGCGCCGCTCGACGCGATCGACCGGCTGGCCGGTTACGGCGTGGCGACGGTGCACGAGGCGCTGGGGCGCAGCGGCTACCTGGGCCCGGAGCATCGGCCCACTCACCTGGGCCACCGGATCGGCGGCTCGGCGGTCACGGTGTTGTGTTGGCCCGGGGACAATCTGATGATCCACGCGGCGGTCGAGCAGTGCCGGGCCGGCGACGTGCTGGTCGTGACCACCGCTTCTCCTTGCACGGACGGCATGTTCGGTGAGCTGCTGGCGACTTCCCTGCAAGAACGGGGAGTTCGCGGGCTGGTCATCGACGCCGGCGTGCGGGACGTC
>DASWRQ010000123.1:0-73761 GCA_036403095.1 Kutzneria sp. | reverse complement strand
AACCGGATCTGGCTGACGCCGTCCAGGTCGTCGATCAGGCCGAGCGGACGCAGCCGGGCGGGGTCGGAGGTGTCCCACAGCCGTACCGTGCCGTCTGACGACCCGGTGGCCACGACCTTGCCGTCCGGCCGTGGCCGAGGCGGCCCGATCCCGCCGGCCTGCCCGATGCCCAGCGGCGCCGGCATGGTCCACAGCCGCACCTCGGTGTCGCCGCCGCCGGTGACCAGGGTGTTGCCGTCGGGGCTGAAGCCCATCGCGTACAGGTTGTTGCTGCCGGTCAGCGGCTGGCCGATCGGGCCGGGCTGGGCCGGGTCGGCCAGGTTCCACAACCGGGCCGAGCCGTCCTGCCCGGCGGCGCCGAGTATCCGGCCGTCCGGCGTGAACGCCACCGACCACTGCGGGCTCAACCCGCTCAGCGGCAGTCCGATCTCCGGCATCGACGACGGGTTGCGCACGTCCCACAGCCGCACCGAGCCGTCCTCGCTGCCGCTGGCCAGCATCGAGCCGTCCTTGTTGAACGCCACCGAGTGCACGGTGCCCTTGTAGCCGGTCATCGGCGCGCCGACCTGGACCGCGGCCCGCGGATCGGTGACGTCATAGAGCAGCACGCTCTCGTCGTCACCACCGGCGGCCAGGAAGCGGCCGTTGGGGCTGAAGGCGATGGAGCGCACCGGCTTGGTGTGCCCGGTCAGCGGGGGCAGCGGCGCGGGGTGGGCCAGGTCGTGCACGTCCCACAGCTGCGCCTTCTGGTGCTCACAGGCGGCGGCCAGCGTCTTGCCGTCCGGGCTGAACGCGATCAGGTAGACGGTGCCGGTGTCCCGGTCCAGCGGCTTGCCGATGGGCCGGGGATGAGCCGGGTCGGTGATGTCGAACAGCCGGACCAGGTGGTCGTCGCCGGCCGCGGCCAGGGTTTTGCCGTCCGGGCTGAACACGGCCGAGCTGACCCAGCTGCCGAAGCCGGTGATCGGCGCCCCGAGCGGCGTCGGCCGCTGCCGGTCGCGCACGTCCCACAGCCGGACGGTGTTGTCGTAGCTGGCGGTGGCCAGCAGCTTGCCGTCCGGACTGAACGTGGTCAGGTAGACGGCCCCGGTGTGGCCGTCGAGCACGGTGGCCAACGGCGCCGACGCCGAGGACAGCACCCGCGAGGTCGCGGCCGGGTCCTCCGGCCGCATCCGATGCGCCACCAGCGACAGCTGCGCGGCCAGCGACGGGTCGGTGGTCATCGCGTTGTCGGCCTCGGCCAGCACGCCGGAGTACAGCGCGTCGTCCCGCTGATTGAAGGCCAGCGTCGCGGCGACGACGGCGATCGTGACCAGCACGGCCACCGCGGCCACACCGGAGCGGCGCAGCCACACGGCGCGCCGGCGGTGCCGGATCGCGTTGTCCAGGTACGCCTTGGCCACGGTGGTCAGCACGCCCGGATCGGCGCTGCGGGCCCACTGCTGGGCCGCCTCCAGCCGACCGCCCCGGTACAGCAGCGTGGTGTCCCGGTGCTCGGCCTCCCAGCTCTCGGCGTCCTCCTCCAGCCGCTGCCGCAGCAGGTTGCCGGCGCGATCCCGGTCGATCCAGCCGCGCAGCCGCGGCCACGCCTGCAACAGCGCCTCGTGCGTGATCTCCACGATGCCGGCGTCCAGCGTGATCAGCCGGGCCCGGGCCAGCACCTCCAGCGCCTCTTCCGTCGCGGCCGGGCTGACCGCCTGCTCCAACAGCTCCTGCCGGCTGGACCGGCGGCGCGTGTCCTGCGTGTCCTCGCCGACGCGGACCAGCCGCAGCAGCACCGGCCGCGCCGCCGCCTGACCGGCCGCGTCCAGGTCGGCCCAGGCCCGCTCGGCCGTCGCCGCGACCGCGCCCTGGATGCCGCCGGCCGCGCGGTAGCCGGCCACGGTCATCCGGCCCGCCTGCCGGCGCTGCCACGTCGCCAGCAGCGCGTGCGACAGCAGCGGCAGCGCCCCCGCGTCGTAGGTGCCCTGGCCGTTGCGTGACGTGTTGACACCCAGGTCCGACAGCATCAGGTCGACCAGGCCCGCCTCCAGCGTGAGGCCCACGGCGCGGGCCGGCCGGGCCACGGCCTCCCGCAGCTCGGCGACCGTCATCGCGCCCAGCACCATCTGCCGGTCCTGCAGCGCCTCGGCCAGCTCGCGGTAGTCCAGGCAGCGGCCGTAGAAGTCGGCCCGCACACCCAGCACCACCAGCGCCTGGCCCTCGCCCGTGCACGCCGCGTGCAGCGCCGCCACGAACAGCCCCCGCCGCTCCTCGTCGTCGGCGAGGGTGAACGTCTCCTCGAACTGGTCGACCATCAGCACCGGGCGCGCGCCCGCGCCGGCCACGCGCTCGCCGTACGCCGCCACCGCCTCGCGGACCTTGGCCGTGAACTTGTCCTCGTCGTAGTTGGCGCAGCCGTCGTCCAGCGCCTCGGCCAGCTCCGGCACCAGCCGGACCAGCTCCTTGAGCGGATCGACGGTCGGCGTCAGCACCACCGTCGGCCACTCGCCCGGGCCGAGCGCGCCCTCCTGCACCGCCGGCCCCAGACCGGCCCGCATCAGCGAGGACTTGCCCGCGCCCGAGGCCCCGACCAGCATCACGATGCCGCCGGTCCGCACCGCCGACGCCAGCCGCGACACCAGCGCCGCCGTGCTGCGCTCGCGGCCGTAGAACCAGCCCGCGTCCTCCTGCCGGAACACGGCCAGGCCGCGGTACGGGCAGGCGCCGGAGTCCTCCGCCGGCTCCGCCGACGCGCCCTCCTCCTCGGTGGTGACCGGGCTGGCCAGCGCCTGCTCCCACAGCCGGTGCCAGTCCGTCAGGTCGTATAGGCCTTCCACCACCGGCGTCGCCCGCAGCTTGCGTGCCTCGCCGACCAACACCTCCAGCACCGCCTGCAGCGCCGAGAACCGCGCCGGCACGTTCCGGCCGCGCCGCCAGTCGCTCACCCGCTGCGCCGGCACCCGCACCGGGCGGCCCCGCTCGTCCACCTTCCGGGCCCGCGCCACCGACTCGGTGACCCGCTTCAGCGGCGGCTCGCCCGCCTCGGCGTACAGCAGCGCGAACCGCTCCGCGAACTGTCCCCGAGGCCCAAGCACCGGTCCCGAACTGCTCATGTGTCGCGGCCGTCCCGTAGTCGTGTGTGCCGGCCGCCCCGTCCGGACCGGAAAACCATCTTCCCCATCTGAGCAGGCATTTTACGGACCGGAACGCCGTGCGCGGGCCCGCCCCCCACGCCTGCCTGACATGCTCTGACCGGTGTGTTCCCGAAGGGTCCTCGTTGGGGAAGGCGGGGCGTTTCGGGGAAACGGTTCCAGCGGTGGCGGCCCCCGTTCGCCACTGAGGAGCAGAGGGGTCTCCTCAGTGGTGGGAAGCCGTCGGACTGGCGCCCACACTGGGGGGAGACGACGACCCACCGGCCGCGCAGCCGGTACGAGCCGGTGGGTCCGATGGGCTTGTCGGCCGCCGAACCCGCTGCGGCATGCCGACGGACCCGCGGCGCGGCGGGTCCGCCCCGGTCGTCCGCACCGGGACGTACCCGCCGCACCGTGCCTTTGGCGCCGCCTTCGGCGCCGCGGGCTCGGCCCCTTCGGGGCCGGTGCCTCGCCCTTGCCGGATTTAGCCCGCCGCGTCGGCTCGGGTGGGTGCGTGCGTTGGATGGCGGCGGTCGAAATCCGCCAACCGGGCGAAGCACCGGCGGGGCCGAGCGTTCTCTGGTGGCAGCGGATTCCGACATCGGCCCTCCCACAGACCAGCCACGGGTCCCCTCCCCCTGATCGGACCCGTGGCACTCCACCTGTCCCTCAAGATCAAAGGACGGATCCTCTCGTTGAACGTCAGGAAAGGTCCCTTCCTGACGGTCAACTCTTGATTCGTTCCAGCAAGGCGGCGAGCTGGTGGCGGGGGCCCTGGAGCTCCTCGGGCAGGGCGGCGAGGGCGTCGGTGAGGACCTGCTCGGCCTCGGCCAGCCGGTCGAGGTCGACGAGCAGCCGTCCCCGAAGGGCCTCGGCCATGGCGGCCTCGGTGTACGCCTGGAGCCGCCGGAAGCGCTCGGCGACCGGGGCGATCCGGACCAGCGCCTCCGCGAACCGCTCGGTGTTGGCCAGCACCCGGGCCCCGTCGTAGCCGAGCATGGCGTGCTCCCAGACCAGCGCCGGCTCGGCCTCGCCGAGCTCGGCGGCCAGTACATCGGCGGTGCCCAGGGCCTCGACGGCCAACTCGTGTTCACCGCCCCATAGCCACGACGTGGCGCACCGCCGCCGGCAGGACAACTCCTCCACCGGCAGCTCGGCCTCGTGATACGCGGCGGCGGCCTCGGCGAACCGCTGCGCGGCCTCGGCGTCGCGGTCCAGCGAGTCGAGGATCTCGGCCGACGCGGACAGCATCTGCCCGGTGCCGGCGGGGTTGCCGCCCGCACGGCAGTGATCGGCGACGAGGTCCAGCAGCTCAAGGGCCTGCACGCCGCGCCCGAGCGCACGGTACGCCTTGGCCAGCAGGAACCGCGCCCGGGCGATCTCGTCGGCGTCGCCGACGCGGGTCAGCACCGGCAGCGCGTCCTCGACGGCATCGGCCAGCTCGCCCGGCCGGTCCAGGCCCAGACAGGCCGCGGCGAGATCGACCTGCGCGTAGGCGACGCCGACCCGCTCCTCTGCTGACGTCAACGCGGCGATGGCGTCGACCAGCGCGTCGTAAGCGTCGTTCGCTCGGTCCAGGTCCAGGGCCATCCGCCCGCGCTGGTGCGCGGCGCGACCCCGCAGGTGCGGATCGGTCGCCGTGACGGCCTCGCCCATCACCTGGTACGCCCTGGCCACGTCGCCGGCCCGGGCGTAGGCGTTGCCCGCGACCACGACGGCCCGGCACAAGGCGTTGCACGGCCCGACCACGCGCCACAGCTCCATCGCCCGTTCGGCGTCTTCGACCGAACCGCTGCGCTGGGCCCGTTCGAACGCCACCTGCGCGGCCAGGTCCGGTTTGCCCGATTCGGTGACCAGCGGGTCCAGCCCGGCCAGCACCTCGTCGGCCTCCTCGTGCCGGTGCAGCGCCTGCAACCCGGCGGCCAGCCGAAGCTGTGCCGCCAGCCGTCGGTCCGTGTCGCCGACCCGATCGATCGCCGCGCACGTCTCGATCAGCAGCGGATAGCCCTCGTCACCACGCTCGGTCAAGCAGTACAGCATTGCCAGCCGACCCAGCATGGCCTGCCGGCGCGGCTCGTCGCCGGCCTCGGCACACAGCTCGACGGCCTGCCGCCAGGTCTGCTCGGCCACCGAGGGGTCCTGCCCGGCCTGCACGGCGCCGAGCGCATTCAGCCGCCGGGCCAGTAGCGTGCCCTCGGGCGACGGACAGACCTCGTCGAATCGCTCCCACGTCGCGACGGCCTCGGCGATATCGGCCCGCGACCACTGCGCCTCGGCCAGGTCGGCCAGCTCGGTCGGCGAATCCGGAAACTCGACCTTCGGCGGTTCCGGCGCCGGCCGGGCCGCCGCCCGACGGGCTGTGCCCGACAGCGGCAGGTGGTCGACCAACGGTTCGGCGGCCAGCGCCTCGGCGGTCAGCCGGCCCACCTCGCCCGTGCCGTTGCGAGCGTCGAACCGGACGGCCAGCGCCCGCGCCCGCTCGGTCAGCTCGTCGCGCAACTCGGCCACGCCGATTTCGTCAGACCCCCGGCGTACGGTCAGTCCCGAGTGGCCCGCGTCGGCGATCCGCCCCAGCGCCCCCGCGGCCACGGCACTGAACCGCAGGTCCGAGAACGGGGTCGGCGGCTCCTCCAGCCAGCTCAGGTGCCGCTCGACCAGCTCGAGTGCCCGCGCGTGATTGCCGGTGCGGGTGCAGAAGCCGACGTGCTCGGCCACCGCGGTCAGCTCGGCGCGGTTGCCCTGGATCGCCCGGTACGCCGTCCGGTGCGCGTCGGCGGCCTCGGACAGCCGACCCGTGCGCAGGTACGGGACCAGCAGCTCGGTGAGGATGCTGTGCGGCTGCTCGACGCACGTCATCTGGCCGTCCAGCACCGGCAGCGCCAGCGCCACCGCGTCCTCGTGCCGGCCCTCCCAGGCCAGGTACGCGACCTTGGCCGTCGGCTCGCAGCCGATGCAGTCGGCCATCGCGCCGCGCGGCGTCGCGCACCACAGCCGGTACTGCTCGGCCGCGGTCTCCCGGTCGCCGACGTGCTGCGCGACCAGGCGGCGGTGCTGGTGCACCGGGTTCAGCGTGTGCCCGGCCAGCCGGTATCGGCGCTCCATGTCGTCGAGCACGCCGTGGGTCCGGTCCAGCGGCACCTCGGGGAACATGGTCAGCGAGCCGACCATCCACTTGAAGTACCAGAACAGGTGGTGGTCCTGGGCCGGGTCGCCCTCGCCCCGGTCATAGGCGGCCAGGCACCACGAGAAGGTGACGAACGCCTTGGCCGGCTCGCCGCCGTACTGGTAGGCGGTGGTGGCCAGCAGCCGCGTCACGTACTTGAGGTTGTCGCTGCCGGCCGCGTCCACGTGCCGCAGCAGCTCCTCGACCGCGGCCACCTGGCCACGCCCGTACGGCATGCGACCGACCTGGTCCAGCCGGTCGGCCAGGTCCTCCTCGGAATGACTCACAGGCTTCCCTCGTCGAGCTGGCCGGTGGCGGGCACGGCCTGGTCGAGCAGGCCGAGGAAGGAGCGGTTGAGCAGCGCCGCGTCGGCCGGCCGGATCGGGTGGTAGCCCAGCAGCAGCGCCTGCCCGTACAGGGCCTCGACGGACAGGCCGACCAGGTCCGGGTCGGTCAGCCCGCACACCCGGCGGACCAGCGGGTTGCGGTGGTTGAGCACCAGCTGCGGCCGCTCGTCGGCCGGCTTGTCGAACGCCGACAGCACGCCGGCCCACAGCTCGTCCACCCGCTGCTTGGTCGCCCGCAGCTCGGCCTGGAACGCCGCCGACCGGTCGACCAGGAACAGCACCGGCAGCGAGGCCGGCTCGTACGAGCGCAGCACGACCTCGCAGCCCAGCCGGTCCATGGCCCGCTGTGCCGCGGTCAGGAACGGCCGCAGGGCCAGCTCGGTGGCCGGCGGCACGGCGTCGAACCGGGTGGCCAGGTCGGTCGGGTCGAGCCGGGACACGGTCAGCCCCGGCTCGATCGCCGGCAACCGCTCGATGATCTCCGCGTCGTAGGTGTAGCCGCCGTTGACCAGCGCGATGTCCTGGGCCGCGGCCACGCCGGCGAGCTGGCGGAAGTCGTCGGCGGTGGCGCAGTAGCGGATCTCGCCGTGCCGGGCGCGGAAGTCGGCCAGCGTCATCCGGCCGACATTGGTCTCCATCGGCCACCACTGCTCGACCAGCCGCAGCATGTCGTCGTCGTGCAGGGCCAGCGCCTTGACGCCCAGGTGGTGCACGCCGAGGAACTTGTGCAGCCGGGACTGGTCGGCGCGGGCCAGGCCGACCAGCCAGCCGCGCAGCTGGTCGCCCAGCGCCTGTCTGGTCGCGTCGAGCAGGTTGTCCGAGTAGAGCGCCTCGCGGCTCGCGGTCGGCCGCAGCTCGCCCGCGTCGACCACGCAGCGGGCGAAGAACGCCCAGTCCGGCAGTAGGCCCTGCGCGCTCTCGGTGAGCAGCATGCCCTTGAGGTAGACGCGGTGGCCGGCGTGCTCGGCCGGATTCGCCGGGAACGGCAGCACGTAGGCGACGCCGGTCAGGCCGGCCTCCGGCACCGCCAGGTCGATCACGTCGAACGGGGTGAAGCCCAGCGTCTCCTGCGCGTAGCCGACCAGGTCGGCCCGCCGCACCCCCGCCTCGCGGTCGTCCTCGCGCCAGGGCGTGCCGGCGCCGCTGACCGCGACGCCGTCCACGGTGACCGGCACCGGCAGCATCGAGCCGTACAGGCGGGCCAGCTCGGCCACCGTCGGCGGCTCGAACCACTGCTCGGAGCCAGGGCGCGCGGCGAGCTCGACTGTGGTGCCGACTTCGTCGCGCTGCGCCGGCTTGATGTCGTACGTGCCGTCGGCGTGCCCGATCCACAGCACTGCCGGCGCGCCTTCGGCCTTGGTCGTCACGCGCACCTCGTCCGCGACCAGGAACGCCGACAACAGGCCGATGCCGAACTGCCCGAGGAACTCGTGCCGCGCGAAGCCCAGCTCGTCCCGCTTGGAGCTGCGGCCGATGGTCGCCAGCAGCTCGTGCACCTGCGCCTCCGTCAGCCCGATCCCGGTGTCCGTCACGGTGATGGCGGCCGGCCTCGTCACCACGCTGATCGCGGCCCGGGCGTTCGGCACCTCGGCCCGCCGGGCCGTCACCGCGTCCACCGCGTTCTGCATCAGTTCGCGCAGATACACCCGGGGACTCGCGTACAGGTGATGGCTGAGCAGGTCCACGACGCCGCGCAGGTCGACCTGGAACGTGCGGTTCACGGTGCTGACGTCCCCCTGGGTGGGTCGACAAGGCCTGTTCCGGATGGCAAGGGTAGAGGGTCGCGCTGCACCGTGCGGCCAAGTTTCGCGTACCGGGTGCGCGCAATCCCGCGAATCGCACCCTTTTCGGCGACGTGATCGCAGCGTGACCGATTATGCGATCTCCGTGTTCGATCCGGATTCTGTTGACCGGTCGGCAACACCACCGGCACGCCGTCGACATCGGCGGCCGCTGCACTGGTTCCCGACTCACGAACGTGAGGCGCACCTAGGGTTCCGTCGCGGCGCAGCGCCGCGGGCCTGGTCCGAGAGGTGACGGCGGATCGCCAGATCCGTTCCACGGCGGGACAAAAGCCCGGGAGGCACGCCAGCGCCTGGCTGCCTGCCGCCAGGCGCCGACCGTGGAGGTTTCCATGGGTCACGTGCACGACAACTACGGTCCGGAGGCGCGCCGCGCCGTCGAGGCCGAGGCGCTGCTGCCGACGACAAAATGGGACGAAGAGGTCGCCCGGGGTCTGGAACTGGGCCTGCAGGGCGCCGACTCGATCGTGGACCGGCGGATTCCCACCTTCTCCCGCGGCGAGCTGCCGCATTTCGCCGGCATCAACACCTTTCTGAAGGCGCCCTACGTCGAGGACGTGCGGCGCTGCGGCGAGTACGACGTCGCCGTGCTCGGCGCGCCGTTCGACGGCGGCACCACCTATCGGTCCGGCACCCGGTTCGGGCCGCAGGGCATTCGCAAGATCTCCGCGCTGTACGGGCCGTACAGCTTCGAGCTGGGCGTCGACCTGCGGGAGTCGATCACCATCGGCGATCTCGGTGACATCTTCACCATTCCCGGCAACATCGAGAAGACCTTCGACCAGATCAGCAAGGCCGTGTCGCACGTGTACGAGTCCGGCGCGTTCCCGGTGGTGCTCGGCGGCGATCACTCCATCGGGTATCCGACGGTCCGCGGCGTCGCCCCGCACCTGGGCGGCGGCAACCTCGGCATCATCCACTTCGACCGGCACGTGGACACCCAGGAGACCGATCTCGACGAACGCATGCACACCACGCCGTGGTTCCACGCCACCGACATCCCCAACGTGCCGGCCAAGAACCTGGTGCAGATCGGCATCGGCGGCTGGCAGGCCCCCCGCCCCGGCGTGAAGATCGGCCGGGAACGCGGCACCACCATCATGACCGTCACCGACTGCGTCGAGATGGGCATCGAGGAGGCCGCCGCCCGCGCCCTGGACGTCGCCTGGGACGGGGCCGACGCGGTGTGGCTGTCGTTCGACGTCGACTGCCTCGACGCCGCCTTCGTGCCCGGCACCGGCTGGCCCGAGCCCGGCGGCTTCCTGCCGCGCGAGGTGCTGAAGTTCATCCAGCTCATCGCCGAGCGGCCGCTGGCCGGCATCGAGGTCGTGGAGTGCTCCCCGCCCTACGACAACGCCGAGATCACCGCGCTGATCGCCACCCGGGTCATCTGCGACACCCTCGGCTGCCTGGTGCGGGCCGGCCACCTGCCGCGACGGGGGGAGGGCGCGTGATCACCGACGCCGAGGACCTGGCCGGGTTCGGCTACGCCCAGCAGCTGCATCGCAAGCTCGGCGGCTACGCGTCGTTCGCCGCCGGCTTCTCGTTCGTGTCCATCCTGACCACCGTGTTCCAGCTGTTCGCGTTCGGCTTCTCCTTCGGTGGCACGGCGTTCTTCTGGACCTGGCCGATGGTGTTCGTGGGCCAGCTGGCGGTGGCGCTCGTGTTCGCCGAGCTGGCCGCGCGCTACCCGATCGCCGGCTGCGTCTACCAGTGGGCGCGGCGGGTGGGAGGGGTCGCGGTCGGCTGGTTCGCCGGCTGGCTGATGCTGCTCGGCCAGATCGTCAGCGTGGCCGGCGCGGCGATCGCGTTGCAGGTGGTGCTGCCCACGATCTGGCCCGGCTTCCAGGTGATCGCCGGGCCCGGCAACGCGATCCTGCTGGGTGCGGCGCTGATCGTGCTCACCACCGTGGTGAACGCGGTCGGTGTGCGGCTGATGTCCGTGATCAACTCCATCGGCGTCACCTGCGAGCTCGTCGGCGTGGTCGTGCTGGTGCTGCTGCTGTTCGGGCACGCCGAGCGCGGGCCGGCGGTCGTGTTCCACACCGCCGGGGTGGGCATCGGGCCGTTCCTGATCTCCGCCCTGATGGCCGCGTACGTCATGTACGGCTTCGACAGCGCCGGTGAGCTCTCCGAGGAGACCCGGTCGCCGCGGCGCACCGCACCGCGGGCCATCCTCCGTGCGCTGTACGCCTCCGGCCTCGGCGGTCTGTTGCTGCTGCTCGGCGCCCTGGTCGCCGCGCCGAGCCTCACCGACGGGAGCCTGGCCTCCGGCGGACTGCCCTACGTGCTGACCAGCCGGCTGGGCAGCGGGCTCGGCACCGTGCTGCTGATCGACGTGGCGATCGCGATCATCGTCTGCACGCTGGCGATCCAGACCGCTGCCACCCGGATGGTCTTCTCCATGAGCCGGGACGGCGTGTTGCCGCTGCACGACCGGCTCGGTCGGGTGTCGCCCCGCACCGGCACCCCCATCCTGCCCGCCGTCGTCGTCGGCGCCGCGTCGATTCTCGTGCTGCTGGTCAACATCGGGCAGGCGTCCCTGTTCACCGCCGTCACCAGCGTCGCGGTTGTGTTGGTGTACCTGGCCTATCTGCTCGTCACCGCGCCAACGTTGGTCGCCCGATTACGCGGCGAACTACCTTCCGCACCCGAGTTCTCCTTGGGGCGCTGGGGAATTCTCGTCAACCTGGTCGCGGTCGGGTGGGGACTGTTCATGGCCATCGACATCGGCTGGCCGCGGGCCGAGGTGTACGACCCGCCCTGGTTCGCCGTCGGCCTGCTCGCCGCCGTGCTCGTTATCGGTGGGCTCCTGTACGCCCGGACGCGTAGGGTCGAGGACGGACCGTCCGTCGACGAGGGGGGAAACCTTGCGCGAGATCACGTCTCTTGACCAGCTCACCGAGCTGGTGGGGGAGCCGCTGCCCGCCGCCGCCAACAAGGCCCGGCCCGCTCTGCACGAGCTCGACCGGCAGTGGCTGGCCGCCTCGCCGTTCTGCCTCATCGCCACGTCCAGTGCCGACGGCGCCTGCGACGTGTCACCCAAGGGCGATCCGCCCGGGTTCACCCACGTGATCGACGAGCACACCATCGCCGTGCCCGACCGTCCCGGCAACCGCCGGGTCGACGGTTGGCGCAACATCCTCTCCAACCCGCACGTCGGGCTGCTGTATCTGCTGCCCGGCCGGGGCGACACGTTGCGCATCAACGGCCGCGCGCGGCTGCTGGCCGATGCCCCCTTCTTCGACCAGATGATCGTCAAGGGCCACCGCCCCAAGATCGTCATGCTGGTGCAGATCGACGAGATCTTCCACCACTGCGCCAAGGCCTTCCTGCGCTCCGCGCTGTGGAAGCCCGAGACCTGGGATTCCGCCGCCGTCGCTTCCCGTCCCGTCATCGCCAAGGCCCTCGAACGTCCCGACGACTCCCTGTCGGAGTTGGAGCGCTACTACGGTCCGGCCTACGCCGGCAACCTCTACTGATCGGGGTCCGGTTCACGTCCGTGACCGGGCGTGAACCGGATTCGATCAGGCCGCGTTCCCTCCACTCGTACGACCGGAGTGGAAGGCGGATTCACATGCTTGGACACCTGCTGCGCTCGATGCCGGTCCGCCGGCGACGCGCCTTGATCGCCGCCGCGGCCGCCGTCGCCGTCGTCGGGGCCGGCGCGATCGGCTTCTCCGCCGCCCAGAGTCCCGCCAGCGCCGCCACCGCCGTGTCCTTGACCGGCTGGCGTCTCACCCTCCCCGTCGATGCCGCCGGCAAGCAGAGCGGCGCTTCCACCACCGTCAGTCCGGCCAAGGTCACTTCCCCCTGGCTCACCCGAACCTCCGCCGGGGCCCTGGCGTTCTTCGCCCCGACCAAGGGCGCCCACACTCCCAATTCGCCGCATCCTCGTACCGAATTGGTCAGCGTCAACGACTTCGCCGCCGGCGCCGGCACGCACACCATGTCCGCCACCATGGTCATGCAGCAGCTGCCCAGTGCCCAGGACATCATCATCGGCCAGATCCACGGCGGCGGTCCCATTTCTTCGGTGCCCCTGCTCATGCTCCACTACCGCCACACTTCCGCCGACGCCGTCAATTCCGGCCGCGTCACCCTGACCATTCGCAAGAACCCCACCGTTTCCGGCAGCGATCTCACCACCGTGCTCACCAACGTCCCCATGAACGCCCCGTTCTCGTACACCATCACCGAGAATGCCGCCGGCTTCACCGTCACCGCCACCTCCGCCGGGCGCACCGGCAAGCAGACCGCCGCGCTCAACCCGCCCTTCCAGGGCAAGGACGTCCGCTTCCAGGTCGGCGACTACCAGCAGACCGAGGCCAACAACTCCGCCACCGACGGCGGCAAACTCACCATCACCGCCCTGACCGACAGCTAGCCGTTTTTGTTGAGGGACGCCAGCTCACGGGCCAGGTTGCGGCGGGCCTGCGCCTCCCACCGGTCACGGCCGGCCGGCGTGAGGAACACGTTGTCCCTCTCCAGCAACGAACTCAGCACGCGGGACCGCCCCGACCGCCACGCCTCGTCGGCGACGGCCGAATACTCCTGCCGCACCGCCGCCGCATACGCGTCGTAATCGGCCGGCGAGGAGCCGAGGATGGCCAGATCGGCATCCAGCAGCGCACAGGCGGCGCTGTCGCCGGGATCGGCGGCGTGCTTGATGGTCATCAGCACCAGCTCCACGACGCGATCCGCCACGTGGGCCAGTCCTGACCGACCCAGCCAGTCACGAGCCCAGTCGGCGCTGCGCTGCTCGTCGGCGCCGGGAACGGCGTCGTAGACGACGTCATGGGCGCAGGCCGCGAGGATCAGCACGGCCTTTTCCTGATCGGACAAGGGAACCAGCAGCACCGAGTCGCGGGCGACGGCCCGGGCGTGGTCGAGATCGTGGTAGCGGCGGTGGGGCTCGCTGTAGCGCGTGGCGAGGTCGGTCGTCAAAGGAGTGCCGCCGAGCAGGCCAACGGCTTTGCGCCACACGAGATCAGGCAACCGGCACCACGATCGACGTGATCACGAAGCCGTCGCGGATGAGCCAACGGCCCTGGAAACCCGACACCGGGCCGGGGACGAGGATGCGGGCGGAGAAGACGCCGTCGCCGAAGGTGAGCTCGGCCTCGGAGAAGTCGAGGAACACTCGGGCAAGGGGGAACCAGGCCTTGTAGACGGACTCCTTGGCGCTGAACAACAACCGGCCATGGACGGCGAGCTCGGACGGCAGCGCGACGGCGTCGAGCACGCCGTCGGGGAGGGGCTCGTCGGGCTCGGCGTCGATGCCGATGGTCAGAATGTCCTTGCCCCAGGCCACAGCGGCGGCGCGGTAGCCGAGGCAGTGGGTCATGGAGCCGACCACGCCGGCGGGCCACTGGGGAGCGCCGCGCTCGCCGGGCAAGATCGGACTGGCCGGCAGCCCGAGGGACTTGAGAGCCTGACGGGCGCAGTAGCGAACGGTGGAGAACTCCCGCCGCCGCTTGTCGACGGCCCGAGCGATGACGGCCTCCTCCGCCGGGAAGAGCTCCACGGCGGAGTGGTCGTCGAAAGCCTCGGCGCAGGCCACCGAGGACGGCAGCAACTCCTCGATCACGGCTTCACCGGCAGGATCTGGCGCAGCCATCCGGAGGAGCGACCCCACTTCTTCCACTCCCGCGGATAGCCCACGGAAACCTCCTCGAACCGCACGTCGTCGTAGTGCGTGGTACGCGGAATGTGCAGATGCCCGTAGACCGAGCAGGCGGAGCGGAACCGGAGGTGCCAGTCGGCGGTGAGCACGGTGCCGCACCACTGCGCGAACTCGGGGTAGTACATGACCCGCGTGGGCTCCCGAACCATGGGCCAGTGGTTGATCAGCACGGTCGGCAGCTCCGGCGGCAGCGCGGACAACCGCTTCTCGGTGAGCTCGACCCGAGCCTCGCACCACGCCTCACGGCTGGGATACGGGTCGGGGTGGAGGAAGTACTCGTCGGTGCAGACGACACCGGCCTCATGCGCCTTGGCCAGCGCCTCTTCCTTGTTCGACGTGCCTTCGGGACGGAACGTGTAGTCGTACAACAGGAACAGCGGCGCGATGACGGCGGGACCGCCCTCGCCGGGCCAGATCGGGTAGTCGTCCTCGGGCGTGACGACGTCGAGCCGGCGGCACATCTGCACCAGGTGCTCGTAGCGCTCGACGCCCCGCAGCTGCACCGGATCGTCCTTGGGGGTCCACAGCTCGTGGTTGCCGGGCGCCCAGATGACCTTGGCGAAGCGCTCCCGCAGCAGCCCCAGCGCCCACTCGATGTCCGTGGACGTCTCGCCGACGTCGCCGGCGACGATGAGCCAGTCGTCGGCCGACTCGGGGCGCAGCCCATCGGTGATCGTCCGGTTCTCCTCGTACGCGACGTGCAGGTCGCTGACCGCGAGCAGCTTCACCAGTCGATCGTAGGCAATCCGGCGGGTCAGGGGTGGTTGTGTGACGAATTGCCGGTGATGTGTGCGAGAACGGCTAGCACTCGCCGGTTGTTGTCGTCGGACGCGGCCAGCCCGAGCTTGCCGAAGATGGCCGCGATGTGCTTGCTCACGGCGCTGTCGGACAGGTGCAGCCGCTGCGAGATGGCCGCGTTGGACCGCCCCTCGGCCATCAGCTCCAGCACCTCGCGCTCCCGCGGGCTCAACGTCGCCAGCGGCGGGGTGCCGGCGATCAGCTTGGTCACGACGTCGGGGTCCATGGCGGTGCCGCCGGCGGCGACCCGACGCAGGGCGTCCACGAACTGCTCGTCGTTGAAGACACGGTCTTTCAGCAGGTAGCCGACCCCGGCGCCGCCGTCGGCCAGCAGCTCGCGGGCATAAAGCTGCTGCACGTGCTGCGAGAGCACGACAACCGGCAGCCCGGGATGGGTACGGCGGGCCTCGATGGCGGCGCGCAGACCTTCGTCGGTGAAGGTGGGCGGCAGCCGCACGTCGACGACGGCGACGTCCGGCCGGTGCTCGATCAGCGCGGTCAGCAGCTCGGGCCCGGACTCCACGGCGGCGACCACCTCGAAGTCGTACGCCTCCAGCAGCCGGGTCAGTCCGGCCCGGAGGAGGTAGACGTCCTCCGCGATGACAACACGCACGGGATCTCCATCGTCAGTGTCGTAGGGCCGCCGACGGGACTGCGCACGTCCAGGGCCCCGTCGAAGGTACCGAGCCGCCGCCGCACGCCGAGCAGCCCGGTGCCGCCGGCCGGATCGGCCCCGCCGCGGCCGTCGTCATGGACGGTGACACGCAGCACCTCATCGGCGTGGTGCACGTCGACCCGGATTTTTGACGCCCGGGAGTGCTTGGCGGCGTTGGTCAGCAGCTCGCGCACCGCGAAGTAGGCGGCCGACTCGACCGGCGGATCGAGCCGTCCGGGCAGGTCGGCGGCCACTTCCACGTCCAGCGGGCAGTCCAGCGCCACGACCCGGATCGCGTCGGCGAGACCCCGCTCGGCCAGCACCGGCGGGTGGATGCCGTGCACCAGCTCGCGGATCTCGGTCAGCGCCACCGAGGTGTTCTCACGGACCTCGACGATCAGCCGTCGGGCCGTCTCCGGATCCCGGTCCAGCAGCCGTTCCACGGTGCGCAGCGCCATCCCCATCGCCACCAGTCGCCCCTGCGCTCCGTCGTGCAGGTCCCGCTCGATCCGCCGCAGCTCGGCGGCCTGCGTGTCGACCGCGTCGGCCCGCGTCTCGGTGAGCCGTTGCACCCGCTGGGCCAGCCGGGCCGACCTGGTCGGCGCGAGCAGCACCGACGTCCAACGGTCGTGCCAGCGCCGCAGAGTCGGCGCGGTGACCAGCGCCAACGCCATCGCCGCCGCGCCGGCCGGGAGACGCCACCACGGCTCCGGCTGCCACAGGCCGGAGACCGCTGTCGTCGCCTGGGCGTACCCCAGGAACAGGGCAGCGCACGGCAATGCCAGCAGCGTCGCCGCGACCAGCGGATTGACCACCATCCACGCTAAGTCACGGCCCGAGGCCGGATCCCTGGCCAGCCAGGACAGCCGGGCGAACCGGGCCGGGGTGGCGGGCGACCGGTACAACCGGCGGCCGGCCCGGTACCGGCCGTCCGGCTCGGGCCGCGGCTCGGGCGGCGCTGGTCGATACGGCTCGTCGACGCCGACCCGCCGCCGGTAGTAGTTGGTGTAGCCGCGGGAGTTCTCCACCACCACGATCAACGGCCACGTCACGCCGACGAACGCCGGCACTGCCGAGACCAGCTGCAACGCCGCCAGCAGCAGTCCGACCAGCGACTGCGCCGCCAGCTGCCCGCTGTCCAGGATGAGCACCACGCGGTCCTTGACCCAGATGGGCCACGGCCGACGGGCTCCGAGCAGCGCTCGCGTCCACCGACCGTGCCAACGCAGCCCCGGCCGTCCGACGACCGCCGCCGCCAGCCCGAGCACCGTGCCGACGATCGGGTTGACCACCAGCCACAGCAGGTCCAGCCAGGTCGCGCCGTCCGACGACAGCCAGTGGGCCCGTTGCCGGTACGCGGGCAGGTGCGGCCGGCGATAAAGCCGTCTCCGCACCTCGTACAGGCCGTCGGGCCGAGGCCGGGGCGGTGCCGGCGGCGGGTCGTACGGGTCGGCGATCGGCACCTCGCACCAGTCGCCGGCCAGCCGCCGCGCGGTCACCGGCCAACGTCGGATCAACAGCACGACCGGGGTCACGCCGCATATCAGCGCCACCAGGTCCACCACCGCGAGCACCGGGCCGAGCGCACCCAGCGCGACCAGACCCAACCCCCTCAGCCGTGCCATGCCCCGAGTGTCGCCCATCCACCGGCACGCCGGCAGTGCAGCTACCTCCACACTCGGCGGTCACGGGCCTAGGCTGCCCGCGTGGCGGACTTCGACGAGATCAAAGCCGCGTTCTGGGGTGACGGCTCCTACGGCGTGCACCCTCCGCTCACCGACGTCCTCGTCCGGGAGGCCGAGGCCGTGCTCGGCGTGCCGCTGCCGGCCGCGCTGCTGGACCTGCTCCGCGTGCAGAACGCCGGCGTCGTCGCCTGCGGCCGGCGTCGGTGCCCGACCACCGCGCCCACGTCCTGGGCCGACGACCACGTGCCGCTGCCCGATCTGCTGGGCATCGGCCACACCAAGGGCCTGACCTCGCTGCTCGACGCCCCGACCCTGGTCGAGGAGTGGGGCCTGCCCGCCGGCGTGGTCCCGGTCTCCGGCGACGGGCCGACCTGGATCGCGCTGGACTACCGCCGGGCCGGCGAGCCCGCGGTGGTGTGGCTGGAGGACGGCCGCGAGCTGGCCCTGGCCCCGGACTTCCGGTCGTTCGTCGAGGGCCTCACAGGTCGATGACGGCGATGCCCCGCTCGCGCAGGCTGCCGAGATAGAGCTTGCCGTCGTGCTGCCGGACGCCGGTGACCATGTGGTAGCCCGGCGCCGACGTCTGCAGGTCGTGCACGATCCGGCCGGTGTCGTCGACGGCGACGACCCAGGTCGTGCGCACCTCGAACTTCGTCAACATCGCCTGCGGCAGCGCCCAGGTGGCCTTGCGCAGCACCGGATACCGCCCGGTCCGGTCCAGCACCGGATTGCGCGGCGTGACCAGCGCGACCCAGATCAGGCCGTCCTGGCCGGTGCTCAGGTTGTCGGGGATGCCCGGCAGGTTTTCGGCGAGCACGTCGCTCTCGCCGGAGTCCAGCCACACCCGGCGGATCTGGTAGGAGCCGGTCTCCGCCACCGCCACGTACGACTCGTCGGCCGCCAGCGCGACGCCGTTGGCGAACTGGAGGCCGTCCAACAGTTCGGTGACCTCGCCGGAGACGTCGCGACGCAGCAGCCGGCCGGTGCCGCTGTGCTCGAGCAGGTCGCCCATGAAGTGCTCGAGGCCGAACCGCTGGGTCGAGTCCGTGAAGAACACCGTGCCGTCGCGGGCCACGGCGGCGTTGTTGCACAGGTTGAGCGGGCGCGTGGCGGCCACCGCGCCGGCCGTGACGAGTGGCTCGATCGAGCCGCCCTCGGGATCCACCGCCAGCAATCCGGCCCGGGCGTCGCACACCAGCAGCCGGCCGTCACCGAGCAGCTCGATGCCCAACGGCCGGCCCCCGGTGTCGGCGACCATGTCGATGCGGCGGCCCTCGTCGGAAAGCCGCAGGATCCGGCCGTCGTCGATCCCGGTCAGCAAGCGACCCTGCTCGTCGACGAGAACGTCCTCGGGCCCGGTGCCGTTGACCGCCAGCACCCGGGGCGCGGGCATGGGCGGCGCGCTGTCCGACCGCCGGGACCGCTCGGGCGCGGCCGGCGGCTGCCACACCACGGGGTTGATGGACGGACGGGCCATTTGTCTTTCTCCTTAAGGGGCGCGCTCACTCCTCGCCGAAGAACGCCTTCCGGATGTCGTCGGTCCCGGCCCTGGCCGCCAGCAGCTGGCGCAGCAGGATGCGCGCCTTGACCGGGCTGAGGAAACCGGCCCCGATCAGGCCCCGGCGCAGCAGGTCCTGCTCCGAGCCGGGAAAGCCGTAGGTCTCGGCCAGCACCGGGCCGGCCCCGGTCCGCGAGGCCAGGATCACCGGCATCCGCTGGGCCAGCGCGGTCAGCGGCTCGACCATGGCCACCGGCACGTGGCCGGCGCCGAAGGCCGCCACGACCAGGCCGTCCACGGCGTCGCCGATCGCCCCGAGCACGGCGCCGTCGTCGCCGAGGGTCACCGTGACCAGGCCGATCGTCGGCTGCGGCGCGCCCTGCGGCACGTACACCTTGAGCACGTCGGCCGGCCGGTTCAGCAGCCGGAACTTGCCCTCGACCACGTAGCCGATCGGCCCGGTGTTCGGTGACACGAAAGCGCCGATGCTTGCGCTGTGCGCCTTCGACACGTACCTCGCGGCATGCACCTCGTCGGCGAACACCACCACGCAGCCCAGCCCGTCGGCCTGCTCGCTGGCCGCCACCTGGACCGCGGCGAGCAGGTTGGCCGGGCCGTCCGCGCCGGCCAGCGACGGGTTGCGCATCGCGCCGGTGACCACCACCGGCGCACCGTCCAGCACGCTGGTGTCGAGGAAGAACGCCGTCTCCTCGATGGTGTCGGTGCCCTGCGTGACCACGACGCCGCGGGCCCCGTCGTCGATCTCGGCGGTGATCAGCTCGGCCAGCGCCGTCAGGTCGTCGAAGCCGACCGAGGCTCCTGGCAGCGACCGGAAGGCGATCGTGCGCAGTTTTATGTCGACCTTGTCCAAGCCGGGCACGGACGCCAGCAGCTCGTCGACATCGAGCGCCGGCACGGCTCCCGTGCTGCCGTCGGCCGGCCGGGCCATGGCGATGGTTCCACCGAGCGCGATCACCGTCACGAAGTCGGTCACCTGCACTGGCGTACCACACGAGCCGCCGCACCGATACCCCGTCGGGCCGCCAGCCAGCGGGCCAGTTCGGCGTCCGCCTCGGCCTTGCGCGCCGGCAGTCGGAGCACGCTGGCCTGCATCCAGATCTGCACCTGGAGCCACCGGATCTCCCGGCACAGCTCCAGCAGGTCGGCATCGTAGGAATCGGGATAGGCCGCGAGCGCGGCCGCACCGTCCAACAGCTTGGTCCGGCGCATGACCGCCAGGTCCCACTCGACCGGCCCGCGCCACGTGTCCTCGAGGTCGTTCCAGGCCAGGCCCGTCGACGTCACCAGCACGTTGCCGGGATGGGCGTCGCCGTGCAGCGCCACCCCGCCGGCCGGCAGGAGCTTCGACAGCCGCGCGTGCTCGGCCCGCAGCGCCTCGGCGTGCTCCCCGAGCAGCGGCAGCCCGAGCAGCACGTCGTCCAGCGGACCCGCCGTGGGCAGCTGACCCGAGTAGTCGGCCAACGCCCGGTGAAGATCGGACAGCGAGGCCGCGAAATCGGCCGGCTTGATCGATGCCGACGGATCGTGGGCCACGAACGTCCAGAAGGACATCGTCTCGCCCTGATGCACAACCGGGCCGCGGGGCAGCTCGGCGCTGGGGGCGACGACCGGAAAGCCCCGCCCGACCAGGTGATCCACCACGGACAGCTCGCGGGCGAACCAGTCGGCCACGGGTTTCCGGACCAGTCCCGTGGTGCCGGCGACGCGGGCCACGACCGGGGCCGGCCGCAGGTGGAGCAGCACGTTGCTGCCGTTCTTGAGCACCGCCGGCTCGGTCGACCTGATTCCGTGCGCGGCCGCGAAGGACACCGCCGCCCGAATGGTCTGTTCCATGCCGGAACATGCTGTCACGGGCCGTGACGGGGGTCACTCGATTTGCCCAGTGCCGGCCCAGCCGAGCTGACCTGATCTCGCCGGTCTACGATTCCCGTGGTTTCCCGAGATGACTGGCTGGAGGCATCGTGACGGCCGTAGCACCGCAGCCGATCGCTACGCGTCCCTATCCGACGCGCACGACGGTGAAGGGTTCCCTCCTGCTGCGGTTGTTCCGTACCACGGACCACAAGCAGATCGGAATCATGTACCTGGTCACCTCGTTCGTCTTCTTCATGGTGGGCGGCGCGATGGCCCTCCTGATGCGGACCGAGCTGGCCCGGCCGGGGCTGCAGTTCCTGTCGCAGGAGCAGTTCAACCAGCTGTTCACCATGCACGGCACGATCATGCTGCTGCTGTACGCGACGCCGATCGTGTTCGGCTTCGCCAACTTCGTGCTGCCGCTGCAGATCGGCTCGCCCGACGTGGCGTTCCCGCGGCTGAACGCGTTCGCCTACTGGGCCTACCTGTTCGGCGGCACCATCGTGGTGGCCGGCTTCCTGACCCCGGGCGGCGCGGCCGACTTCGGCTGGTTCGCCTACACCCCGCTGTCGGACATGGTCCACTCGCCGGGCGTCGGCGCGGACATGTGGATCACCGGTCTGATCCTGTCCGGCCTCGGCACCATCCTCGGCGGCGTCAACATGATCACCACCGTGGTCTGCCTGCGCGCCCCCGGCATGACCATGTTCCGGATGCCGATCTTCACCTGGAACATCCTGGTCACCTCGATCCTCGTGCTGCTGGCCTTCCCGATCCTGACCGCGGCCCTGTTCGGCCTGCTGGCCGACCGGCATCTGGGCGCGCACGTGTTCGATCCGGCCAACGGCGGCGTGATCCTCTGGCAGCACCTGTTCTGGTTCTTCGGCCACCCCGAGGTCTACATCGTCGCGCTGCCCTTCTTCGGCATCGTGTCGGAGATCTTCCCGGTGTTCAGCCGCAAACCGCTGTTCGGCTACAAGGGCCTGATCTACGCCACGCTGGGCATCGCCGCCCTGTCGGTGACGGTGTGGGCCCACCACATGTACGCCACCGGCGCCGTGCTGCTGCCGTTCTTCTCGTTCATGACCTTCCTGATCGCCGTGCCGACCGGGGTGAAGTTCTTCAACTGGATCGGCACCATGTGGAAGGGGCAGCTGACCTTCGAGACGCCGATGCTGTTCAGCGTCGGCTTCCTGATCACCTTCCTGTTCGGCGGCCTGACCGGCGTGCTGCTGGCCGCGCCGGCCATCGACTTCCACGTCTCCGACTCGTACTTCGTGGTGGCGCACTTCCACTACGTGCTCTTCGGCACCATCGTGTTCGCCACCTACGCGGGCATCTACTTCTGGTTCCCGAAGATCACCGGCCGGATGCTGGACGAGGGCCTGGGCAAGCTGCACTTCTGGACCACGTTCATCGGCTTCCACACCACCTTCCTGGTGCAGCACTGGCTGGGCGCCGAGGGCATGCCCCGCCGGTACGCCGACTATCTGTCCAGCGACGGCTTCACCACGCTGAACACGATCTCCACCATCGGCGCGTACATCCTGGGCGCCTCCACCCTGCCGTTCCTGTGGAACGTGTTCCGCAGCTACCGGTACGGCGAGGTCGTCGAGGTGGACGACCCGTGGGGCTACTGCAACTCGCTGGAGTGGGCCACGTCCTGCCCGCCGCCGCGGCACAACTTCACCTCGCTGCCCCGGATCCGCTCCGAGCGCCCGGCGTTCGAGCTGCACTACCCGCACATGGTCGAGCGGCTGCGGCTGGAGGCGGAGTTCGGGCACATCCCGGCCCCGTCCGAGGCGCTCACCGCGGCCGTCACGGGTAGCGACGACCCGACGGAGAAGTGACCGTCAGCTGAACATCTGACCAAGCGGGCCCCGGTGATCACGGACACACCGGGGCCCGCTTGTATTTCCGGCAAACTGTCCGGGTGACCAGTTCCCACGCAGCCACGGTCCTGATCACCGTCACCGGACCGGACAAGCCCGGCGTGTCGTCGGTGCTGTTCGCGGTGCTGACCAGGCACGGCGTCGAGGTGCTCGACGTCGAGCAGGTGGTCATCCGGGGCAAGCTGGTGCTGGGCGTGCTGGTCAACGCCGACCGCGACCCGGAGGGCCTGCAGGAGACCGTCGAGCAGGCCATGGCCAGCGTCGCGATGAACGTCGACGTGGAGATCGGGGCCGATCCGCGCAGCTCGTCCCAGCAGGGCTCCAGCCACGTGCTGGTGGTGCTGGGCCGGCCGGTGACCGCCCGGGCCTTCACCGAGGTCGCCCGCAAGCTGGCCGCGCTCGGCGTGAACATCGACGCCATCCATCGGGTGGCCGACTACCCGGTCACCGGCCTCGAGCTGCGGGTCTCCGTGCCCGACGACACCGCCGAGCAGGACGCCCTGCTGCGCAGCGCCGTCGCCGAGGTGTCCTCCCGCGTGAGTCTGGACGTGGCCGTGGAGCGGGCCGGGCTGACCCGCCGGGCCAAGCGACTCGTCGTCTTCGACGTGGACTCCACGCTCGTGCAGGGCGAGGTCATCGAGATGCTGGCCGCCCGGGCCGGCTGCGAGGACAAGGTCCGCGAGATCACCGAGGCCGCCATGCGCGGCGAGCTGGACTTCGCCCAGTCGTTGGAGCGGCGGGTCGCGCTGCTGGCCGGGCTGCCCGAGACCGTGCTGGACGACGTCGCCGCCCAGCTGGAGCTCACGCCGGGCGCCCGCACCACCATCCGCACGCTCAAGCGGCTCGGCTTCCGCTGCGGCGTCGTCTCCGGCGGGTTCACCCGGGTCATCCGGGGCCTGGCCGACGAGCTCGGGCTCGACTTCTGCATGGCCAACCAGCTCGAGGTGGTCGACGGCCGGCTCACCGGGCGCACCACCGGCCGGGTCATCGACCGTGCCGGCAAGGCCCAGGCCCTGCGCGAGTTCGCCGACGCCTACCACATCCCGCTGGCCCAGTGCGTCGCCGTCGGTGACGGCGCCAACGACATCGACATGCTCTCGGCCGCCGGCATGGGCGTCGCCTTCAACGCCAAGCCCGCCCTGCGCGAGGTCGCCGACGCCGCCCTCTCGCACCCGTTCCTCGACGCGGTGCTCTTCGTGCTCGGCGTCACCCGCGCCGAGGTGGAAGCGGCCGACGCCGCCGACGGTCTGGAACCATTGCGCCTGTGACGTCAGCTAAAACCCTGATGGGCAGCGGAACGTGGAGCCGTTGGGATATCCGGGGACGTCACAGTGGTTGGTGAAGGCATAGCTGTGCTTCGCGTCGTTCCTGACCCAATCGATCTTGACATCGCCCTGCCAGCCAAGACTGGATTTCCCGTTCACCTTGATGAAATCCGTCTGCGATTGGCCACTCGGGCTGTGTCCGGTGAGCCAGCCGCCGTAAAGGCCAGTCTGTTGGACCGTGAGCGTGATGTGTTGGCCGGCGGTGCCGGCGACAGCTTCACCGGCTCCGACCAGCGCGCCGCCGACGGCCAGCACCAGTGTGGACATCGCCAACGCGGCCGTGCGCGTGCGGAAGACGTTGTGATTCATCGAGTGTTATTTCCTTCGTTGGTAGTTGATCGTCGTCGCTGTGAACCTTAAGTGGCGTCGGCCGGCGAGGGGCAGGTTGCTGCACGTTTGTGCGCCCAGAACTGAACGAATTGCGGGTTGGCCGGTTGGAACAAATTCCTCATTTTGTCAATGTGCGGTGTAACTGAAGTCCGCTGACGTGGGGTAAGTGGCTCGATTGGTGGGATATATTCCGGTGGTGACCGTGCTTCAACCACTGGCCGACCGCTACGCCTGGTGGCTCCGGCGGCCCGCGCCGCAGGACACCTCCGACGAGGATCCCTCGGAGGTGCGGGCGATGCCGATCGTGCTGCGCATCGAGAAGGCCGAGCCGCCCGCGCGGACGGCGTTGCTGGAGGCGGCCGCGGCGGCGGCGATCGCCGTGTGCCTCGATCCGCGGGCCACCGAGCCCGAGGGGGAGTGGCACGCCGAGGTCACGGCCTGGATCGACGGCCGGATTCGGAAGGTGTCGCGCCGGGCGCGAGGGGCGCACTGGGAGGCCGTGCAGGCGTTGCCGGGCGTGACCGTGCGGGTTGGACACGCCGAGGCGCGGGCATTGCTGCCGTGGAAGGTGACCGAGACGCCGTACGAGGTGAAGCGGCTCCAGATCACCGGTAGTGAGCTGCCGTTCGACGAGCCCGGTCCCGTGCCGGCCGGGGTGCCGGTGCTGTGGATCAATCCCGACGTGCCGATGACCGCTGGCAAGGCCGCCGCGCAGGTCGGCCACGCCACCATGCTGCTGGCCGCCCTGCTGCCGCCGGCCGAGCTCTCCTCGTGGCAGTCCGCCGGATTCCCTTGCGCCGTCAGGACTCCCGAGCCCGCCGACTGGAAGCTCCTGGTCCCCGGCGACGATCCCGCCGGGGCGTGGCAGTCCCGCAGCGTTGTCGCCGTCCGGGATGCCGGCTTCACCGAGGTCGCCCCCGGCACCGTCACCGTCGTCGCCCAGCGGGCCTCGTCGTGAGCGTCACCGTCCGACGCGTCGGCGACGGCCGCTTCGTCGCCACCGCGCCCAGTGGCGCCACGGTCGCTGTCGGGGGCGACGGCTTCTCGCCCGTCCAGCTGCTGGAGGCCGCCCTCGCCGCCTGCGCCGCCATGACCGCCGAGCAGCTCATCGTCCGCCGCACTCAGGCCGGCTTCACCGTCACCGCCACCGGCGACGAGGCCGCCCACGAGCTCCGCCGCCTCGACCTCGCCTTCGACCTCCCGGCCGACGAGCCCCTGGCCACCGTCATCCCCCGGGCCGTGGCCCGCGAATGCAAGGTCAGCCGCACCGTCGAGCACGGCGCCCCGGTCACCGTCCGACTCGATCCGGATCTTCGGCAACCGTAAGGCCCGATCTCCAGGGAGCGGACGTGCGGCTGGCCGACACGGCCGCCGGCCTTTGCATGCCGTGGCGTTCCCGCACGGCCGTGAGGCCTCTGGATAACACCAAGGTTTCTTTCCGGACGCGGCGTGTACCTCGATCGACTGGCGTGGCTTGACGGTCGGAGGTAATAAGACCAAAATTCGCTGGCGAAACTCAGCGTGTGGAGGTCGATGATGACCAACGAGGTGCAGCAGGCAAAGCGTCCGGTGAGCGCGGCGCTGGCCGGTCCCTACGGCCACCCGTTCCACCCGATCCTGGTCACCGTGCCGATCGGGGCGTGGGTGGCGGCCCTGGTGTTCGACATCGCGTCGAGGTTCGTGGCCGAGCCGGGATTTCTGGCCAAGGGCGCGCTGTGGCTGATCGCGATCGGGGTGCTCGGCGCGCTGGCCGCGGCGATGGTCGGCTTCCTGGACCTGTTCGCGATTCCGACCGGCACGCCGGCCTTCCGCACCGGGCTGACGCACATGGGCCTGAACCTGACGGTCACCGTCGGCTACGTGGCGAACTTCCTGTGGCGACGGGCCGCGGACACGGGCCCGGTGGGCCTGGGTCCGCTGCTGCTGTCGGTGGTCTGCCTGGCGCTGCTGACCGCGGCCGGCTACCTCGGCGGCAAGCTCGCCTACCGCTACGGCGTGCGGGTAGCCGACGAAGCCACCCAGGCCGACGGCTTCCGCCGCTGACATTCCTGTCCCACCACGGAAACAAGGAGTACCGACATGGCTGTCACCGCACTGGTCACCTGGCTGCTCACCGCCATCGGCGGCTTTGTCATGCTGGGCATGTGGATCACCAAGGGCGGCCTGCGCCGGCCACGCACCAGCCACTTCCCGCCGGCGGTGATCTTCGGCCACTTCGCGCTGGCCGCGGCCGGCCTGATCGTGTGGATCGTGTACCTGCTCGTCGACACGCACTCGCTGGCCTGGATCTCGTTCGTGGTGCTGCTTCCCGTGGCGCTGCTGGGCTTTGTGATGCTGTTCCGCTGGATCCCGGTCTACCGTGCCCGCGCGGCGGTGGCCACCGGCGGCCCCGGCTCGACCGGCGCCGCCGACCAGGCCCCGGCCGAGCGCAGCTTCCCGCTGGTGATCGTGCTCGGTCACGGCCTGCTCGCCGTGGTCACGCTCGTGCTGGTGCTGTTGGTCGCGCTCAACGTCGGCTAGCTCGGGAAAAGGAGTAGGCCGGCCGACAGCCGGATTGCTAGTCTGCGCCGGACCGCGGCACCACCCGAGGAGGTGAGACCCATGAACGTTGTTCGCACGTGGGTGCTCCCCTCGTCGTCACGGTCCGGCGATTGACCTAGCGGTCTCGCCGGGAGCGCCCGACACGGTGGCACTCCCGAAAGGCACGACCATGACTTCTTTGCAGTTCACCTCGCGGACGGCGTCGGACGGCGTTGTCGAGCGCGACTTCACCGTGGGCGAGGTTCCCGGTGTGCTGTGGTCGCCCGAGTCCGGCCCCGACCATGCGCCCGTGGTGCTGATGGGGCACGGCGGCGGCCTGCACAAGAAGACGCCGGCGCAGCAGGCCCGGGCGGTCGAGACGGTGACCAGGTGGGGCTTCCACGTGGTGGCGATCGACGCGCCCGGGCACGGCAAACGCCCGCTCACGGCCGAGGACGAGCAGGCCCGCGTCGAGTTCAAGCAGGCAAGGACGGCCGGCGACAACGAGCGGTTCCGCAAGGCCAGCATCGGCTACGTGCTCTCGCTGGCCGAGCGGGCGGTGCCGGAATGGCAGCAGACCCTGGACGCGCTCCAGGAGCTGCCGGAGATCGGCGCGGAAGCGCCGATCGGCTACGGCGGCGGCATCTCGCTGGGCACGGCCATCGGCGTGCCGTTGACGGCGGCCGAGCCGCGCATCTCGGCGGCGATCTTCGGCGGCGGCTTCTTCGCGTACGAGGAAGAGCTCGAGGCGGCCCGGCGCATCACCGTCCCGGTGCTGTTCCTGCTGCCGTGGGACGACGCGTACGTGGACCGCCGGGACGGCCTGGCGTTGTTCGACGCCTTCGCGTCGAAGGAGAAGACGCTGCACGCCAATCCGGGCGACCACCGCACCATCCGCTGGCTCGGGATCGACGACGGGTTCCTGGCCCGGCATCTCGGCTAGGCGGTCGCGGCGGAGTCCAGGCGCTTGAGGGCGGCGCGCACCACCTCGGGGTCGTGCGTGGTCCAGAACGGCGGCAGCGAGGCCCGCAGGAAACCACCGTAGCGGGCGGTGGCCAGCCGAGGATCGAGGATGGCCACCACCCCCTTGTCGTTGGTCGACCGCAGCAGCCGGCCGGCGCCCTGGGCCAGCAGCAGCGCGGCGTGGGTGGCGGCGACGGTGAGGAAACCGTTGCCGCCACGGGCTTCGACGGCCCGCTGCCGGGCCGAGGCGAGCGGGTCGTCGGGGCGGGGGAACGGAATCCGGTCCACCACAACGAGTTGCAGCGAGTCGCCGGGCACGTCCACGCCCTGCCACAGGGACAGCGTGCCGAACAGGCAGCAGCGCACGTCCTCGGCGAACTTCTTGACCAGCTGGGCGGTGGAGTCCTCGCCCTGGCACAGCACGGGATACTCGATGCGGGACCGGATGGCCTCGCTGGCCTGCTTGGCCGCGCGCATGGAGGAGAACAGGCCGAGGGTCCGGCCGCCGGCGGCGTTGACCAGGTCGACGAGCTCGTCGAGGTAGGCCGGCGGCAGGCCGTCACGGCCAGGAGTGGGCAGATGCCTTGCCAGGTAAAGGATTCCGCTGCGGCCGTGTTCGAACGGGGAGCCGACGTCCATGCCGCTCCAGCGTGGGGAGCTCAGGTCCGACGGCGCTTCCTTCTCGGTGGCGGTGGCATCGACCACGGGAACCTGGCTGGCGGCGGGCAATCCCCACTGCCGGGCCAGCGCGTCGAAGGTGCCGCCGAGGGTGAGCGTGGCCGAGGTGAGCACGGTGGTCCGCGGCGCGAACAGCCGTTCCCGCAGCAGGCCGCCGACACCCAGTGGCGCCACCTTCACGGTCGGCGGCTTGCTGTCGTCACGGAAATCGCCGGCCAGCCACACCACATCCCGTCGGTGGGCCTCGTCCTCGTCGAACGCCTCCAGCAGGCGCACGGCGGTGTCGTGGATCTCGTCCAGCAGGGCCAGGGCCAGCTTGCGGCCGACGGCGCCCTCGGGATCCTCCTTGCGTTCCGGTCCGAGCGCGGTGATGCAGCGGTGCGCGGAATCCCGCACCGCGGCCAGCGCCCCGGCCAGCGCCCGGGGCATCGCGTCGAGCCGGCCGATCGGCATCTCCGACAGCACGATCTCCAGGCCCTCACCGGCCTCGGACAGTTGGTCGGCGACGTCGTCCTCGATCTGCCGCCCGCAGCGCCGCACGGCGATGGCCAGCGCGGCCGTGGACAGTTCGGCCGTGGCCACCGACGTCACCCGGTCCACCAGGTCGTGCGCCTCGTCCACGATCACCAGATCGTGTTCCGGCAACACCTTGTAGCCCTCGAGGGCGTCGATCGCCAGCAGCGCGTGGTTGGTCACCACCACGTCGGCCCGGCCGGCCTCGGCCCGGGCCCGCTCGGCGAAGCAGTCGGTGCCGACCGGGCACTTGGACACGCCGAGGCATTCCTTGGCACTGACCGAAAGCTGCCGCCAGGCCTGGTCGCTGACGCCCGGCACCAGCTCGTCCCGGTCGCCCGTCTCGGTGTCCGACGACCACTCGTGCAGCCGCTGCACGTCCCGGCCCAGCCGGGAGATCGCGAACGGGTCGAACAGGCCCTCGTCCTCCGGCTCGTCCGGCGCGCCCGAGTGCACTCGGTGCATGCACAGGTAGTTGCGGCGGCCCTTGAGGATGGCGAACGTCGGCTCTCGCCCCAGCGTCTTCTTCAGCGCCCCCGCCAGCCTCGGCAGGTCGCGGTCCACCAGCTGCCGCTGCAGCGCGATCGTGGCCGTCGACACCACCACCGTCGCGTCCTCGGCGATCGCGTGCCGCACCGCCGGCACCAGGTAGCCCAACGACTTCCCCGTGCCGGTGCCCGCCTGCACCGCCAGGTGCTCGCCCGTCCGGATGGCCCGCTCCACCGCCAGCGCCATCTCCACCTGCCCGGGCCGCTGCTTGCCACCGAGGGCTTCCACGGCTTCGGCGAGCAGTTCTTCGACTGAGGGCAGTTCCGGCACGGCAGAGACGTTACCCGCAGTGCTTGTTGGCGCCGCCTTCGGCGTCGCGGGCTCGGCCCCTGTGGGGCCGGTGCCTCGCCCTTGCTGGATTTAGCCCGCCGCATCGGCTCGGGTGGTGGGGGCGTTGGGTGGCGGCGGGCTAAATCCAGCGACCGGGCGAAGCACCGGCGGGGCCGAGCCGTATTTGTGCTGGCGAGTGGGCGAAGCGCCGGCGAGGCCGAGCCGTATTTGTGCTGGCGAGCGGGCGAAGCGCCGGCGGGCCGAGCGGGTTTGGGGGCTGGCGGGGAGACTATGCGGGCCTCGCCCGCTTTCAGAGCTTGATGACCTCGAGGCCCGGGGTGCCGTCGTAGTCGTCGTCCTGAGTGACCACGGGCAGTCCGTGAGCGATCGCGGTGGCGGCGATCCAGGAGTCGTTCACGGGCATCCGCCGCCCGGCGGCCCGCAGATCGCTCCTGAGCTCGGCCCACGCGACGGCTACCTGATCGTCAACGGGGATCGGCTCGGTCTCCAATGCCTTGGTGAGCGTGCGAAGTCGAGCGGCACGACTGCGTTCGTCGCCCGCGCTGAGCACGCCGGCCCGGAGCTCACCGACAGTGATCGTGGATACCTGATACCGCTGTGGAACGTCGGCCCGCAACGGTCGACCCGTCTCAACGGCTATGAAGAAGGAGGTGTCCGCAAGGACCGTGCGGGGACTCACTGCCGGGCTGCCTTCTCCCACGGATCGTCGAAGTCATCGGTCGTCTCGGGCAGCATCTCGCGCAACTCGTCGTACAGTCCGGCGTCCGCGCGGTTTGCCACGATCTCCGAGAGGGTCAGATACGGCCGCCGACGCGGTAACGGGACGAGCCGCGCCACAGGCCGGCCGCTGACGGTGACCGTCAGCTCTTCGCCGGCCTCGACGCGGTGCAGCACCTCACTGGTGTGGTTCCGCAGTTCGCGCAGCGCGATCTCGTCCATAGGTCAAGCGTAGCACTGTAGCTACGGGTGTAGTCAGGACTGCTGGAAGCGGCGGACCAGGGCCCAGGTGCCGGGCAGCAGGCCGGCGGCGAGGGCGATCTTGAGGGCGTCGCCGACGAGGAACGGCACAACGCCGGCGAGCAGGGCGGCGCGCAGGTCCATGCCGGTGGCGACCATGAGCCACGGCACGCCGAAGGCGTAGACGACCAGGTTGCCGAGGACCATGGTGCCGGCGGTGCGCAGTGGGGTGCGGTCGCCGCCGACGCGGGCCAATGCGCCGACGAGGGCGCTGGCGGCGATGAAGCCGACGAGGTAACCGCCGGTGACAGCGGCCCAACCGGCGGCCCCGCCGGTGAACCACGGCACGCCGGCGAGCCCGGCGACGAAGTACAGGGCCAGCGACAGCGCACCGCGCCGCCAACCCAAGGCGGCCCCGACGAGCAGGGCGGCGAAGGTCTGGCCGGTCACCGGCACCGGGCTGCCCGGGATGGGCACGGCGATCTGCGCGGCCAACCCGGTCAGCACGGCGCCGGACACGACCAGCGCGACGTTCTTGGCCATGGCACCGGGAATGGCGTCGGCCAGCACGGCCCGTCGGCCGGTCACAGCGAGCACGGACATCAGGTTCCCCCTCCTCACGACGAGTAACTCGGTGTGACCCTAATCGTCGAAAGGTGGGCAACCACTGGGACTTTTCTCACGCGGCCCGCGACTGGTGGTAGACGAAGGTGTCCCGGGTGAGGCCGGCGTGCCACGCGGCGGACAGGGGTACGCCGCGCCACGGCCGGCCCTCGGGTCCGGCGAGCGAGTCCAGCGCGGACAGCCGGATGAACTGGCCGCTGCCGCACAGGGGTTTGGTGTCGTTGCGACGGGCGGTGAGCCAGCCCAGCCAGCCCCGTCGCGGGGTGTTGGACCGGACGTCGACCTGTACGGATCCCATGCGCGGATCCTCGAAGTGGGCGGCGGTCAGCTCGAGGCAGTTCCACAGCGGCCGGCCGCCGGCGTCGAGCACCACGATCACGGCCCGCTCCGGCGCCGCATGCCGGCCCTGCCACGCCTTGAGGGCCCGGTAGCCGGCGTTGAGGGCGTCCTCCTTCCCGGTCCGCGCCTGCGGCCGGTAGCGCTGCACGAGATGGATGTGCCGGCCTTCCACCCGGCGCAGATTCCGCACCACGGTGGCGGTTCTGTCGTCGGAGCCGTCGTCGATGACCCAGACGTGCGCGGCCCGGAAGCGCTGCCGCAGGTACGTCATGGTGGCCCCGATGACGGCCTGCTCGTTGCGGCACGGCACGAAGAAGTGCCACTCCAGCAGGCTCGGATCGCTCATTCTCACGGCTTCTCCCGCCGTACGGTCAACCAGCAGAACAACCCGACCGCCGCCACGCCGCCGAACACGTCGGCCGACGGGCCCAGCCACACCGTGAGCTGGTCGAACCCGGCCAGCGCCACGGCGGTGCAGCCCAGTGCCACCAACGCCTTGCGGGTGATCCGGGGACTCAGTGCGACCAGCACCGAAGTGAACAGCAGCAACGGCACGAGCACCTGGGCCGACGAGCCCAGTTGTCCTATGTGGACGGACGGGCTGGCCAGCCGGGCCAGCGCCAGCTCGATGCCCTGGTAGAGCCGATGGGCGAGCACCAGTGCGGCGGCCGCCGCGACGAGCAGCACCGCGACGGCGCGGGCCGGGGCCCGGCCGTGCGGTGTTGTCACAGCTGTCACGCGTATTCCCTTCACGTTCGTGTCCAGCGAGGTATCGGAGCCGGCTCCGTTCCGCTGAACGGCCGGATCGGGTGGCCAGGTGACGCTGGATCGGCTGAGATCGGCACGCTGGGTAGCTACTGCTGGGCGAAACGGCTGAACGTTGTCCCTCGTGTGGGTCACCGGGCTTTGCCTATTTCGGGTGAAGGTTGATAGTCCAAGGCCGCGGGTGATCACTGCGCCCCCGTTTCCCCGGAGCTGGAGAAAAAACCTGTCGGGAGCACGCATGCGTCTGTCCACGTGGGACATGTGAGGAGCCGAAGCTGTGAGCACCGAAGTGCTGTTGCTGGCCGGGACCCGGCCGGAGGCACTCAAGGCCGCGCCGGTGGCGAAGGCGCTGGCCGGCCACCCCCTGCTGCGTCCGATGATCGTGCACAGCGGTCAGCACGTCGGCATGGTCGAGCAGGCGCTGTCCGCGTTCGACCTGCGGCCGGACGCGTTCGTGCCGCTACGACGCGAGATCGGCAGCCAGGCCGAGCTGGTCGCCGGCATGCTGCGCCGGCTGGACGAGCTGATCGTGCGCCGCCGTCCGGCCGCCGTGATGGTGCAGGGCGACACGTCCACCGCCCTGGCCGGCGCGCTGGCCGGGTTCTGGCGCGGCGTGCCTGTCGCGCACCTGGGCGCCGGGCTGCGCACCGGCGACCTGACCGCGCCCTTCCCCGAGGAGGGCAACCGGCAGATGATCTCGCGGGTCGCCGCGCTGCACCTCGCGCCGACCGAGGCCGCCGCCCGCACGCTGCTGGCCGAGGCCGTGCCGGGCGAGCGCATCACCATCACCGGCAACACCATTGTGGACGCGCTCCAGCACGTTGCCGCGGCCCAGTTGCCGCCACGCAGCGAGATCCTGCTCGACCTGGAGGCGCGCGTCAGCGCCGACGGTGGCCGGATCGTGCTGGTGACCGTGCACCGCCGTGAGTCGTGGGGCGAGCCGCTGGACCGGGTGCTCGCCGCCGTGCGGTCCATGGTGGACCGTCACCCCGACATTCACGTCCTGCTGCCGGAGCACCCGAACCCGGCCGTGCAGGCGCAGGTCTCCGGCGCGTTGCGGGGCCACGACCGGGTCTGGCTGAGCGAGCCGCTGGACTACCCTGACCTGATCCGCGCGCTGCGGCGGTCGGCGCTGGTCGTGACCGATTCGGGCGGCCTCCAGGAGGAGGCGCCGAGTTTCGGTGTGCCGGTGCTGGTGGTGCGGGACCACACCGACCGGACCGAGGCGGTCGACGCCGGCTACGCCTGGGTGGTCGGCACCGACGACACCCGCATCGTCGCCGAGGCCGACTGGCTGCTCGGCTCGCACCTGCGCCTGCCGGCCGGCCAGAACCCGTTCGGTGACGGGCAGGCGGGCCATCGGGTGGTGGCCGCGCTCGACCGGCTGTTGGGCACCGGCGGAGTGGGTGCGCACACCCCCGAATTGGTCGCACTCCGGTGACCTGTCACTCGTCCGGGTGGCTATCGCGCCATCCGCTTACATGACGGCGAGCGAGCGCAGATGATCGGACGCGAACGAAGCTCACTCCAGAAAGGACGACGATGTTCAGCAGGAGCGCGCGGCGCGTCGGAGCCGGAGCGGTCGCGGTGATCGCGGCGATGGCGCTCACGGCGGTTCCGGCCGGGGCGACGCCGCTTGGCCAGACCTCGCTGGGGCAGGTCGACGTGACCAGGGCCGGCCGGCCGGTCACCGTGCCGCCCATCGCGCAGTGCGACGTGACCGCGGACCAGCACAACTCCAGCCGGGGCACGCATGCCTACGGCGTCGCCACTTTCGGCGCCGGCAGCACCACGTGCACCAAGGACGCCGGCGCGAAGACGGCCAAGATGCAGGCCACCGGCGACAGCTTCGACCTGACCGCCCTGGTGCCCTACGGCGGCCCGGAGATCAAGCTGGCCAACTACTCGGCCAGCTGCGTGGCGACGACCACCAGCACGACCGCGAACTTCCAGTTCAGCGGCCTGCAGGGGGTCACGGCGCCGAAGCCGATCCCGGCCAACTACAGCACCACCGTCGGCCCGGCCGACAACCCGCAGGCCCGCATCACCTTCAACGAGGTGATCCAGCCTCAACCCAACGACGGCAGCGTGACCATCAACATGCTGCACATCCAGCTGTTCCCCGACGGGGACGGCCCGATGAGCGGCGAGGTCATCGTCGGCCACGCCGCCTGCTCACCCGTGTCGTGACGGTTTCCCCGAGGGCTCAGTAGCCCCTCGGGGAACCCACGAGCATGACGCCCGCGCCCTGCAACTCGGTCAGCGCGGAGTCGGTGCTCTTGGCCCCGACGCCGGCGGTCAGGTCCAGCAGCACGGTGGTGTCGAAGCCCAGATCGTGCGCTTGCCGCGCGGTCGCCTTCACGCAGTAGTCGATCGCGAGGCCGACCACCTCCACGTGGTCGACCCCCTTGCCGCGCAACCACTCCTCGAGCGACTTGCCCTCCGGGCCGACGCCTTCGAAGCCCGAGTACGCGGCCGCGTTGGCGCCCTTGGAGAACACCGCCTCGATCGGCGCCACGTCCAGCTCCGGATGGAACGACGCGCCGGGCGTGCCGGCCACGCAGTGCGCCGGCCAGCTCGACGAGTAGTCCGGGCTGTCGCTGAAGTGCGCGCCCGGGTCCTGGTGGTAGTCGCGGGTCGCGACCACGTGGTCGTACCGGTGCGCCGCGATGTGCCGCGAGATGTCGGCCGCCACGGCCGCGCCGCCGGCCACCGCCAGCGAGCCGCCCTCGCAGAAGTCGTTCTGCACGTCCACCACGATCAGTGCGGTAGCCATCGGTCGCCTCACAGGAAAGTCGTCGGGATCGCCGGTTCGCCGTGCGAGAGCTTCAGGCCCTCCCACGGCACGCTGACCAGGGCCTGCCGCAGCCGTTCGCGGCTCTGCTCGATGGTCGGCAGGTCGGGCGCCGGCTGTCCAGCCCGCACCAGGGGGATCTGCAGGTCGCGGTCGTGCTCGCCGAGCTCGGGCTTGTGAACCCCCAGAGAGGAATCGACTCGATAGACGACCTCTTCGATCGCCGTGCCGGTTTCGCGGTAGCGGCGCAGCGCGCCCTTGCGGCCGCCGCGGGACTCCTTGTGCGAGCTGCGTTTGGCCACCGGCCGGCCTTCAACCTCCACCAGCTTGTAGACCATGCCCGCGGTCGGCGCACCCGAGCCGGTCACCAGCGAGGTGCCGACGCCGTAGGAGTCCACCGGCTCGGCCCGCAGCGCCGCGATGGCGTACTCGTCGAGGTCGCCGGAGACGACGATCTTCGTGTTGCGGGCGCCGAGCGAGTCCAGCTGCTCGCGGGCCTGCCGGGCCAGCGGGCCGACGTCGCCGGAGTCGATGCGGATCGCGCCCAGCTCCGGGCCGGCCACCTCCACCGCGGTCTGGATGCCCTTGGTGATGTCGTACGTGTCGACCAACAACGTCGTGCCCGCGCCCAGTTTCTCCACCTGCGCCCGGAACGCCGCCTCCTCGCTGTCGTGCAGCAGCGTGAAGGCGTGGGCCGAGGTGCCGGCGGTCGGGATGCCGTAGCGGCGGCCCGCCTCCAGGTTCGACGTCGCCGTGAAGCCGGCCAGGTAGGAGACGCGGGCCGAGGCGACCGCCGCCTCCTCGTGCGTGCGGCGCGAGCCCATCTCGATCATGCGACGGCCGTTGGCCGCGGTGACCATGCGGGCCGCCGCCGAGGCGATCGCGCTGTCGTGGTTGAGGATCGACAGCGCCAGCGTCTCCAGCACCACGCCGGTCGCGAACGGCGCGCGCACGGTCAGGATCGGCGAGCCCGGGAAGTACAGCTCGCCCTCCGGGTAGCCGTCCACGTCGCCGGTGAACTCGTAGTCGGCCAACCAGGCCAGCGTCCGCTCGTCCACCACGTCGGCCGCGGCCAGCTGGTCAAGCTCGGCCCGCTCGAACCGGAACCGGGTGATCGCCTCCAGCAGTCGGGCGGTGCCGCCGACCACGCCGTAACGGCGGCCGTCCGGCAGCCTGCGGGCGAAGACCTCGAACACGCAGGGGCGGTCCGCGGTGTCGTCGCACAGTGCGCTGGACAGCATCGTCAGCTCGTAGTGGTCGGTGAGCAGCGCGGTGCTCGTACTGGTCATAGCTGGTCAGCCTAATGGGGAACGGCATGACACCATTGGCGGTATGACCACGCCCGTCGAGCAGCACAAGCCGGAGGTGGAGTCGGTCGGGAGCGAGGACCATCCGTGGCTGACCGTCGTGTGGAACGACCCGGTCAACCTGATGTCCTACGTCACCTACGTGCTCCAGAAGATCTTCGGCTACAGCCGCGAGAAGGCCACCAAGCTGATGCTCGACGTGCACCACAAGGGCCGGGCGATCGTGTCATCGGGCAGCAAGGAGAAGGTGGAGACCGACGTGGCGAAACTGCACGCCGCCGGCCTGTGGGCGACCATGCAGCAGGACTCGTAGTGCGCGGTTGGCGGCGGCGCGGCGAGCAGGTGGCCGCCGAGGTGGACCGGCAGGAGGCGGCGATCCTGCGCGGGCTGGTCGGCCAGGTGCTGGACATGCTGGCCGCCCGGGAGCAGGACGCGCCCGATGACGAGCTGGCCGAGCTGACGGGGATCAGGGTGGGACCGTCGACGGCCCCGGACGACCCGATCCTGTCCCGGCTGCTGCCCGACTTCCACCGGTTGGACGACGACCAGCCGACCAAGGAGGACCTGGACTCGGCGGCCGCGCTGCGCAGCCTGCACGAGCCGGAGCTGCTGGAGTTCAAGACCGGCGTGGCGCAGATCGTGATGGACACCTGTCCGCCCGACGGCGGCCAGGTCCTGCTGTCGGTGGAGCAGGCCGAGGCGTGGCTGTCGGCGATCAACGACGTGCGGCTGGCCCTGGGCACGGCCCTTGACGTCACCGAGGACATGCCGGACGAGCTGCCCGAGGACGATCCCCGGTCCTCGCACCTCGGCGTCTACCACTGGCTCACCTGGGTGCAGGAGAGTCTGGTCACCGCGGTGTCGTCGTGATCACCGACGTGCCCGGTGTGCTGGTCGGCCAGTACCAGCGGCTGGGCGACGGCTGGGCCACCGGCACAACCGTGGTGCTGACGCCGGACGGCGCGGTGGCCGGAGTGGACCAGCGTGGCGGCGCGCCCGGCACGCGGGAGACCGACGTGCTGGAGCCGTCCCGACTGGTGCAGGAGATCCATGGCGTGTGCCTGACCGGCGGCAGCGCCTACGGGCTGGCCGCGGCCGACGGCGTGATGCGCTGGCTGGCCGAGCGCAACCACGGCGTCCGCGTGGGGGAGTTGCCGCACGAGGTCGTGCCGGTGGTGCCGTCGGCCGTGCTGTTCGACCTCAAGCTGAGCGACTGGGGCAACCGCCCCGACGCCTCCTTCGGTTACGCGGCTTGCGAGGCAGCCTCCGCCGGGCCCGTCCAGCAGGGCTGCGTCGGCGCCGGGACCGGCGCTCGGTGCGGGTCGCTGAAGGGCGGCATCGGCACCGCCAGCATGGTCGTCGACGGGCTCACCGTCGGCGCCATCGCGGCCGTGAACGCCATGGGGGAGGCCGTGAGTCCCGCCGGCCTGCCCTGGGCCCTCGACCATGAGATCGACGGCGAGTTCGGCGTGTCCGTGCCCGGCGCGCCGGCCGTGGAACTGCGGCCCAAGCGCTCCGCGTTGAACACCACGATCGGTGTGGTCGCCGTCGACGCCGTGCTGTCCAAGGCCGAGTGCCAGCGGATCGCCGCCGTCGCCCACGACGGCCTGGCCCGGGCCATCCGGCCCGCGCACGCCATGTACGACGGCGACACCATCTTCGCGCTGGCCACCGGCCGGCAGGAGCTGTCGGGGGTGCGGGGCATGGCGCTGGACCGGGTGTGCGAGGCCGGCGCGCAGGTGTTCGCCCGGGCCATCGTGCACGGGATGCTCGCGGCCACCACGGTGGCCGGTGTCCCGGCGTACCGTGACGCATGGCCGGAGGCTCTGGGGGGAAAGTGACGGACTGGCACTACCTGACCGCGGTGCAGTACCAGATCGTGGCGACGTTGCGGCCGGAGCTGGTGGGAATGGGTCCGCAATGACCGAGTTCCGGGTGGTCGCCTACAACGACCTGCGCAGCGAGGACGCGGTGGTGGCCGACGTGCTGAACCGGGTGTGCGGGCTGCCGCTGTCCGACGCGGTCGCGCTGACCAGGCAGATCGAGGTGGACGGCAAGGCGACGGTGGGGCTGGCGGCGACGCGGGCCGACGCCGAGGTGATCGCCGCCCGGATGCTGGGCTTCGGGCTGCGGCCGGTGATCGAGAGGAACAGGCCATGAGCTGGTCGCACGGCTTCGACGTGGTCGTCGGCGAGAGCCAGGTGCTGCTGAACCTGACCGAGCACACGGTGTCGGCGCTGCGGGAGGGCATCGGCACGCTGGCCCGGTACCTGGACGACATGCCGGCGCAGGGCGGCTTCCGGGACCGCCTGATGTTCCGGCGGGACCGGCTGGAGCTGCTGGACCGGCTGCTGCCGCCGGTGTCGGACTACTCGCCGTCGGCGCAGGAGTTCCTCGCCCGCTGGGGCAACGACCTGCGGGTGGAGCTGCGCGACGCGGCCCGCCGGGTGCTGGCCTCGATCCCGGACACCGGCCCGGTGAGCTATCCGCTGGCCGGCGTGGACGACTGGATCCGGGTGCTCGGGCAGGCCCGGCTGGTGTGGGTGCCGCGCGGCACGCAGGGCGACACCCGGTCGGGTGATGCCCAGCTTCGCAGCGCCGGACTGTTCGCCGAGCTGCAGGGACAGCTGGTCCGGGCGCTGCGCCCGGAGCTGGCCGCCCAGCTGACCGGCTGATTCCCACACCCCGGGACAACCCCGGCCACCTACTAGGATGACGGTGTGCTGGTGATCCGCCGTGACCTGGTCGAGGCCATTGTCGAACACGCCCGCCGGGACCACCCCGACGAGGCGTGCGGGGTGATCGCGGGCCCGTCCCCGGACCGGCCCGAGCGCTTCGTGCCGATGCTCAACGCCGCGCGCTCGCCCACGTTCTACGAGTTCGAGTCGGGCGACCTGCTGCGGCTGTACCGGGAGATGGACGGCAACGACGAGGTGCCGGCGGTGGTCTACCACTCGCACACCGCGACCGAGGCCTACCCGTCGCGCACCGACGTGTCCTACGCGGGCGAGCCCGACGCGCACTACGTGCTGGTGTCCACCCGGGAGCCGGACCGCCACGAGTTCCGGTCCTACCGGATCGTCGACGGCGAGATCGCCGAGGAGCCGGTGGAGATCGTCGAGTCCTACCGGGAATAACCGGCCCGCGCCGGGTGTCCCAGCCAACAGTCAAGGCGATAGCGGAGGTTGAACAGCACATGGCCATCACCGTCTCGATCCCGACGATCCTGCGCACCCACACCGGCGGTGAGAAGTCCGTCGAGGCCGCCGGGGCGACCCTGTCCGAGGTGATCGACAACCTCGAGGCCAACCACGGCGGCCTGAAGTCCCGCCTGGTCAAGGACGGCGTGTTGCACCGCTTCGTCAACATCTACGTCAACGACGAGGACGTCCGCTTCGCCGGCGGCCTCGAGGCCAAGGTCGCCGACGGCGACAACGTGACCATCCTGCCGGCCGTGGCCGGCGGCATGCGCTGACGTCGTGGCCCGGTACGACTCGCTGCTCGACGCGCTCGGGGACACCCCGCTGGTCGGGCTGCCCCGGCTGTCGCCGTCGGAGACGGTGCGGCTGTGGGCGAAGCTCGAGGACCGCAACCCGACCGGCTCGATCAAGGACCGGCCCGCGCTGGCCATGATCGAGGCGGCCGAGCGGGACGGCACCCTGTCCCCGGGCTGCACGATCCTGGAGCCCACCTCCGGCAACACCGGCATCTCGCTGGCCATGGCGGCCAAGCTCAAGGGCTACGGCCTGGTCTGCGTGATGCCGGAGAACACCTCCACCGAGCGCAAGCAGCTGCTGCAGGCCTACGGCGCCCGGATCGTGTTCTCGCCGGCCGCCGGCGGCTCCAACCAGGCCGTGGCGATGGCCAAGGAACTGGCCAAGCAGAACGCCGACTGGGTGATGCTCTACCAGTACGGCAACCCGGCCAACGCGCGGGCGCACTACGAGGGCACCGGTCCGGAGATCCTGCGCGACCTGCCGTCGGTGACGCACTTCGTGGCCGGCCTCGGCACCACCGGCACCCTGGTCGGCGCCGGGCGGTTCCTGCGTGAGCACAAGCCCGACATCCAGATCATCGCCGCCGAGCCCCGGTACGGCGAGCTGGTCTACGGCCTGCGCAACCTCGACGAGGGCTTCGTGCCCGAGCTGTACGACCCCGAGGTGCTCACCGGCCGCTACTCCGTCGGCTCCTACGACGCCCTGCGCCGCACCCGGCAGCTGCTGGAGTCCGAGGGCATCTTCGCCGGCATCTCCACCGGGGCGATCCTGCACGCCGCCCTCGCCGCCGCCGAGAAGGCCGCCGCCGCCGGCAAGGACGCCGACGTGGTCTTCGTCGTCGCCGACGGCGGCTGGAAGTACCTGTCCACCGGCGCCTACGCCGGCACCCTCGACGAGGCCGCGCAGCGCATGGACGGCCACCTCTGGGCCTAACCCCCCTTTTTGCTTTTTGCGCTACCTAAGTGGCTCATTCGGCTTCAGAAGCCAAATGAGCCACTTAGGTAGCGGTAAAGGCTCAGCGGGCGGCGTAGTCGCGGGAGGAGACGATCAGGCCGTCGCGCACCCGGAGCACGAAGATGGCCGGCATGGTGATGTCCTTGTCGCCCAAGGTGCCCCGGTACGTGAACTCGCCGACGACGACCTCGGGATCGGTGGTCTCGTGGATGACCACGTCCTCGGCCCGGAAGTCGACGCCCATCTCGGCGGCGCGCGCGAAGTGCGCACGTATCTCGTCTCGGCCGGAAAGCCGAGCGATGGCGGGATCGGTGCTGAACGGATGCACGACCACGGCGTCCTCGGCATAGAGCAGCGGGAGCTGGTCCCACTGCTTGCTCACGACGCCGTCGACGAGCCGGCGGAACACCTCGGCGGGTGCGGTCATCTCGAACTACCCCCTAAAACGGAACCTTCACTCCGTATCCAACGCTAGCGTGAACGGGCGCCAGGTGCCAGGGGGTTTGGCCTCGGCCAGGGCGAAGGAGCGGAAGGCGTCGGCGGCGGCCGGCATGAATCGGTCGCACCAGGCGAGCCCGATCATCCGGTAGCACGGCGGATCGGACACCGGCAGCTCGACGACGTCGGGCAGGGGAGCGGGCCCGGGCCCCATCAGCCCGACGCCACAGCCGGCGCCGATCAGTCCCCGCAGCGTGGCGCCGTCCTCGCCCTCGCAGGCGATCCGTGGCGCGAAGCCGGCCTCGGCGCACAGTCGCTCGGTCGTCGGCCGCATGCCGAAGCCCCGAGAGAAGATCACGAACGGCTCGTCGCGCACCTCGGCCAACTCCACCGACGACCGCCCGGCCAGCCGGTGATAGGTCGGCACGACCAGCACCAGCGGCTCGCGCAGCAGCGGCTGCCAGATGATGCCGGGCGATCCCGGCGTCGAGATCAACAGCAGGTCGACCAGGCCGTCCAGCAGGTACTGCTCGATGCGCTCGGTCCCGCCCTGCCGCAGCCGGAACTGCACGTTCGGGCGGCGTGGCCGGTACCCGCTCAGCAGCGTGGGCACGACCAGCGGGCCCATGGTGTTGAGGAAAGCCAGGTTAACGGTCCCGCGATCGGGGTCGGCGAGCTCGCCGATGGACTGCCGCGCGCCGTCGACCGCGGACACGGCCCGTCGCGCGCCTTCCAGCAGCGCCTGGCCGTTGGCGTTGAGCCGCAGGCCCCGCCCGACCCGGTCGAACAGTGGCGCGCCGACCTCCCGTTCCAGCCGGCCCAGCCCCCGCGACAGCGCCGGCTGGGACAGGTGCAGCGTCTCGGCCGCCTCCGTCACGGTCCGGCTCTCGGCGACCCTGATGAACCAGCGCAGCTCGTCCATGTCCACGAATCGATGTCTAGCACGCATCGTTTCCATGGGGAACATTCATTGGACGCATCGATACCGTCGGGTCGACCCTCAAGGAGTGACACCACTGGCGCTCGGTCTCGTCGCCGCGACCGGACTGATCGTGGGCATGCTCAACGCCGTCGCCGGCGCCGGAGCCCTGCTCACCTTCCCGCTGATGGTCGGCCTCGGCCTGAGCCCGCTGGCCGCCAACGTGACCAACTGCGTCGGCGTCGTGCCCGGCTCGCTGGCCGCGGTCGTCGGCTTCCGCAAGGAACTGCGCGGCCAGGGCCGCGTCCTGCGCAAGCTGGTGCCGCCGGCGGCGATCGGGTCGGTGGTCGGCGCGGTGCTGCTGTTCGTGTTGCCCGGCAAGGTCTTCGACTACGCCGCGCCGGCGCTGCTGGCCATGGGCGCGCTGCTGGTGTTGACACAACCGTTGCTGGTCAAGCGATTGCGGTCCCGAGCGCCGCACCGCAACAACAACGCCGCGCTGATCGGCGGGATGTTCGCCAACGGCGCGTACGGCGGCTACTTCGGCGCCGGCGTGGGCATCATCTTCGCCGCGATGCTGGGACTCATGGTCACCGACGACGCGCACCAGATGAACGCCGTCAAGAACGTGCTCCAGACCGCGGCCAACGGCGTGGCCGGCGTGATCTTCGCTTTCACCGCCCCGGTGAACTGGCCGGCGGCGATCGTGCTGGCCGCGACCACGGCGATCGGCGGGCCGCTCGGGGCCCGCCTCTCCCGCTACCTTCCGGCCATCGCGCTGCGCTCGGTGATCGGCGTCCTCGGCCTGGTCACCGCGTCCACGCTGTTGCTTCGGACCTTCTAGCCGGCGAACGTCGTCGACGGCAGCCCGACGCCGAAATCGGGCAGCACCAACAAGGATCCGGCCAGTTCCTCGGGGTTCTGGAGCCCCTCACGAGCGGTCGTCACGTACAGGTCGGTGAAATCGGGGCCACCGAAGGCACACGCCGTCGGCTGCGAGACCGGCACCGGCACCTCGCGGTCCAGCTTGCCCTCGGGCGTGTAGCGGCGGATCGCGCTGCCGCCCCACACCGCCACCCACAGGCACCCGTCGGCGTCCACGCACATGCCGTCGGGCGAGCCCTCGACCGTGCACAGTGGACGGCGATCGGTCGCGGAACCCGTTGCCAGGTCGTAGTCGAACATGTCGACCCGGCCGGTCGGCGTGTCGATGTAGTACATCAGCGTGTTGTCCGGGCTCCACGCGATCCCGTTGCTGACGGTCACGTCGTCCAGCAGCACCTTGGCCGCGCCGTCCGGCTCCACGCAGGCCAGCCAGCCGCCGGCCTCGGCGGCGTCGTAGCGCATGGTGCCGGCCCACAGCCGCCCCGCGCCGTCCACGGCCGCGTCGTTGCCGCGCACGCCATCGCGCTCCCAGTACACCAGCCAGCGCTGGCTGCCGTCGGCGTCGATCAGCGCCACGCCGTCCCGCAGGTTGGCGACGAGACCGCCGGCCGCGCGGGGCTTCGCCGCCCCGACGTGCTGCGGCGTCGGCAGCACGTCGTCCGTGCCGCGTCCCGGGTCGTACCGGTGCACCGCGCTACCGAGGATGTCCACCCACAGCAGCGTGGACGTCGACGTGTCCCACGTGGGGCCCTCACCGAGCGTCGCGTCGCCGCGCACTGCCACTTCGATCACTAGCTGCACCTTAAGGGTTGTTCCTGATGCCCTGGACCGCTGACCGGCCTTACGCTCGGTCACGTGGCTACCCTTCCCGTACCGTCGGCGCCTGGCAAGCCCGTCAACCGGGTCCTGCCGCCCAGACCGCTGCAGGCCGCCGTGGTGATCGTCGCGTTCACCGCGCTGCTGTACGGGGTGGAGCTGGTCAACCTGGCGATCTTCCACGGCTCGCTCAACGACTACGGCATCGTGTCGCACCGGGTGACCGGGCTGCTGGGCGTGATCTGGGCGCCGTTGCTGCACGTCGGCTGGGCGCACCTGATCTCCAACACGGTGCCGGTGGTGCTGTTCGGCTGGCTGGCGATGGCGGTCGGGATTCGGCGGTGGGTGGCCGTCACGGTGGTGATCTGGCTGATCAGCGGCCTGGGCGTGTGGCTGACCGAGGACACCGGGGTGTCCACCGTCGGCGCCTCCGGCATCGCGTTCGGCTGGCTGATGTTCCTGCTGGTGCGGGGCATCTTCAATCGCAGCCTCAAGCAGCTCGTGGTGGCCGCGGTGCTGCTGTTCTACTGGGGCAGCGCGCTGTGGGGCCTGCTGCCCAACGTGAACCCGGAGATCTCGTGGCAGGCGCACGCGTTCGGCGCGCTGGGCGGTCTGCTGTCGGCCTGGCTGGTCGCGATGGCCAACCGACCGGCCCGCACCGCCGGTAGTCTCGCAGTGTGAGCCCTGCCGCCGACGCCCCGATCGGGATCTTCGACTCCGGAGTTGGCGGCCTCACCGTCGCCCGCGCGATCATGGACCAGCTGCCCGGCGAGCGCGTCCGCTACCTCGGCGACACCGCGAACTGCCCGTACGGCCCGCTGCCCATCGCCGAGGCCAGGCGGCACGCCCTCGCGGCATTCGACCAGCTGGTGGCCAGCGGGGTGAAGATGCTGGTCATCGCCTGCAACACGGCGTCGGCCGCCTGCCTGCGGGACGCCCGCGAGCGCTACGACATCCCGGTGGTCGAGGTGGTGCTGCCGGCCGTGCGCCGGGCCGTGGCGACCAGCCGCTCCGGCCGGATCGGCCTGATCGGCACCCAGGGCACCGTGCAGTCCCGCGCCTACGACGACGCCTTCGCCGCCGCCCCGCAGGTCACGCTGACCAGCGCCGCCTGCCCACGGTTCGTGGACTTCGTGGAGCGCGGCATCACCTCCGGCCGGCAGGTGCTCGGCCTCACCGAGATGTACCTGGAGCCGCTGCACCGCGCCGACGTGGACACGCTCATCCTCGGCTGCACGCACTACCCGCTGCTCACCGGTGTGATCCAGATCGTGATGGGGGACCAGGTGACCCTGGTGTCCAGCGCCGAGGAGACGGCCAAGGACGTGGTCCGGGTGCTCACCGAGCGCGACCTGTTCCGGGAGCCGCCCACGGATGAGTCGGGTCGGGAGTACGCCGAGCACGAGTTCCTGGCCACCGGCCCGGCCGAGCCGTTCCGGCGACTGGCCCGCCGGTTCCTCGGTCCGCAGGTAGGAGCGGTCGGCGCTGTCATGTCACCCTCTACGCCGTGAAGCTGACCATCATCGGGTGCTCGGGCAGCGTGCCCGGGCCGGCCGCGCCCGCCCCGTGCTACCTGGTCGAGGCGGACGGCTTCCGACTGGTGCTGGACCTGGGCAACGGCGCCCTGGCCGCCTTGCAGGCCCGGATGAGCGCGTTCGACATCGACGCGCTGGTCTTCTCGCACCTGCACCCCGATCACTGCGCCGACTTCAGCGCGCTGGCCGTGCTGCGCCGCTACCACCCGCGGCCGCCGTACCCGCCGGAGCAGCGCCCGCTGCCGGTGCACGGCCCGTCCGACACGGCCCGGCGGTTCGCCGCCCAGTACGCGCCGAACGACGCGGAGCGGCAGACCACCGACTTCTCGACGGTGTTCGACTTCCACCCGCTGACCGGTGAGACCGTGCAGATCGGCCCGCTGAAGGTGACTTCGGCGCTGGTCAAGCACCCGTGCGAGGCCTACGGCTTCCGGATCGAGCACGACGGCCAGTCACTGGTGTATTCCGGCGACACCGCGGCCTGCCCGGCGCTGGACGGCCTGGCCGCGGGCGTGGACCTGCTGCTGGCCGAGGCCACCTGGACCGACCTGCCCACCCGTCCCGCGGACATGCACATGTCCGGCCGGCAGGCGGGGCAGACCGCGTGCCGGGCCGGAGCGGGCCGGCTCATGCTCACCCACGTCGCGCCGTGGACGGACCCGCAGGTGGTGCTGGCCGAGGCGCGCGGCGAGTTCGACGGCGAGGTGCTGCTCGCCGAGCAGGGCCGGTCCTACGAGGTGTAGACCCAGGCTCAGCCGCCCACGCCCTTCCACACGGCCGCGGCCCCGCTGTCGCCGATCAGGTAGATCTCGTACGTCACGGCGACCGCGCTGGCGATCAGCGCGAGGGCCACGATGACCGTGATCACGCCCCAGAACTTCGACGAGGCCGGCGCGGCCTCCTCGACCAGGCCGGGGGTGCCGGAGGTCTCCTCGTCCAGCTCCTCGAGGCTGTGCACGCCCGGGGCGACCGGCTGCTGCCGGGGCGCGGGCGAGGACGCCCGGACGGCGCGGACGCCGCCGGTGGCCCGCTCGCGGTCGGCGATCCGGCCCACGACCAGCAGCAGGACCAGCATCACGCCGAAGGCGATCGCGTACGGCAACAGGGCGTTGCCGAGGTCCCGGTGGTGGGCCAGCCCGGGCGGGGACCCCTTGATGGTGTCGTACAGGGCCTCCCCGGCCTGCTGGGTGATCGGCACCGAGCCGATGCCCAGCAGGGCCAGCACCAGCACCGGCAGCCAGTAGCGGCGGCGCCACTTGGGGACCACGGCGATGATGATGCTGCCGACCGCGGCCAGGGGTAGCAGCACGACGACGGTATGCACCAGCAGCGGGTGGAGCGGCAGCCCGTTGATGGTGAACGAGTTGTCGGCAAGGGTCATGACAACCTCACGTTGGAAGGGCGGAGGTGGTTCAAAACAGGTGGTTCAAAGTCTGGGGTTCGATCGGGTGCCCGTAGGCTAGCCGGGTGGTTAGAGCAGATGGCCGAGGCGACGAGTCCCTCCGCGAGATCAAGATCACCCGTGGCTACCAGCAGTGGCCGGCCGGGTCCGTGCTGGTCGAGTTCGGCAACACCCGGGTGCTGTGCGCGGCCAGCGTCAACGACGGCGTGCCGCGCTGGCGCGCCGGGTCCGGGCTGGGCTGGGTCACCGCCGAGTACGCCATGTTGCCCTCGGCCACCCACACCCGGGGGGACCGGGAGTCGGTCAAGGGCAAGATCGGCGGCCGCACCCACGAGATCAGCCGGCTGATCGGGCGGGCCCTGCGGGCCTGCATCGACCTGTCCGCGCTGGGCGAGAACACCATCGTCATCGACTGCGACGTGATCCAGGCCGACGGCGGCACCCGCACCGCGGCCATCACCGGCGCGTACGTGGCGCTGGCCGACGCCATCACCTGGCTGGAGGCGGCCGGCCGGCTGGCCGACCCCAAGCCGCTGTCCTGCTCGGTGTCGGCGGTCAGCGTCGGCGTGATCGACGGCCGGGTCCGGTTGGACCTGCCGTACGAGGAGGATGCCCGGGCCGAGGTCGACATGAACGTGGTCGCCACCGACGCCGGCACACTGGTCGAGGTGCAGGGCACCGGTGAGGGCGCCACCTTCGCGCGCTCCACCCTGGACCAGATGCTGGACCTGGCGCTGGCCGGCTGCGCGGAGCTGACCCGCCTGCAGAACGAGGCGCTGGCGCTGCCCTACCCGGGCCAGCTGCCGGAGCCGTCGCCCAAGGGCCGGCGCAAGTCGTGACCAAGCTGCTGCTGGCCACCCGCAACGCCAAGAAGCTGGTGGAGCTGGACCGCATCATGGTCGCCGCGGACGTCACCGGCGTCGAGGTCATCGGCCTCGACGCGGTGCCCCCGTTCCCCGAGGCGCCCGAGACCGCACCGGACTTCGAGGGCAACGCCCTGGCCAAGGCCCGCGACGCCGTCGCCGCCACCGGCCTGCCGGCCGTCGCCGACGACTCCGGCCTGGCCGTCGACGCCCTGAACGGCATGCCCGGCGTGTTGTCGGCCCGCTGGTCCGGCCGGCACGGCGACGACCTCGCCAACCTGGAGCTCGTGCTCGCCCAGCTCGGCGACGTGCCCGACGAACGCCGCGGCGCCGCCTTCGTCAGCGCCGCCGCCCTGGTCCTGCCCGGCGGCGCCTCGGTGGTCGTGCGTGGCGAGTGGCGCGGCACCATCATCCGGGAACCCCGCGGCGCCAACGGTTTCGGGTACGACCCGATCTTCGTGCCCGAGGGCGACACCCGCACCTCCGCCGAGCTCTCCCCGGCCGAGAAGGACGCCCTCTCCCACCGCGGCCGCGCCCTGCGCCTCCTCCTCCCCCACATCACCTCCGCCCTCACCTGATCCCACACCCCCCGCACCGCCGTCAAGCCCTCAGTGTTGGGAAAGGACCATTCCTCTCGTCAGATGTGAGGAATGGTCCTTTCCCAACGTCGGCTCAGGGGATGTACGGCGGGGCCACGCCCCAGCCCCAGCGCGGCACCGGGGCCCGCCGCACGGGATCGGCATCGGGCTGCGAGTTGGACAGGGCGATCCGCGTGCCCCACTCGAGGTAGCCGGTGAATGCCGCCCGGAACTCCGGGTCGGCCGGCAGCCCGACCTCGTCGGCGGCGTCCTGGAGCAGGCTCACCCAGCGACGGCGCTGCCGCTCCGTGATCGCCTTGCCCAGGTGCATGCCCAGCATGGTCGAGTAGCCGCCGCGCTCCGCGGTGTACGCCGCCGGCCCGCCGAAAACCTCGCCCAGCCAGTGCGCCACCCGCCGCGGATGGTCGGACGACATGCCCCGGAACAACGGCTCCAGCAGGTCGTCCTTCAGGACCTCCCGGTAGAAGGCTTCGGTCAGCTCGGTCAGTGCCTTCTCGCCGCCGGCCCAGTCGTAGAGCGTCGGCGGGGCATCGGTCAGCGGCTCTGCGCCGGCGGCCAGCTCCTCGTAGTGCCGCATCTCCTCGATGTTGCCCACAAAGGGCTTCACCTCGGCGAAGAACGGCGGGAAGTGCGGCCCGCCGCGGAACCCCTGGAGATGGTCCTCGGCGGAGGTCCACCGGATCCGCACGACGTGGCAGGCCGGCTCGTCCACGGACCGCGCGACGTCCCAGCCGACGCACTGCGGCGCCTGCGACAGGATCTCGCCGGCCCGCCGGTAAGCGTCCTCGAACTGGCTACCCTGGCCGTCGGGAATCCGGTAGCGGAGGTACTCGGTGATCACCCGCCAGACGCAACCACCGCGCCGCCGGGCCGACAAGTACGCACTTTCCGGTAGGCACCCAGGGGGCTCAACATGGCGCAGCGGTACCACTGTCCGGTCGAGCTCACCCTCGACGTCGTCGGCGGCCGCTGGCGGGTGCTCATCCTGGCCCGGCTCAAGCAGGGGCCGCTGCGCTACGGCCAGCTGCGCCGGCTCATCCCGGACATCAGCGAGAAGATGCTGACCCAGCGCCTGCGCGAGCTGGAGGCGGACGGCCTCGTGCTGCGCGACGCCAGCGACGGGCCGGAGCTGCGCACCGACTACCGGCTCAGCCCGGAGGGCGAGACCCTGGCCCCGGTCTTGCAGGGCCTCTACGACTGGGGTCTGGCCCGGGCCGAGCGCACCGGCGTGGACGTCTCCGGCGTCACGCCGGCTGGTGGGTGACCGACATCTGCACCACCAGCACGCCGGCCAGGATCAGCACCATGCCGCCGATCGTCAACGCCGACACGGGTTCCGAGAACAGCACGCGGTTGGCCACCACGACCAGCGCGATGCCGCCGCCGGCCCACACCGCGTAGGTGACCGGCATCGGCATGCCCAGCCGGATCACCTGCGACTCCAGGTAGAAGGCGAGCGCGTAGCCGGCGATCAGGCCCAGCACGGGCAGCGGCTGCGTCAGGCCGTCGGACAGTTTCAACATGATCGTCGCGAACACCTCGGCGACGATGGCGAGGGCGAGCAGGATCCACATCAGCATTGCTGGTTCCAGGTTGTGGGCGCGCGCCGACGGCCGATCCACTGGTGGTGGATCGGGGGCACGCGCAAGGGACCGCCGAATTCAGCGGTTACGGGAGTCGGGGCCGTCGGCCCGGACTCAACCGCCGCGGGTCGGGAAGTGGACCCGCAGGACGAACTTGGAGGGACGCTCAGGACCGCTTGGTGTGGAGGAACCACACACGGCGTATCACCCTCTGCGTTGAACCGGGGCGGCCAGTCGCCAGCCCTCGCCCCGAGCTTACCCCATTCGGACGCTCACAGGCCGGGCGCGAGCGCCGTGACCTCGTCGTTCACCGCCGCGGCGGCGGTCGCCCAGTTGGTGCCGACCGGGAACGACGCCAGCACGACCACGACAAATCGCCAGCCGGCGCCGACCAGGCCGCTGGTGTGCAACACCACGTCCCGCGGGCTGTCCGACCAGCCCTGCTTCACCGCCCACGGCCTCGGCAGCTGGGGAATGCCGAAGTACTGGTCGAAACCGTCCGAGCCGTGCCGCGGCGCGGCGGCCAGCGCGTCGACGATCAGCTTGTGCCACGGCGAATCCAGCACGTGCCGGTAGATCGCGATCATGTCGGCGATGCCCAGCATCGTGTCGCCCCAGCGGCCCACGATCTCCGGCGGCCGGGTCGACGGCAGCGCCAGCCGCCGGGCCGTGCGCGTGACGATCTCCGGGCCGCCGTCGGCGTCCCACAGCTCATTGGCCACGCCGTCGTCGCTGGCCGACAGCATGCGCCACAACGCATCCCGCAACGGCGGCTCGGCCGGCCGCCGCTCCAGCACGTCCAGCGCGATCAGGAGCTTCACCAGCGAGGCGGACCGGAAGCTCAGCTCCGCGCCCCGCCAGTGCAGTGCCCGATCGGCGGCGCGGTCGTATACCGCTACCGCGCGGCTCAGATGCCGAGATCCTTGCGCAGCTTGGCGACGTGGCCGGTCGCCCGCACGTTGTACGAGGCCTTGGCGATCTTGCCGCCGGCGTCGACGATGAACGTGGACCGGATCACGCCCTGCACCGTGCGGCCGTAGTTCTGCTTCTCGCCGAAGGCGCCCCAGCGCTGCATCACCGACTTGTCGGCGTCCGAGAGGAGCGGGAAGGTCAGCCCCTCGGCGTCGCGGAACTTGGCCAGCTTCTCCACCTTGTCCGGCGAGACGCCCAGCACCGCGAAGCCGGCGTCGTTGAACTCGGCCAGGTTGTCCCGGAAGTCGCAGGCCTGCTTGGTGCAGCCCGGCGTCATCGCGGCCGGGTAGAAGTACACGACGACCTGCCGCCCGCGGTAGTCGGACAACGCGACCTTGTTGCCGTCGCTGTCCAGGAGCGTGAAGTCCGGCGCCGTGTCGCCGACGGCCAGCCGCGTCTGCTCAGTCATACCGGCGAACGTAGCGTGCCCGTCTGACAATCGGCCTAGGCGGTCCCCGCGAAGGCCGCCGCCGGCGCCCCGTCCACGACGTCCGGGCGCACCAGGATCCGCAGGTCGGTGGGCTGCTCCGGGACCGCGAAGGCCACTGTCAACTGCACCGTCCTGCCTGGGGCCAGGTCCTCCTGCGCGGCCACGTAGCCGCCCAGCCCCTGGGCCGGATCCACGACCTCCTGCGCCGGCTGGCCGCCGATCGTCGCCTTCACCGCCAGCTGCGACGGCTTGTACGTCAAGGTCGTGCCGTTCTCGATCGTCAGCTCGAACACCGCCGCCCGGGCCGCCTGCGGGTAGGCCGTGCTGCTCGGTTGTTGCGAGCGGGGCTGCGAGATCGTGATGGCCAAGCCGTTCGGCCAGGTCCGGCGATCGCCGAACGCCGCGTCCAGCGGCCTCGTCGCCTGTCCGACCGTCGGGTTCGCGCTGCTCTCCACGGCCGACAGCTGGGGGCCGCCCGCCGTGCCGCACCCGGCCAGCAGCGCCGCGAGGCATACCGCCCCGACCAGCCTGACGATCCGCACTGTCCGCTCCCCTCAGCAATCCCTTCACCTTGGCCGCCATCCGGGTGTCCGGGCCAACCGGTTACGACAGTCGAGGCACACCTGGTGCCGGGACGTGGCCAAGCCGTAACCGATTGACGACGCAGTGTGGGCGGGCCCACAGTGCCTTTTGCCGCGCGTTCCGCGCGGGGCTCGGCCGCCCACGAGGCCGGTGCCTTCCCTTGTCATTTTTCGATCGATGGAAAGACTCGATCGAAAAATGCCCGCGGTCCAGGCACCGGCGGCGGCCTCGCGATCGCGGGGCCGGCGGTCGAACCGAGTCGCCGGGTGGCGTTGGTCCACATTGGTGACTCGAAGGTTCCGGACGGTCCCGGCAGGCGACCTGGGGCTATCCGGCGTCATACAGTCGGGGGCGTGACTTCAGCCGACTCCACGGTCGCCGGCAGGCCGTTGCGCGCCGACGCCCGGCGCAACCGCGTCCGGGTGCTGGAAGTGGCCCAGCAGGTGTTCGCCGAGGAGGGCCTGGCCGTGCCGATCGACGAGATCGCGCGGCGGGCCGGCGTCGGGGTCGGTACCGTCTACCGGCACTTCCCGACCAAGGACGCGCTGTTCGTGGCGATCATCGTGGAGCGGCTGCGCGGGGTCGGCGAGGTCGCCAGGGAGCTGGCCGAGGGGCCGGCCGCAGGCAAGGGCTTCTTCGCCTTCTTCGAGCAGATGGTCCGCGACGCCAGCCTGAACAAGGCCCTGTTCGACGCGCTGGCGGCCAGCGGCAGCTTCGACCAGGAGCTGACCGCGGAGGCCCGGCAGGTGATGATGACCGGCCTCGGCGACCTGTTGGTCAAGGCCCAGGCGGCCGGCGAGGTGCGGGCCGACCTGACCGCCGCCGACGTGAAGACGCTCATGGTCGGTTGCCTGGCCATGGCCCGCCAGGGCACCACCGACCCGGGGCTGATCGTCGGTGTCGTGTGCGACGGCATGCGGCCGGTCAGTCCAGGCCGGACACCCGAAGTGTGATGTTGAGGCGGCCGGCGGTCAGCCCGGTCGCCGGATCACCGGTTCCCGGCCGGGTTTTCGTCACGCCGTGATACGCGAACCGGGACGGTCCGCCGAACACGAACAGGTCGCCGCCGCGCAGTTCCACATCCGTCCACGGCCGGTTGCGGCTCTCGGTGTTGCCGAACCGGAACACGCAGCTGTCGCCGATACTCAGCGACACCACCGGCGCGTCGCTGCGCTCGTCCTTGTCCTGGTGCAGGCCCATTTTCGCGGCGTCGTCATAGAAGTTGACCAGCGCCACGTCCGGCATATAGTCCGGGTCTCCAACCGCCCGCGCCCCCAGTTCGACCAGCCACCGCGGCAGCGGCTTCACCGCAGAGCCGTCCTCGGTGGTGCGGCTGTAGCGGTACGGCGTCCAGTGCCAGCCCAGGCACACCGTCTGCACCGACATCACGCCGCCGCTGGGTAGCCGCGTGTGCTGCATGCCCGCCGGGGGAGCGGCCCATTCCCGCCACGCCAGGACCACACGCCTTTGCTCTTCAAGGCTCAGCCAGTCGGGTGTGTGCACAGCGCCAGCTGCGATCTCCACCCGCCGCCGTTCGAACAGCGACTCCATGCCACCCCACCCACCATCCGGAGGCAATCCCAGCCTCGCGGTTGTGGGGACACCCCCACAACGAACACTGAGGCGACCAGGCCAGCGCCGTCCGTTCGACCAGCGACCCCACGGTCCTGGCGCCCGCTCCCAGAAGGAAACCCCCAGGTCCGCGGGCGCAGCCGCCCGGGGGGTGTGGGGGGACACCCCCCACAACGAACACCGAAGCGACCAGGCGAGCGCCCCCCGCGAGCAGAGTTCACCCATCGCGTAGGACCGGTCGGACTCGAACCGACACTGGCACGGACCTAAACCGTGTGCCTCTGCCAATTGGGCTACGGTCCCCTTGGCCGTAAGCCTAGCGGGCGTCCTCCGGCGGGCCTGTCGAACCGGCCCTAACGTGGTCAACTACGGTGGTTCAGGCACGCACGGCGAGGAGGACATGTGGCTCGCGATCCCGACACCATCCAGCGCGAGATCGAGCAGGCGCGGGACGCGCTGGCCGCGACCCTGGACGAGTTGGTCGTGAAGGCCAACCCCAAGCAGTACGTGGACCAGGGCAAGGACGCGGTCCGGGCCCGGTTGTCCGATCCGCGGGTGAAGTACGCGTTGATCGGCGTCGGGGTGCTGGTCGGCGTCCTGGTGGTGCGCAAGCTCTTCCGCTGACCACAGCGGCATCGAGACCCCCGCCGGTGGCGGGGGTTTTCGTGCGTCAGGATCTCAGCAGCGGCAGCAGCACCTGGTCGACCAGTCGGTCCACGAAGGTGTCGTCGAGCGGGTCGCCGGTGAGCATCAGCCGGTACGTCAGCGCCGCGCCGGCCAGCTCGACCGCCATGCCGCGGGGCGCGTCCAGGCGAACTTCGCCGCGGGCGGTGCCGCGGTCGATGATGCCGCGCAGCACGTCCCGCTGCGCCACCAGGAACGTCTCACGGAACGCGGTCGCCAGTTCGGGCTCGTGCGGCAGTTCGCCGACCAGGGCCTGCGCGGCCTTGCCGGTCGGGCCGGACAGGAACGCGGCGAAGGCGCTGAGGAATTCCCGCAGGTCACCGGTCAGCGACCCGGTGTCGGGTTCCGGGATCTCCTGGTGCACCAGCTGGTTGACGGTGTCGATGACCAGGTCGAGCTTGGACTCCCAGCGTCGGTAGATGGTCGCCTTGCCGGCGCGGGCCTTGGCCGCCACGGCGTCCATGGTCAGCGCCCGGTAGCCGACCTCGGCCATCACCTCGAGCGCCGCTTTGCGCAGCGCCTCGTCGCGGGTGGCGTCTCTCGGCCGACCGCGGGCGGCCGCGTTTGCCTGCTCCGCGTACGACGTTGTGGCCAAGACCAGCCTCCCGATACGGCTACGGGTCGCCCTTCGGGATCATCCTAGGTGCAATCAGCCGGTCGGGTGGCTGGAGTTCCCGTCGTCCTCGGTCTCGTCGGCCAGCTCGGACAGGTCCATCTCCTGGGTGTTCTCGCCGACCCGCGGCGGGTTGCCGGCCGGCGTGTCGGCCTTCGGCTCGGGCGGGGCCGGCGTGCTCAGGCCGTGCCGGGCGTGCAGGTACGCCGTGGTGAACGCGAAGGCGTCGCCCTCCAACAGGTGCACGACGGTCGGCTTGCGCCGGGTGTCCGCGCTGGTCAGCTGCTCGACCATCTGGTCGGCCCGGTCCCGCGCGGCGATCAGGCCGGACGCCTGCTCGGTCAGCACGGTGTCGTCGGACCGGACGTTGACCGTCCAGTCCTCGCCCTGTGGCTGGTAGTTCACCAATATCGGTGTCGCGCCCATGCTCGATCACGCTCCCCGTTCACTGCGGCCTCCCCGGTCGATGGGGCCGCTGGAGGTGAAACGCGGCCCCATCGGACGCATGACGACGTTACACCGATCGGGTGACCACCAACTGCGTCTCACACCAAAGCGTGCCTACCTTGTCGCTGTTCATCGCCCGCTTGTTCGATCATCCGGGCAGCCACCCGGTCGATCGCCGCGTCCAGGTCCTCCCGACCGGCCGGCTGCCAGTCGGCCAGCCGCTCCACGATCCAGTCCCGCCAGGCGTGGGCCAGCCGGTCGAACTCGGCCCGGCCGCGCTCGGTCAGGTCCAGCTCCTCGCCGCGCCGCTCCAGGTAGCCGCTGAACTCGAGCGCGAAGAAGGCCGGCTCGAGCACCTTGCCCGGCATCCGGTGCTTCTCCGCGATCGCCGCGACGGTGGCCGGCCGGCGCAGCTTGTGCTGGAACTTGACGCGCATGAGGCACCAGACGCCGCCTTCGTCCAGGCTGGTGCCCGACCGGCCGAGGATCTCCGGCGCGGCCTTGCGGCGTTCCCGGTACATCAGCGTGGAGATGGCCCGCTCCAGCTCACGGTCCGAATCCCGTGCCTCAGGCATCGCGAACGCCTCGCCGAGCTCGGGCGCGCTGGCCCGTGAGGTGTCCCGCAGCGGCATCTCCTTGAGGAAGAACGACACCAGCAGCGCCAGCAGACCGACCGGCACCGCGTAGAGGAACACCGTGTGCAGCGAGTCGGCATAGGCCTGCACGATCGGGCGCGAGACGACGTCCGGCAGTGCGTGCAGCAGCGACGGCACCGCCGTCACGTGCGGATCAACGCCCTGGGGCAGCGGATTCCGGGCCAGCGCGGCGCCGAGGTTGCCGGTCAGCTGGCCGGAGTAGATGGAGCCGAAGATGGCGGCGCCGAACGAGCTGCCGATCGAGCGCAGGAACGTCACGCCCGAGGTCGCCACGCCCAGGTCGGCGTAGTCGACGGTGTTCTGCACGGCGATCGTCAGCACCTGCATGGCCAGGCCGATGCCCACGCCCAGGACCAGCATGTACAGCGAGGACAGCACGATGCCGGTGTCCGGCGTGAGCAGCGACAGCAGGTACAGGCCGGCGCTGATGCCGAAGCTGCCGAGGATCGGGAAGATCTTGTACCGGCCGGTCTTGCTGACGATGTTGCCGGCCACGATCGACGCCACCAGCAGGCCGAGCACCATCGGCAGCAGCCGGATGCCCGAGGCGGTGGCCGATGTGCCCTCCACGTACTGCATGTACGTCGGCAGGAACGACAGCGCGCCCAGCATGGCGAAGCCGACGATGAAGCTGAGGATGCCGGCCACCGTGAACACCGGGTTGCGGAACAGCCGCATCGGCAGCATCGGTTCCTTGGCCCGCAGCTCGACCAGCACGAACAGGCCCAGCAGCAGCACTGAGCCGACCGACATCCAGATGATCTCCGGCGAGTTCCAGGCGTAGGTGGTGCCGCCCCAGCTGGTGACCAGGGTCAGGCCGGTCACGGCCAGGCCGATCAGCAGGATGCCGAGGTAGTCGACGATCGGCTTGAGGGCCGACTTGACCGACGGCATGGCCGCCGCCGCGACGATCAGCACCACCACGACCAGCGGGATGTTCACGTAGAAGGCCCAGCGCCAGGACAGGTGGTCGACGAAGAAGCCGCCGAGCATCGGGCCGGCCACCGTGACCACGCCGAACACCGAGCCGAGGATGCCCTGGTACTTGCCGCGTTCGCGGAGCGGGATGAAGTCGGCGATCAGGGCCGTGGCCGTGACCATCAGGCCGCCGCCGCCGATGCCCTGCACCGCGCGCCAGATGATCAGCCACGTCATGGAGTCGGCGAAGCCGCTGAAGAACGAGCCGACGCCGAAGATCACCACCGACAGCTGGAACATGCGCTTGCGGCCGAACAGGTCGCCGAACTTGCCGACGATCACCGTCATGATCGTCTCGGCCAGCAGGTAGGCGGTGACCACCCAGGACAGGTGGCCCGCGCCGCCCAGGTCGCCGACGATCGTCGGCAGTGCCGTGCCCACGATGGTCTGGTCCAGCGCCGCCAGCAGAACGCCGAGCAGCACCACACCGAAGATCGCGTTCGTCCGGCCGCGGCTCACGCTCGCGGTGTCCGGCTCGACTGCGGTGGTGGCAGCCATGTCGCCCCCTCGTCCCGGTCGGTTCCGACTTCACCGCACCGAGCCGTCCGCCGCAGCGGACGTCACCCGGAGAGGTGAGATCCCGGGTTCGAGAGTACAGAACAGTTCTGTTCTATACGCTGTGATCCCGCTGACCCAGCAGGGGCGCCAGCAGACCGTCCACGATCCGATCGATCAGCGCCTCGTCCAGCGGCTGGTCCCGGAACAGCAGGTTCGTGATCGCCAGCGACATCGGCAGCTCGCCCAGCAGCTCCAGATCCACGCCCGCCGGCAGCTCACCCCGCTTCTCGGCGGCCTGCAGCACCACTGTCATCGGGTTGATCCCGCCCTGGCCCAGCTGCTCGCCCATCAGTCTGGCCAGCTCCGGGTCGCGCCTGCTGCCCTCCAACAGCGCCAGCAGCAGCCCTCGCCGGTCGCCCGGCATCTCCGCCCTCAGCCACCGCTTGGCCAGCTCCCGCACGTCCTCCAGAAACTTGCCCGTGTCCGGTGCTGGCACCTCCACCCGGTGCGCGTCCAGCGCCGCCACGATCAGGTGCGCCTTCGACGGCCAGCGCTGGTAAAGGCTGCCCTTGCTGACGTGCGCCCGCTGGGCCACCAGGTCCATGTTGAACCGCTCGTAGCCCACCTCCGCCACCACGTCGATGGCCGCGGCCAGCACCTCGGCCAGGCGCTCCGGAGTGTCGAGGGGGACGCGTCTACGTGGGGACGACATTCCGGGGACAGTACTTCCAGGCCGTTCAGTCCGGCCCCGGCGGTTGCGGCCCGCCGCTGCGTCGCCTCTTCTCCTGCCACCTCTTCCAGTCCGATGGTTTTGGCCCGGCCGGGGACCGACCCGTTCGGCGTAGCGTGAACGGCGATCGGTCACCCGAACAGTTCAATTGCCGCGACGGAGCCCATTGCCGCCATGTAGGACATCCCGATTCGCCGCCCGGCGGCCGCGCTCGGTGGATTTGTCATCGGCGGCGCGGTGTTCTCGGTCGCCGGGCTGGTGCCGTCGCTGACCATAGAATTTGCCGTTTCCGATGCCAAAGCGGCGCAACTGCTCACCGTTTCGGATTGACCTGCACGATTGTGCTGCCATTCATCGGACGGGCCGATGCGCGTCGGCTGCTCCCGATCGGCCTGGTCATGCTGGGCCGTCGGAAACGGCCTTTCGGTATTCGCCGGTAATTTCTTCTTGCTGCTCGCCTTGAGAATTGTGCTCGGCATAGGTGCGGCCTGCGTGGTCCGGGACGGCGGCCGGGGAATGGCCGGCGGAGTGGGTTTGGGGACCGCACTCGGGGCCCCGCTGGCCGCCGTGATCGCGGACCAGGCGGGCTGCCGGGCGGTGTTCGTGCTGCTGGCCGTCCTGGCCGCGATCGGCGCCGCCGATGCGCTACTCGCCGTGCCGCCGGCCACGATCGATCGTCACCCGATCAGTGATCCGCAGGTGCTGCTCGCCGCCGGCCTGAAGGTGATCTTGCGAGCCGGTGTTCTAGCCACGTTCACGCTGCTCACGACGGTGTTGGCCGCAGTCACGGGTATTCACGGCCCGGCGGTCAACGGGCTCTTCCTGGCCTGTGGCGTGGGGCCGTGATCGGCGCGCTGGCGGTGCGAGGACGTGACGCGAGATCCGCTTTGCTTGCATCTGTAGCACTCACGGCCGCTTTCGCAGCGGCACTGCCGCTGATCCACGGCGCGGCGGCCGTGCTCGCGATCGTGGGCGCGTCGGCCGGGGCGGCGGACGCGTCGACACGGGTTCTGATCGCCGATCCGGTGGTCGACGAGACGGCCGGTTTTCTCGGCATCGGCCTGGCCGGAGTGGTCGGCGGCGCGGTGCTCGGCACGGCCGGACCCGACGCATTGCCGCAGGTCGCGGCGGCATTGGCGGCCGTTGTGCTGTTCACCGCCGCGGTCGGGCTGGCGTCGAACTCCCGGCGAGAGGGCCACCGTGGCCCTGGGGCCCTCTCCACCGGAAGCAAGGACGCGCACGCTGAGCATGCCGGCGTCGGGTCAGCGGTTGGGATTGACCGCTGCCCGGCGTGCGGTGGACGCCGCCGGTCTGAGCACGCCGTCGCGTCCTCGGACTGGTGGTTCCGTCAGTCGCGGGTCCAGATCTGCTGTCATAGCACCTCCTGTGGTTCGGTTCCCGGCCGGCACGGCAGGGCTGCTGCGCGGGGTAACCCCGCGGCGCGATGAAGACACATTCGTCACCCGAGAAGGCGAAGGGTGGGGTTAACCGAAAGGTGAGCGGCCGTCCCGAACGCCGAGATCGACGAGGTCGATGTCCGGCGCGGGGCCAGTGGCATGGCGCGTGTCACCCTTTCGAGTTGGAGCGGTCCGGCGAGCGGATCCGTGTCGGGTTCATTCAGCCACCGGACGGCGGCGTCCTCAATACTCCATTTCGTTAAGGGACAACTAGCTCATCGGTGTAGTAGCGGTGGGTTTGAGCGACGAAGCGAGCGCGTAGCGTCACCGTGCGCGTTCACGGTGCCACTCTTTCGGCCTAGTCGTTCGGATCCTTCGTAACTACCTGCCGGTAGACCGACCGGGGCACAGCCGCCAGCGAAATGTGGCACATCGGCCACTGTTCCTTGTGCCGACGTGGGCGACCTTCTACGTTTTGACCCGGTCGCCTGTCGCCGCCGCGCACGTCCAAGCCGACGAGCTGGAGGAACAAACGTGCGCAGGACTGTGCTGACCGCGGTGGCCGCGGTCGTGGCGCTGGTCGGGTCGGGGGTGCTCGGGGCCGTCCCGGCGCTTGCCCTGGACAACGGCCTGGCCCGCACCCCGCAGATGGGCTTCAACAACTGGAACCTCACCCAGTGCGGGTCCCAGTTCAACGAGGCGTTCGTCGAGGGCATCGCCGACACCCTGGTGTCGACCGGCCTCAAGGACGCCGGCTACCGGTACGTGAACCTGGACGACTGCTGGGCGCAGTCGAGCCGGGACAGCAAGGGCAACCTGGTGCCCGACAAGGACCGCTTCCCGCACGGCATCAAGGCCGTCGCCGACTACGTGCACTCGAAGGGCCTGAAGTTCGGGCTGTACACGAGCGCCGGCACCAAGACGTGCAACAAGGCCGGCTTCCCCGGCGCGCTCGGGCACGAGAAGCAGGACGCCGCGCTGTGGGCGTCGTGGGGCGTGGACTACCTCAAGTACGACAACTGCAACAACCAGGGCCAGGACGCCAAGAAGCGCTACACCGCCATGCGCGACGCGCTGGCCGCCACCGGCCGGCCGATCCTGTACTCGATCTGCGAGTGGGGCCAGAACCAGCCGTGGACCTGGGCCGCGCCGGTCGGCAACTCCTGGCGCACCACCGGCGACATCAACGACTCGTACTCGAAGATGTTGTCCATCTACAAGGCCAACATCAAGCTGGGCCGTTACGCCGGGCCCGGGCACTGGAACGACCCGGACATGCTCGAGGTCGGCAACGGCAAGATGTCCGACACCGAGTACCGCAGCCATTTCACCCTGTGGGCCATGATGGCCGCGCCGCTGTTGATCGGCTCCGACATCCGCAAGGCCTCGTCGGCGACGCTGACGATCCTGCGCAACGCCGACGTGATCGCCCTCGACCAGGACGCGAAAGGCGTGCAGGGCAACGAGATCTCCTCGTCCAACGGCCTGCACGTGATCCGCAAGCCGCTGGCCGACGGCGACATCGCCGTCGCGTTGTTCAACGAGACCGGCACGACGGCCAAGATCTCCACCACGCTGTCGGCGATCGGCGCCTCCGCGGGCACACATTCGTTGACCGATCTGTGGTCCAAGGCCAAGTCCAGCACCACCGGCACCATCAGCGCCTTGGTCCCCGCGCACGGCACGGTCGTCTTCCGCGTGCGGTGACGACCTTACAATTGATCTTCGAGCACCCCGCTTGACAATCACGAAGGGCGTGTTCCTGGCGGTGAAACCCCAGGAGCACGCCCCTTTTCGCATCGCGTTCACTCGGCCGAACCGGTGTCGTTCTGTCCCGGCCCGGACAGGATCGCCGGCACTGCCAGGTTCGTATGCCACGGTGTAGCCATGCGGACACGAGCGGTGATCTGGCGCCTCCTGACCGGGGTGGCGCTGGTGGTGGTCGGCCTGGTGGCCGGCTCGGTCGCCTCGAACGCCGAGGCGGCGCAACAGGTGACGGCCGACGACGGTGCGACGGTCGTGGACCAGACCGTTGTTGGCCCACGGACAGTGGATCTGACCATCCAGTCGCCCGCGCTGGGCCGTAGCGCGAGGGCCCGGCTGCTGTTGCCGCCGGACTGGGACGCCCGGCCGAACACCCGCTGGCCGGTGCTGTACCTGCTGCACGGGTGCTGCGACGACTACACGTCGTGGACCCGGCAGACCGACGTGGCCGCGCTGACCGCCGGCACGGACGTGCTCGTTGTCATGCCCGAGGCCGGACCCGACGGCTACTACTCGAACTGGCTCAGCGGTCCGGCCTGGGAGACGTTCCACACCGTGGAGCTGCGGCAGCTGCTCGAGCGTGGCTACCGGGCCGGGCAGCGGCGCGCCATCGCCGGCCTGTCGATGGGCGGGCTCGGCGCGTTCGACTACTCGGCCCGGCATCCGGGCATGTTCCAGGCGGCCGCCTCCTACAGCGGTGCGCTGGACACCCTGCTGTCCCAGGAGGCGATCACCAACGTCATGTCCATCGTGACGAGCAACGGTCACGATCCGAATGCCCTGTGGGGTGATCCGGTGAAGCAGCGGCTGGTGTGGGCCGCGCACAACCCGGTCGACCTGGCCTTCGCCTTGCGTGGCACCAAGCTGTTCATCGCCTCCGGCAACGGACAGCCGGGCCCGCTGGACCCGCCAGGAACCGGCTTCAACCAGAGCGAGGCCCTGCACGGCGCGGAGACGTCCGCGCTGATCGACCGGTTGCGGTTGCTGCACATCCCGGCCACGCTCGACATGTACGGACCCGGCACCCATACCTGGCCGTACTGGCAGCGGGAGCTGCACGCCTCGTTCCCGATGTTGATGTCCGCGATCGGGGTGACACCCATGACCTGACACCGTCCTCTGTAGACCGTTGCGGCCGGTGGGCCGAGTACCGGAAATGCGTGGGACCCGGACCGCCGGTCGGTGGTAGGACAGCGCATGTGGTGATGAGCAGCGTCGAGGACCTGATCCGTGCCGAAGACGCCGGGCAGCGGCTCAGGTACGTGTGCTTCTGGGGCCATGAGCCGCGGCGCGACGGGCGGATCGGCGCCTCGTGCCTGAGCCAGTGGTGGCCCGCGGAGTTCACCGTCGACGGGCTCGTGTTCCCGACCGCCGAGCACTTCATGATGCACCGCAAGGCATCGCTGTTCGGCGACGAGGACACCGCCGCGCGGATACTGCGCGCCCGGCATCCGAACGAAGCCAAGAACCTCGGCCGTGAGGTTCGGGGCTACGACGACGAGGTGTGGGCGGCCAACCGCTTCGACGTCGTCGTCGCCGGCAACCTGGCCAAGTTCGGGCAGCACGCCCTGCTGGGCCGGTACCTGCTCGGCACCAGCGACCGGGTGCTGGTCGAGGCCTCGCCCCTGGACCGGATCTGGGGCATCGGCCTCGCCGCCGACGACGAGCGCACCGCCTCGCCGCGCACGTGGCTCGGCGCCAACCTGCTCGGGTTCGTGCTCATGGCCGTTCGTGAGCAGCTCGTCGGCACGAGCCTCATCGGTGGCCGCGAAAAGCGGGACATCACCATCGTCGACCACGACCCCGCGTGGGCCCGGCGCTTCCGCGCCGAACGCTTGCGTATCCGCAAAGCCTTGGGAGGCAACGCTCTTCGCATCGACCACATCGGCTCCACCGCCGTGCCCGGCCTCGCCGCCAAACCCGTCGTCGACGTCCAGGTCAGCGTCGCCGACGCCAACAGGGAGGACACCTACCTGCCGCAACTCGAAGCCGCCGGCTACCACCTGCGGGTGCGCCAGCCCGACCACCGCATGGTCCGCTCCGCCGAGTTCGACGTGCACGTGCACATCTGTCCCGCCGGCGGCAAATGGGAGCGGGACCACCTGCTGTTCGGCGACTGGCTCCGCGCCTCGCCAGCGGATCGCCTCGCCTACGAGAAGCTAAAACGCGAGCTCGCCACCAGGGACTGGTTCGACATGAACCAGTACGCCGAGGCCAAGGGCGACCTCATCGACGAGATCCTCGGCCGCGCCGAGCACTGGGCCGCCCAGACCGGCTGGTCCGTCGACAAGTCGCGCTGACGGACTCGGTGGAGTCGCCGCGCGCGCCCGACGGCCCCAGTGCTGGCGGTGGCCGCCCCGCAGCGCGCTGGCCGGTCAGTCGATGCCCGCGCGCGAGGACAAGCCGGTCCACACCGTGGCCATGAGCAGGTCGGTGGCGCGCTCCGGCGTGACCTCGGGCCGGCGCTCACACCACTGGGCGAGGCGTTCGCAGGAGCCGACCAGGATCTCGGCGGCCGCCTCGAGTTCGAGGGGGTCGGCGTCGGGGAGGGCCAGGCCCATCCAGCCGACCATCAGGTCGGTCTGCTGACGGCGGATGGCCTCGATCTCCTCGACGGCGGACGGCACGGTGACCGCGGCCTCGTGCCGGAGCAGGCCGTAGGACTGGCGGCGCTCGGCGATGAAGCGGAAGAAGGCCAGCAGGCCGAGGCGGAGCATGTTCTCGGGGCTGTCGGCGTGGATGACCGCTTGCTCGGTGGCCTCGCGCAGCTCGGTGCGGGCCTTGTCGATGCAGCCGACGAGCAGGCCCTCCTTGGAGCCGAAGTACTCGTACAGCATCGGCTTGGACACACCGACCCGCTCGGCGATGTCGTCCATGGACGCGGCGAGGTAGCCGCGCTCGGCGAAGACCTCCTCGGCCACGGCCAGCATCTGGGCCTTGCGGGCCGCTCGGGGCATTCGCCGGCGTCGGCCGGTGTCGGCTGCGCTCGTCACGAGACGAGTCTACCCAAGGTAACCTACTCGTAGTAACCTACTGGCGAGTTAAGGTGCGGGCCGAGGTCGACGAAGGGAAATCGGGACATGGGCGGGCAGGACACCAGCGTCGTCATCATCGGCACCGGCTTCTCCGGGCTCGGCATGGCCATCCAGCTCAAGCAGGCCGGCCGGCACGACTTCGTCATCCTGGAGAAGGCGCAGGACGTCGGCGGCACCTGGCGGGACAACACCTACCCGGGCTGCGCCTGCGACATCCCCTCCCACCTGTACTCCTTCTCGTACGAACAGAATCCGGAGTGGAGCCGGCTCTACGCCGGCCAGCGGGAGATCTGGGACTACCTGCGGATCTGCGCCGACAAGCACAACCTGCGCGAGCACATCAGGTTCGGCGTGAAGGTCACCGGCGCCGTGTTCGACGACGACTCCAAGCGCTGGACCGTGCGGACCGAGGGCGGCGACACCTACACCGCCGACGCCATGGTGGCCGGCATCGGCGCGCTGCACATCCCGTCCGTCCCCGACCTGCCCGGCATGGAGCGCTTCCAGGGCGAGAGCTTCCACTCGGCGCAGTGGAACCATGACTACGACCTCACCGGCAAGCGCGTCGCCGTCATCGGCACGGGGGCCAGCGCCATCCAGTTCGTGCCGGAGATCGCCAAGCAGGTCGACAAGCTCACCCTGTTCCAGCGCACGCCGGCCTGGGTCATGCCGAAGGCCGACCGGCCGGTCAGCAAGGTCGAGAAGACCCTGTTCCGCAACCTGCCCGCCACCCAGTGGCTGCGCCGGACCGCGCTGTTCTGGGCGCTCGACTCCCGGGCCCTGGCGTTCACCTTCAACCCGAAGCTGATGAAGTTCGCCTCCAAGCCGGTGCGCAAGCAGATCAAGGAGCAGGTGCACGACCCCGAGCTGCGCCGCAAGCTCACGCCCGACTACACCATGGGCTGCAAGCGGGTGCTCATCTCCAACGACTACTACCCGACCTTCAACCGCCCCAACGTCGACCTGGTCACCGAAGGCGTCACCGAGGTGCGGGAGCACTCGGTCGTCACCGCCGACGGGGCCGAGCACGAGGTCGACGCCATCATCTTCGGCACCGGCTTCCACGTCACCGACGCCTTCGACTACCTGGACATCAAGGGCCGCAACGGGGTCGACCTGACCAGTCAGTGGCGGGAGAAGGGCCTCGAGACCTACCTGGGCATCGGCGTCGCCGGCTTCCCCAACCTGTTCTTCCTGCTCGGGCCCAACACCGGTCTCGGCCACAACTCGGTGGTGCTGATGATCGAGGCCCAGGCACGCTACGTGCTCCAGTGCCTCGGGCTGCTCGCCACCCACGACGTCGCCGCCATGGACGTCCGGCCCGCGCCGCAGCGCAGGTTCAACCTGGAGATCCAGCGCAAGCTCCGCAAGGGAGTCTGGAGCGTCGGCGGCTGCACGAGCTGGTACCTGGACTCGGCCGGCGTGAACCGCACGGTCTGGCCCGGCTTCGTCTGGCAGTACGTGCTGCGGACCAGGAAGGTCGAGCTGGCCGACTACGAGCTGCTGGCCGCCACCCGTGCCGCCACGTCGGTGGGCTGACCGGGCAGAAGCCGCCGAGCGGGCGTGGGCTGTCACCGCCCGCTGTGTCCACTGGGGTGCGAACCGGGAGACGGATCATCGGGGTATCGGTCTCCCACAACGAAGCCGGCCGTGGTGGGGTCCACGGCCGGCTTCTCGCGTGGTGGGACACGCGGGATTCCTCGCGTGGTGGGACACGCGGGGCCTGGCCTGACGGGGCCCACCGCTCGGGGGTCCGAGTGCCACCTGCCCGGTGCGGATCGCAGGACGCGAGTGGCGGGTGGCTCGATGGGGCGTCAGAGAATCGGGAGGGCGGTGCTGACCGGTCGCCGGGGAGACGGCGACCGGTCAGCGGGTCATGACCTGGCGGAGCCGGCCCATGAGGTCGACCGTGTCGACCCCGCACAGCTCGGCCAGTTGTTCCAGGGCGGGCAGGTCGAGCTGGACCTCGCCGGTCCGGGCGTTGGCGGCGCGCAGGCGGTCGCGGGCCCAGCGGCGCAGCGGGAGGAGCTCGGGTTGGACGTCCTCGACCACCCGCGAGAGGTCCAGGCGGATGTGCTCGGCGGGGCCGTCGGTGAAGATCCGGCCGTGCACGCGGGACAGCAGGTCGTGGGGCAGGGCGTCGAGGGCCAGGCAGATCTCGGCCAGCCGGACCACCGAGCACTGCCTGGTGCCGAGCTCGTAGGTGGCCAGCGTCTGCAGCGAGACCTCGGTCTGCAGCTTGCCCTGCAGCACCTTCCTGGTCCAGCCGCGTTGTTTGCGCAGCTTGCGTAGCTCGTCACCGAGTACGCGCTGGTATGTCGTCGCGTCGATCCGCACGATGATGAGAGCGCGCACGGAGCGGTTCATTACGCGGTTTCACGAGAACTTTTCAGCCGAGGCTGTCACCCGAACGGGTCAAGGGCGGCGCGAGCGGGGGCTACCCGGCCGATGGACGGCCGGCGACTGGCCTCGGTGAGGGCGGCGAAGGCGGCCAGGGAAGCAGACGCGGCCGGCCGGCGAGGCGGCGAAGGCGCCACTGGGCGGTGAGGGCGGGGCCGGCCGACCCAACGCGCTGGTGGTTGATGCCGTAGCGCCGGTGGTGCGGTGGCGTTGGGGTGCCGGAGCGCGCCGGTGGCGTGGGTGCCGGAGCTGCCGGGTGCGGACGCCGGAGCGCTAGTGGTGCGGTGGCGAGGGGCCGAGGCTGCGATGGTGTGGGTGCCGGAGCTGCGGTGATGTGGGTGCTGGAGCGCCGGTGGTGTGGTGGCGAGGGGGCCGGTCCGGCGGGGTGGCCGGAGGTGGACAACTTGATGCACGGCCGGTTGGCGGGCTTGTCCCGGCCCGGGCGTGGGTTAGGCTGGCTGACGATGCCATTCAACTTTTTCACCCCAACACACCTGGTCATCATCCTTCTGGTGGTCGTGGTGCTGTTCGGCGCGAAGAAACTGCCGTCCGCCGCTCGCGGCATCGGCCAGTCGTTGCGGATCTTCAAGGCTGAGATGGGCGCGAAGGACGGCAAGGCCGAGGACACGGCCCCGCCGGCTCCGCCGCAGCAGCTCAACCCGGCTCCGCAGCAGCCCAGCGCCCCGCAGCACAACACGACGACCCAGCAGGGCAACGTCCAGTCCTGAGCCTGCGAGTCAGTTCACGCAGGTGACGCCGTCCGCCGTGATCGGCGCGTCGGAAGCGGTGGTAGGAGCGGCCCGCCGGGCCGCGCCGTTCAGCGCGAGCTGGCCACCGTCGGCCCACCCCTGGGCCCCGGGTCCGCGATAGTCGCTACCCAGGTAGACCTCGACATGGCCACCGGCCAGGCTGGGCTCCTGGGACACGGTGACGTCGCCGCCGAGGTCCGAGGCGACCTTGCGCGCGTCGGCCTCGCCGTCGGAGCCGTAGGTGACCAGGGTGGACGACCGCGAAGCGGTGTTGCCGCTGTCGCCACGCCCGTAGCCCTTGGCCACGAGCTGGTCCATGGTGCGCCCGGCCAGTCCGGCCACCCCGGCCCCGTTGAGCACATCCACGGTGATCGCGGGCGGCGCCTTCGTCGTGGTGGTCTCGGTGAGCCCCCGCACGAAGCCGCGCACCTTGAACGGGTCGACCTTGACGGCATCGCCGTCCTGCGGCGTCACGTACGAGATGTCCTCGACCGGAATGGTGCTGAACTGGGTGCTGCCGCCGGTCAGCCCCCGGAGCTGCTGGGCGAAGCCGACCAGATCCCAGCCCTGGTCGAGCACCACCGACTTCTTGACGGCGTCGGCCAGCGCGGCCAGCTTGCCGGGGTCGGTCAGGGTGCCGGCGGACAGCACCTTCTGGGCCATGCCGGCCATGAACGCCTGCTGCCGGCGGATCCGGTCCAGGTCTCCCTCGGGCAGCCCGTGCCGCTGCCGTACGAACGACAGCGCCGAGGCCCCGGACACGGTCTGCTCGCCGGCCCCGAAGTGCGCGCCGGAGAAGTCGTCGTCGACGGGGTTCTTGAGGCACACCTGCACGCCGCCGACGGCCTGCGTGATGTCGTAGAACCCGCCCAGGTTGATCTGGGCGTAGTGGTCGATGGTGACGCCGGTCAGGTCCTGCACGGTGCGGATGGCGGTCTTGGCCCCCTCCTGGTTGGACCGGACCTCCAGCTGCGCCCCGGACAGGCCCTGCTGTCGCAGGCTGCCCAGCACGGCGTTCTTGCCCCAGGCGAAGGCCGAGTTGATCTTGTGGGTGCCGTGGCCGCCGGCGATGTCCACGAACGAGTCGCGCGGGATGGAGATCGCGGTCGCCCGGGCGCCGCCGTTGGGCACGTGCACCAGGATCATCGTGTCGGTGTTGGACTCGCCGTCGTCGCCGCCGGCGTGCAGCTGGGCCAGCAGCTCCGGCGACAGCGGGTTGCCCTGCGCGTCGGTCCGGCTGTCCATGCCGACCAGCAGGATGTCCTCCGAGCCGTCGGCCGGCGACTCGGTGCTGGTGCCGGACTCGATGACGTCCGCCGTGGTCAGGCCGCTGTTGATCTGCTGCAGCTGGGTCCAGCCGAACCAGGTCAGCACGAGCGTGAGCGCGGAGGCCATGGCCACGGCGACCTTGGCGTTGCGCAGGCCCCTATGTTGATCAACACGGCTCGGGCGGGACGCTCGGCGGTACGAGCCGCCGCGCCGGTTCCGGTTGTCCACGCCCTGCCCCTTCCCACGCCGGGGCCACGCAGCATCCCCGTTGCCAAGACGTGACATAGCGGGGAAGGTTGCCGACCGGCCCGCACCGGTTCTATACCCGGTCGGGAAGATCGGCTACCGGACGCGACCGGGAGCCACCCAGACGGGTAAGAGACCTGCTTGTTGGCGCCGCCTTCGGCGTCGCGGCTCGGCCGCTCGTGACCGGTGCCTCGCCCTTGCTGGATTTCGAACGCCGCGTCCGGTTTGGGTGGTGGGGTGCGTTGGGTGGCGGCGTTCGAAATCCAGCAACCGGGCGAAGCACCGGCGCGGCCTCGCGGTTACTCCCATTCCCAGCGCAGGCCGTAGAGACCGGCCGGGATGTCGACGAGGGCGACGTGCACGCTGCCGTTGGGCTCGATGCGCTGCTCGGCCTCCTCGCGGCGGTTGCGCCGGCCGGCGGCCTGGGGCTTGGCCTGGGGCTGCCACACGGGGTAGCACCGCGCGGGCACGGCGTCGGGGTGGAACACGACCTGGAGCACGCACTCCCGGGTCGGCTGCCGGAAACCCAGGGCGAGCTCGGTGGTGCGCACCTTCGGGTTGACGCCGCTGATCTCGTACTCGGCCAGGTAGGTCTCGCCGAGGGCCAACTTGCGGTGGAACAGCAGCTCGGCGGCGGTGACGTCCTCCTCGGCGTCGTACACGGTCCGCCCGAGCACGCAGTTGACGCCGGCGGTGAAGACGGGGCTGCCGGCCTCGGGGTCGTCGCCGACGTTCATCACGAGCATCCGGTCGGCCCCGTCGGCCCGGGCCCGCAGCACCCGCCGCACGGCCATCCGGTAACCGCGGCCGTCCTCGTCCAGGTAGAGGTCCTGGTGGTGGCTGAGGGTCTCCAACCGCTGGTTGGTCTCGGGGTCGATGGTGTCGGACAGCATCTGCAGCGTCCGGTCGCTGTGCCCGAGCTCGCCGTACCCGACGGAGCCGGGCACGTGGTTGGCCCACCGGCCCCGCGGCCGGGCCGGGCCGAGCAGGCTCATCAGCGAGCCGGCGGGCAGCCCGAGCACAGTGTCCAGGCTGCGCACGGTCTCCAGTGAGCTGGCCCGCTCGGGACGGCTGCGGCCCCGCTGCCAGTAGCTGAGGCTGGCCACGCTGACCTCGTGTCCACGGGCCTGCAGACGGCGCTGAATGGTCTCCAGGCTGAGCCCGCTGGCGGCGATGGCGGCCTGCAGGGCCAGGTGGAACGGCCCCCTGCGGAGCACCTCGGCCAGCTCTTCCTCGTGCTCCGCAGCGGTGCCGAGGTCCAGTGCGGTGGCGAAGGTGCGGGTCACGCGGGTACCTCCAAGCGGCGACGGTCCGTACGCGGCAAAGCCGAACCCGAACGGGCAATTCCACCCGTTCGCTCAGTGCCTCTGTCGGACTGGTCTATTTTAGGGGCGCTGAGTGATCGATACCACTCGAAGGAGTGCAAGTGGCCCTGTCCCGCCGCACCATGGTCGCGATCCTCACCGTTGGTCCGTTGTCGCTGGTCAGCGTGGGCGTGCCCGCGCTGGCCCAGCCGACCCCGGCGTTCTCGCCGCTGGTCGCGAGCGTCGTGCCCGGACTCGACAAAGCGGTGAGAACCGGGGCGTTACCCGGGTCGCAGAGCCTGTCCGTCGCGGTCAGCCTGAAGCTACGCAACCAGTCCGAACTGGACCGACTGCTGGCCGACCAGGCCAAGGGCCGTGCGAAGTACGTTACGCCGCAACAGTTTCGAGACCGTTTCGGACCGACCCAGTCCGATGTGAACCGCGTCACGGACTACCTGCGCTCACGTGGCCTGAAGGTCACCGGGGTCAGCGCCAACCGGCTCACGGTGGACGCCACCGGCACCGCCGACCAGCTGGGCGCCGCGTTCAGCACGTCGCTGGCCCGCTGGCACGACGCCGGCCTGGGCCGCGACTTCGCCGCCGCCGACTCCACGCCCAAGGTGCCGACCACGCTGGCCTCGGTGGTCAGCGGCGTGACCGGCCTGGACGAGCACTACGTGCCGCAGCGGCACACGGCCGAGGTCGCCGGCCCCAAGGTCGGCAGCGGTCCCGGCGGCGGCTACACGCCGTCGGAGCTGCGCTCGGCCTACGGCCTCAACGGACTGGATGCCGACGGCAGCGGGCAGACCCTGGCGCTGTTCGAGTACGGCAAGTTCGACCAGGCCAACATCGACACCTTCGACCACCAGTACAACCTGCCGACCTCGCCGCCGACCGTGAAGAACGTCGACGGCGGCAACACCGACGGCGACTCCGCGCAGGCCGAGGTGGAGCTGGACATCGAGGTGGCGCACGCCATCGCGCCCAAGGCCGACCTCGTCGTCTACACCGCGCCGAACACCACGTCGGCGGAGGTCGACATGTGGAACGCGCTGGTCGCCGACAACGTGCCGGTGGTCTCGTCGAGCTGGGGCCTGTGCGAGTACGACCGCAGCCTGGCCTCGATGCAGGCGGTGGACGCGGTGGCCAAGCAGGCCGCGGCGCAGGGCATGACCTTCTTCGCGCCCTCCGGCGACGCGGGCGCCTACGACTGCGAGCGGGACGCCAACACCCAGCACGCGGCCGACCTGGCGGTGGACTTCCCCGGCTCCAACCCGTACGTGACCAGCGTCGGCGGCACGAAGCTGCTGCTGAACACCGACGGCACGCGGGCCTCGGAGACGACCTGGAACCAGGGCGGCGGCTGGGCCGGCGGCGGCGGCGAGTCGATGGTGTTCGACAAGCCGCTGTGGCAGACCGGTGACGGCAAGCGACAGGTGCCGGACGTGTCGGCGGCGGCCTCCGGCGGCGAGTACTCGGTCTACATCCAGGGCGCCTGGGGTCGCAACGGCGGCACCAGCGCGGCCTCGCCGCTGTGGGCCTCGTACCTGACGCTGGTCAACCAGCGCGCCGGCATCCTGGGCAAGCTGCGCATCGGCCAGCTCAACCCGAAGCTGTACGCATTGGGCGGGGTGGCTGTCAACGACGTGACAGTGGGGGACAACCGCTTCTATAAGGCGGGTTCGGGGTTCGACATGGCGTCCGGCTGGGGCTCACCCAACGGAGTCACCCTCGGTGACGCCCTGCTGGGCTGACCGCAAGATCATCGTTATACGTCTGTGGCGCACGGCGAAAGCCGTGCGCCACAGACGTTTACGGAGCGGAAGAAGTCAGACGTCGATGTCCAGGATGTCGGGGCCGCCCTCGCGGGCGAACTCCAGCTTGCCCAGATCCGACCGCGCGATCGCGACGTTGCCGTCGATGCGCAGCGCGTTGGGGTTCTGGTCGTTGCCGTAGCCCTTCGAGTCCACGGTCCAGCTGCTCACCGCGCGGCGGGTCTTGCCGTCCTTGGACACCGCGTAGAGCGTGCAGTCCAGCGGACCCTTCACACCGGTCAGCTCGAACGACACCTCGGTGCCGTGGTCGTCGCCGGTCAGGCCGACCTTGGCGCTCACCGGGCCGCTGCTGGCCTGGATGGTCTCCGCCGGGCCGCCGCCGAAGGCGCCGGTCAGGCCCAGGGCGAGCAGCGGGCCGCCGATGATCAGCACCGCCGCGGCGGCCGCGGCCAGCACGCCGGTGCGCCTGCGGCGTCGCCGGGCGTCGGCGATGTTCACCATCACGCCCTGGAGCACCTTGTCCTCCGTCCGAGGCGGCGACGGCAGCTGCGGCGCCGGGCGGAAGTCGGACAGGTCGGGCATGCCGCCCATGGGTGGGCGGGTGGGAGATATGTCGTCGCGTGGGCGGGTGGGAGACATGTCGGCGCGCTGGCGGGAGCTGTGCCGGGGCGGCGAGGGCGGACCGCTGGGGAACGGGCTCGCGTTGCCCGGGAAGGTCCCGCCGGCGGTCGGGAAGGCCCCGCTGTTGCCCAGCATCGGCGGGGGAGTGCTCAGGCCCCCGAGCGGATTGACGCTGCTGGGCGCGACGCTGCCGCGCGCCGGGCCGGCCAGGTCGTCGCCGAGCAGGTCGGCCAGCAGGCCGCTGCCGCGGACCTGGTCGAGCAGCGACGGCAGGCCGGACAGCTCGTCCAGCTCCGCCTGGCAGCGCGGACAGGTGGCCAGGTGGCGCTCGAACAGGGCGTTGTCCGACTCGTCCAGTGCCCCCAGCACGTAGGCCGCGACGTCCACGTGGTCGGTCGGCGATGTCATGTGGTCATCCCCCGATCCTGCAAGGCTCGCCGCAGGGCCCGCAGTGCGTAGTACACCCGGCTCTTCACCGTGCCCGGCGGCACCCCCAGCACCTCGGCCGCCTCGTTCACGGTCCGGTCCTTGAGGTATGTCTGCAGGATAGCCTCGCGGTGCTCGGGCGACAGGCTGCGTAAGGCCTCGGCCACCACCATGGCCGACAGCGCCTTGTCGGTGCCGTCGGGCACCGCGACCATCTCCAGCGGCCCGGCCTCGGTCTCCGGGGGGCGGGCGCCCTTGCTCCGCCGGCCGTCGATAACGATTCGGCGCGCGACGGTGAACAGCCACGCCCGGAGCAGTCCGGGGGCGTCGTCGAGCTTGTCCGCGTTGCGCCAGGCCCGGAACAGGGTCTCCTGGACCACATCCTCGGCCCACTGCTGGTCGCCGCCCGTCAGCCGGAGCACATGGCCGAACAGCGCGCCTCGATGTTCCTGGTAGAGGGCGGTGACCAGCGTCGAGTCCCCGCCGGCGGCGTTGGCCGCCACGGGCTGGTCGCGTCTGGTCATTCGATACCGCACCACGGGACACATCTTGATGGCACGAACGTGTTTGGGGAAGTGCACTCTCGGTAGTTTTCAGTCACAGTCAACTGTGAATGTGAGCGGTTGCAGCCACGAATGAGCCGAATCCGGCCG
>DASWRQ010000122.1:0-7440 GCA_036403095.1 Kutzneria sp. | reverse complement strand
GCCCCACGTCACCTTCGCGCTGGGCGGCACGTTCACCCGCCAGACCCGCGCCGACCTGGCCGCCGAGCTGAACCTGCTGGCCCTGCCCAGCATCTGGCTCTACACCCTCGGCACCTTCCCCACCACCGAGAACAACCTCGTACTCACCGCCGTCGTCGACAACGAGCTGCTGGCCGTCCACTCGGCCGTGCACGACGTGCTGGCCAAGAAGGTCAAGAACCCGGTCGCCTACTACCTGCCCGGTTCCTGGGTGCCGCACTGCGCCCTGGCCCAGGAGATCGACACGCCCACCCTGGCCGCCGGCATCGCCGCCCTGCACCCCGTCGAGCCCATCCGGGCCAAGGTGGACGAGGTCGGCATCACCGACACCGCCACCGGCGAGGTGGACGTGCTGTTCACGAGGTAGCTATCCAAACCAACTGGATGCGTGACCTGGGCGGAGGTTCGATCTGTGCGATCGGTCGCGGATGACTCACCGGCCCGGCAGCCCTGACAGGAAGGCCTCGACGGCGCCGCGATAGACGGCGGGGGCGCTGAGCTGGACGAGGTGGCCGGCGCCTTCGACGAGGATGTGCCGGCCGTCGGGGACACGAGCGGCCATGGCAGCCTGCTGGCCGGCGGGCATGAAGGTGTGCTCGGCCTCGATGACCAACAACGGAGCCTGGACGCGGTCGACGAAGGGCCAGTAGTCGCGTTCGCCCCATTCGGCGGCGATGCGGTAGAGGTCCTCGAGGTCGGCGATGAGGTGGTAGCCGTCGGGGCGTTCCTCGAAGCACTCGACGAAGTAGTCGCCGACGGGGCCGAAGAAGGACCGGACGTGGGCCAGGGACTGGAAAGTGGGCCAACTGGAGAACTCGGCCCGCCAAGGGTCGACGGTGCGGCCGCGCTGGTCGGGGGCGAAGTCCTCGACGACGACACCGCGGACGAGCGAGGGCTCGAGGGCGGCCAGGACGAGGGCGTGCAGCCCGCCCATGGAGTGGCCGATGACGACTGAAGGGCCCAGGTCCGAAGAACGGATCACGGCGGCGGCGTCGGAAGCGAAGTCCTCGGTGCGCCAAAGGCCGCCGCGATGCGTATTACGACCGTGTCCCCGCGCATCAAGACCGACCACCCGCCCGTAGCGGACCAGCCACTGGGCCACCGGCCACCAGGTGGTGGCCCGGCCCATCAGCCCGTGCAGCAGCACGATCCCGGGGCCGGAGCCGCCGAACTCGACGACATCGAACACGGAGCACTCATACCACCTGGTACACACGTCGGCATGCGGGTTGGGAAAGTGGCGGCGCTGCTGGCGGTCACGGCACTGTGCGTGGCCTGCACGCCGGCGGCGAAAACGGCGGAGAACGGTGTAGAGGGCACGGCCGGTGCCAGGACAGCGGCCGACCCGTACTACCCGACCAGCGGAAACGGCGGCTACAACGCCTCGAACTACGTCGTGGCGATCACGTACGACCCGCAGTCGCACCACCTGGACGGCGACACCACGATCACGGCCAAGGCCAAGCAGAACCTCAACGAGTTCAGCCTCGATCTGGTCGGACTGGACGTCCGCACGGTGACAGTGGACGGCCAGGAGGCGGAAACGACGCGCGGCGAGGACAAGCTGGTGATCACGCCGGCGCAGGCCATCGCCAACGGCAGCACCTTCAGCGTGGAGGTGCAGTACGGCGGCGAGCCGAACGCGGTGAAGTCGAAGAAGCTGGGCTCTGAGGGCTGGCAGATCTCCAGCAGTGGCGGCGCTTTCGCGGCGGGCGAGCCGCACTCGGCGGCGACCTGGTACCCGGTCAACGACACGCCGACCGACAAGGCGGCCTTCCACCTGGCGGCCAAGGTCCCGGACGGCTGGAGCGTGATCTCCAACGGCGTGGCCGGCCACAACGAGTCGGGCGGCGGCTGGACGACCTACCGCTGGGACGAGCCGGATCCGATCGCCTCGTACCTGACCACGGTCGGCATCGACCACTGGACCATGACCAGCGGCAAGCTGGCCGACGGCACGCCCGTGGTGTCGGCCTTCGCCCCCGGCACGGACGACAAGAAGGCGCTGGAGGCCCGGCTGCCGGAGATCCTCGACTTCCTGTCGGGCAAGTTCGGCAAGTACCCGCAGGACGCGGCCGGCGGCATCTTCCTGGCCGACAAGATCAGCTTCTCGCTGGAGACGCAGACCCGGCCGATCTACGCGAAGTGGACCGACCTGAGCACGATCGTGCACGAGAACGCCCACCAGTGGTGGGGCGACTCGGTGTCGGTGCAGCAGTGGAAGGACGTCTGCCTCAACGAGTGCCTGGCCAGCTACGCGCAATGGCTGTGGGCCGAGGCCAAGGAGGGCGCGAACCTGGACGACACGTACCGCAAGGCGGTGCAGAAGGGCCAGCCGATCTTCGCCGGCAAGCTCTACGACATGGGTGCCGGCAACGAGTTCAGCGCCGTTTACAGCAAGGGCCCGATGGCCATGCACGCCCTGCGCCGCACCATCGGCGACGACGCCTTCTTCTCGGTCCTCAAGACCTGGCCGGCGCTGCACCGCGACGGCAACGCCACCTGGCCGGCGTTCGAGGCGTACGTGGAGCAGATCAGCGGCAAGGACCTGAAAGGCTTCTTCGACACCTGGTTCCGCGGCACCACCCAGCCGGCCGACCAGTACCTCTGGCCGGGCACCCTCAAGCCCTGACCCACAGGTCATGGGCTCCGACGATGATCACTCGCCCGTCGGCCAACGTGGTCACCGCGTTCGGGATGTCCCCGCCGCAGCCCAGGTCGCCGCGCTGCCACGAGCCGTCATCGGCCGCCGTCCAAGCGACGGCGCACTTCCCGCTCGACCCGACCAGCACGAGGTCCTCGTCCTTGCCGCCGGTGGCGTCGTGGACCGTGCCGGATCCCATCGCGGCGGTGTCGGCCTTCGTCCAGGCCACGCCGTCCGGGCTGCTGGCCAGGAACGGCCCGGCGCTCGTGGCGGAGCTGCCGACGATCAGCCAGCCGTGGTCGGTCCGCAGCATCTTGACGATGAAGGTGCCGCCCGACACGCCGGGGATCTCGTGCAGCTGCCAGCTCTGGCCGCCGTCGGTGGAACGCCACGTGACAAGGCCACCGCGGGCGCCGGCCGTCGCGGCCGCGACGATGGTGTTGTCGCTGGCCGCCATCGCGCCGACGTATCCATTGGCCTGGGGCAGGTCGACCGGGGTCACCGTGCGGCCGCCGTCGGTCGAGGTCCACATCAGTCCGGTGACCTTGCCACCGACGGTCTCTCCGCCGCCGATCACCAACCGATCCCCGGACTGCACAACGGATTCCGCCCGGCCTGTGTCGCCGCTCTCGTCGGACGGCTTGTGCCACGGCAGGTGCAGATCGGCCAGCGTGGTCACGGTCCCGTCCGAGTTGAGCCGCTGCACGGAGGTGTCCACGCCGATGACCATGCCGTCGGACAACGCGACCGCGCCGTTCGCGGCCATGCCGGAGCCGTCCCAACCGCCTTGGCTCGGCAGCCGATCGCCGGCCGATGCCGGCTTGTTCAGCGGCAGCGTGAACTTCGTGCAGTCGGCGTCCCCGTTCCAGTTCGCGCCGACCGCGCGGTAGCCGTTCTCGAACACGCCGACGCCGACGGCGCACTGGCCAACCGTCACCAGTTGCCGGATGCCCGAGCCCGGCGGCGCGTACCCGCCGTCCACGGTCGCCGGTGACACCGCGTTGGCGTGCCGGACGAAGTCGACCGGCGTGGTCGGTGAACTGGGCTGTGTGCGGCTGCCACAGCCGGCCAGAGCCAGCGCGAGCAGCACAACAACAGAGATCCTCCCCCTCATGGCGACAGCATGGCACGGCCCCGCCGGAGATCAACCGCGAACGGTCGCGACGAACTGGGTGAGGACGGCCTTGTGGTCGCTGCCGGGGACGGCGAAGGCGGCGAAGGAGTCGACGGGGCAGCGGTTGTCGACGAGCAGGTGGTCGATGGGCAGCAACGGCGGCACAGTGCCGCCGGTGGGCCAGGTGGGCGTGAGGCCCTGACCGGCCTCGGCGGCGGCGTCGACGTAGCCGCTGACCAGGGCGGAGCGGAGGCCGGCGTGGTCGATGGTGGCGTTGAAGTCGCCGGCCAGGATCATGGGCGGGACGCCGTCGACGGGGTCGGGCAGGGCATCGAGTTCCCGTTTCCACGTGTCGGTGGTGTTGTCGTCGGTCGGCGGCCGGATATGCACGGACTGGACCTCGACGGCCCGCTGCTGCGGCAGCGATACCTTGGCGGTGACCTGCGGGAACGTGGTGGGCGGATCGATGATCACGGCTTGCAGCGGGTAGCGGGAGGCGATGCCGGAGCCGGTCGGCCCGTCACCGGGGGCGAACAGCTGGGACGGCAGCTCGGCGGCGAGGCCGGCGGCGTTCAGGGCGGTCACCGACGAGGGGGTCAGCTCCTGCAAGGCGACGACGTCGATGTGCTGATCGCGGATCAGGGCGACGACGTCGGCGGCGTTGGCCCGGCCCTGGGCCAGGTCGAGGCTGAGCACCCGCACGGCCGGCCCGGAGCCGTACGGCCGCGGCGCGGTGAAGGTCCGCGGCAGGACGGCGGCAACGAGGCAGGCGGTGAAGGCCAGCGCGACGACGGCGACGGCCCAGCGCCGGCACAGCATGGCGAACAGCGCGAGCAGCGCCCCGCCACCGGCGGCGAACGGGACGCCGGCCAGCAGCACCACCATCACGTGGTCGCCGTCGATGCCGAACAGCCGCAGCGCGACCATGGCGATCACGGCGGCGGTGAGCAGGGACAGCAGGAAGGTCAGCGGCGCGCCGCCGATCCGCCGCCGGCCCTCGTCCAGGTAGGCGGGCGCCCGGCGGGTCGGACGGGTCCGCACGCTGCTGGCCACACCATCCATTGAACACGACAAGGGCGGTTCCCCGGCGAACCGGGAAACCGCCCTGTCTACAGCACTAGCTCACTCGCCGTCGAACTCCTGCGCGACGTCGCCGCCGTGAGCGGCCAGGCCGACCGGCGGGGCGTCCGGGATCCGCAGCGGACGGGTCTCGCCGCGGAACACGAAGTGCGCCTTGTCGTCGGAGCCTTCGCCGCTCCAGCCCTCCACGTCGCAGAGCACGATCTGACCGGGCTGCAGCTCCCCGAACAGGATCTTCTCCGACAGCTGGTCCTCGATCTCGCGCTGGATCGTGCGACGCAGCGGCCGCGCGCCCAGCACCGGGTCGAAGCCCCGCTTGGCCAGCAGCTGCTTGGCCAACGGCGTGAGCTCGAGCGACATGTCCTTGTTCTTCAGCTGAGTCTCGACCCGGGTGATCATCAGGTCGACCATCTTGATGATCTCGTCCTGGGTCAGCTGGTGGAACACGATGATGTCGTCGATGCGGTTGAGGAACTCCGGGCGGAAATGCTTCTTCAGCTCGTCGTTGACCTTGATCTTCATCCGCTCGTAGTTGGTGCCCTCGACACCACCACCGGAGAAGCCCAGGCCGACGGCCTTGGAGATGTCCTGCGTGCCCAGGTTGGAGGTGAAGATGATCACGGTGTTCTTGAAGTCCACCGTGCGCCCCTGGCCGTCGGTCAGGCGGCCGTCCTCCAGCACCTGCAGGAGGGTGTTGTAGACCTCCTGGTGGGCCTTCTCGATCTCGTCGAACAGCACGACCGAGAACGGCTTGCGGCGCACCTTCTCGGTGAGCTGGCCGCCCTCCTCGTAGCCCACGTAGCCGGGAGGCGCACCGAACAGCCGGGACGCGGTGTACCGGTCGTGGAACTCGCCCATGTCGATCTGGATGAGCGCGTCGTCGTCGCCGAACAGGAAGTTGGCCAGCGCCTTGGACAGCTCGGTCTTACCGACACCGGACGGGCCGGCGAAGATGAACGAGCCCGACGGGCGCTTCGGGTCCTTCAGGCCGGCACGAGTACGGCGGATCGCCTTGGAGACGGCCTTGACGGCCTCCTCCTGGCCGATGATCCGCTTGTGGACCTCGTCCTCCATGCGGAGCAGACGGGTGGTCTCCTCCTCGGTGAGCTTGAAGACGGGGATGCCGGTCCAGTTGGCCAGCACCTCCGCGATCTGCTCGTCGTCGACCTCGGCGACGACGTCGAGGTCGCCGTCCTTCCACTGCTTCTCACGCTCGGCCTTCTGCGCGAGCAGCTGCTTCTCCTGGTCACGGAGCTTGGCCGCGCGCTCGAAGTCCTGCGCGTCGATCGCGGACTCCTTGTCCCGGCGAACGTCGGCGATCTTCTCGTCGAACTCGCGCAGGTCCGGCGGCGCGGTCATGCGGCGGATGCGCATCCGGGCGCCGGCCTCGTCGATCAGGTCGATCGCCTTGTCCGGCAGGAACCGGTCGTTGATGTACCGGTCGGCCAGCGTGGCCGCGGCCACCAGCGCCGAGTCGGTGATCGAGACGCGGTGGTGCGCCTCGTACCGGTCGCGCAGACCCTTGAGGATCTCGATGGTCTGCTCCAGGGTCGGCTCGCCGACCTGGATCGGCTGGAACCGGCGCTCAAGAGCCGGGTCCTTCTCGACGTACTTGCGGTACTCGTCGAGCGTGGTCGCGCCGATGGTCTGGAGCTCGCCACGGGCCAGCATCGGCTTGAGGATGCTGGCGGCGTCGATCGCACCCTCGGCGGCGCCCGCGCCGACCAGGGTGTGGATCTCGTCGATGAACAGAATGATGTCGCCGCGGGTGCGGATCTCCTTGAGCACCTTCTTGAGGCGCTCCTCGAAGTCACCGCGGTAACGGGAGCCGGCGACCAGCGAGCCCAGGTCGAGGGTGTAGAGCTGCTTGTCCTTGAGCGTCTCGGGCACCTCGCCCTTGACGATCATCTGGGCAAGGCCCTCGACGACGGCGGTCTTGCCGACGCCGGGCTCGCCGATGAGCACCGGGTTGTTCTTGGTGCGGCGCGAGAGCACCTGCATGACCCGCTCGATCTCCTTGGCCCGGCCGATGACCGGGTCCACCTTGCCCTCGCGGGCAAGCGCGGTGAGATTGCGGCCGAACTGGTCCAGCACGAGCGAGGAGGACGGAGTGCCCTCGCCGCGGCCGCCGGCCTCGGCCGGCTCCTTGCCCTGGTAGCCGGACAGCAGCTGAAGCACCTGCTGGCGGACGCGGTTGAGGTCCGCGCCCAGCTTGACCAGGACCTGGGCGGCCACGCCCTCGCCCTCGCGGATCAGTCCGAGCAGGATGTGCTCGGTGCCGATGTAGTTGTGGCCGAGCTGCAGCGCTTCGCGCAGCGACAGCTCGAGCACCTTCTTGGCCCGGGGCGTGAACGGGATGTGCCCGCTCGGCGCCTGCTGACCCTGACCGATGATCTCTTCCACCTGCTGGCGAACGCCCTCGAGGGCGATGCCCAGCGACTCCAGCGCCTTGGCGGCGACACCCTCACCCTCGTGGATCAGACCCAGGAGGATGTGCTCGGTGCCGATGTAGTTGTGGTTGAGCATCCTGGCCTCTTCTTGAGCCAGGACGACCACCCGCCTC